>URLO01000021.1 GCA_900548625.1 uncultured Eubacteriales bacterium | reverse complement strand
CAGCTGCGTCATCTGCCTTTTCTGGCACAATTTATCCTCAGAAATCTTTTAACGATTTCAAACAGGTTTTAGTATCAGATCTGGAAATGGCCGCGGCGCTATACATTTTACACATTTTTACTTGAAAAAAATTGTACTCACCCACAAAATTTATTATTCTGTCGAAACTGTGTTCCTTTTTCCACGTTAATACGTTACAATATTAAACAAAAGAAGAAAAAGGGAGCATTGCGTCAATAGATGCACCAAAAGAAGCTTCAAAAACATGTGCCCGGCGCACAAGGCAGGAGGTATCACCGTGAATGTATTTTTAACACAGCTTCGGCGGCGAGCGGTCTTATTCTCGCTGCTTGCCATCCTGTTGGCGGCAGTCATCGCCTTTCTGTCGATCGGTTTTTCGGCGCTGACGGCTGTTCGCAGGCAGATCCGCGGCGTCAGCGGGCAGTACACGACCATCGCCGTGCCGGTAGAGGGAAGCCCCTGGAGATTCGCTTTCAGTCAGGAGGACAGCACTGCGCCGGTTCCTCTTTTGCAGCAGACGCCGCGGCTCCCCGGTCTGCTCGCCGAGGATCGCAGAGCGCTGCTGAACGCGCATGTGAAAGGCTGTACATCCGTATCCGCCTATGAAAAGGACGAATTTTCTAATTATTCCTATGATTTTTTCAGTCGGGACCTGGCCGTTCTGGCGGTGCGCTGCACGGAGGTGCTCGAGCTTGAAGGTACGCAAAGCCGGCTGCTGCTCGACGAGACCGGCGGCATTGCCGGCTCCGAGGAGTGTGTGAGCCGGGATATACTCGCAGAATTCTCGCTGGAATCGGTCCTTTGCCTGTTTCCGGCCTATGCGGACATTCTGCCGCCGATAGAGACCGTTCATTTCGCCGGCCCATACCCCTCTGACGGCAGACTCCCGTTTGAAAAAGGAAAGACCTATCTCCTGTTCGGCTGTATCCACCCCGACGGCAACCTCACAATGACCACGGACGAGAACGGGGAGCATACATTTGAATATTCCTCGCCGGGGCTTTGGTATCTGCGGCCTACGATCCCTGTGTCCGCCAGTCATATCAACACGCAGCCGGGCGCAATGCGCATTGAGGGCTTTCTGCGCTCCCTTGCGTACCTCCAGGGTGCCGATGGAGTTTTCAGCTGGTGCGTGGAGGAGGACAGTCTGCCCTACTGTGCAGAGTATACGGGCGATGTCGAGGCCTTTCTGCACAGCGATGCGGGGGCGCTTTGGCGCGACACGATCATACCGATGTGCCGGACAAATTATGAAAGCGCAAACCTCATTCTGACGGACAACTCGGAAAGTATTCTCTGGTTCAACAACGACAACGCCTCCATCTTTGAAGGCCGCGGGCTTGAGTCTGCCGACTATGTAAACGGCAGCAATGTCTGCCTCGTCAGCGCCGCCTATGCACTGAAAAACGGGCTGTCTGTCGGGGACAGCATCGAATTGGAGCTCTATCAGGCGCAGATGGGCACAACGCCCGGCATAGAGGGGAAGCTCTTTGGCGTTCCGGTCACTTATAACGTATACGAGCCGTGCAAGGAGGAAAACCGGCTGAACATCAAAAAGGACTATAAAATCGTCGGTATTTATGCCGCACCGGAATTCGCGTCAGGCGAGCATTCCTTCTCGGCAAACGCGATTTTTGCCCCCAAGTCCTCCGTCCCGAACGCCGCGCTCTATGAGGACATTCGCTGCACCCCGCTGTACTCCGCAATTCTGGAAAACGGCGGGGCGGACACCTTCGAGGCGGCGCTGGAGGCGCGCGGCCACGGCGAGCTGTTCGCTTATTTTGACCAGAACTATAATATGCTGGCGGAGACGCTTGATGTGATGCACGCAAACGCCATGCGGATGACGCTCATCAGCAGTGCGCTGTTCGTGCTGGTTACGGCGCTGTTCTTCTTCCTGTTTTTGCGGCAGACGGCAGACCCCGCAAGGAAGCTGCGGCTTCTGGGGCTTCAGGCCGGTATCGTCCGGCGGCAGCGGTATGGCGCAAGCATTGTCCTGATCGTTTCCGCCGCCGCTTTGGGCGCAGCCGCAGCCGCAGGGCTGTACGGCGCGGTCACACGGCGCGTCCTTTCGGGCAGCATCGCCCTTCAGCCGTCTGTGCTTCTCCTCTCCGTCGCCGCCCAGACCGTCCTGCTGCTGGCTGCTGCGCTGCTCTGCACGCTTGCGACCTCGAGACAAAACCTGATGCAGAAAAAATAAAGGCAGGGAGGAATGTATGATGAAGAAAACCGGTTCCGCCCTGCGGCGGATGACGCTGGCCGTGCTCTGGCGGCGCAGAGGCGTCAGCTTGCTGCTCCTGCTTCTGGCAGCACTGGGCGTGTTCTCAGCAGCGCTGCTGCAAAATCTTGCGCTGCGCCAGGAGCGCTCCATGGCGGATATGATCGAAAACACGCCGATCCGCTGCGTCGTCACCAACGCGCAGGGCGCGTCCAGTGATCGGCTCGGCATGAACAGCGCCTTTGTCGATATGCTGATGGGCTATCGCCACGAGCGCGGCTGCTACGCGGACGAGGCCGCGAAGAATGTCCGTGCCAAGGCTTCCCGGCCCCTGCAAAGTCCGGCAGACACGACGCTCTGCCGCATTCTGCGCCTTGCCTCGGACAGCGTGCTCGACCCGGTCTCCGGCGCCAAGGTCACATTCTTCCCCGGCTGGTCGGAGGATGTGTTCCTCGGCACGGAGCGCGTCTGCATCGTGCCGGAAAATCTTCTCCAGACAGCGGGGCAGGACGCGGACGGCTCCCCTGCTGTCACAATCGACTATCTTGGCAGACGGGTCACGCTGAAAATCGTCGGCACGGTCAGCGGACAGACGGGTGCGACGATCTGGTGCCCGTTTTATGTGACCATGACAGACGGACTGACAGAGAACTTTTTCGTTGACTCCTGTTCGTTTGACATTCGGGACAACGCACGGCTGGAGGCATGCAAAGAAGAGCTTTACAAAACCTTTGTCGTGCCGATGCTGACAAATCAGCCCGATTGGAAAACCTACGGCGTGATCATCAACGACGCGGAATTCATCGCCTCGGTACACGAGTTTGAGTCGAATCTCAAGACGCTGCGCCTGCTGCTGCCGATTTTGCTGGCGCTGTTCGCGGGCGTTGGCTTCCTCGCGACGTACCTCACCACGCGCAGCCGCAGGCGCGAATTTGCGGTCATGCGCTGCATCGGCCGGAAAAAACACAGCATCTTCTGGCAGGTGTTCAGCGAGGAGCTGCTGCTGGCGCTGCTCGGCGCGGCAATCGGCGCAGGCGTCGCGTTTGCGCTTGAGGGCGGTTATCCCCCTGCCGCCGTCAAAAGCGCAGGACTGCTGCTGGGGCTGTTCCTGCTCGGCGCGGCCATGGCGTGCTGCATGGTTGCCGGCGTCAACGTAATGAAACTGATGAAAACGGAGGATTGAGTATGGAACGTTTGGAAGCAAAAAACGTGCGCTACGAATACCGCACAAAGCTGCAAGTCGTGCGGGCGGTCAACGGCGTGAGCTGCGTGTTTGAGCCGGGACGGGTCTACGCCGTTGTCGGTGCGTCGGGCTGCGGCAAAACGACGTTTTTGTCCCTGCTGGCGGGTCTGGACGTTCCCGCCGGCGGCACGATCGAGTTTGACGGCAGCTCCACCGCAGACCTTGACCGCGACGCATACCGGTTGGAGCACGTTTCGGTCATCTATCAGAATTTCAATTTGTTTTATCACCTTACGGTGCTTGAAAATGCAGCATATCCGCTCTATGTGAAGAAAATGCCGAAAAAAGAGGCGGACGAGATCGCGCGGCAGATGCTTGCACGCGTCGGTCTGACGCCGGAGCAGCTCACGCGGATGCCGAATATGCTCTCCGGCGGTGAGCAGCAGCGCGTGGCCATCGCACGGGCGCTGGCGTCGGGTACGGAGCTGATCCTCGCGGACGAGCCGACCGGCAATCTGGACAGCGAAAACAGCCGCAACATCGTTGACATTCTCCTGAGCCTCGCCCACGATGAGGGCCGCTGCGTCATCGTCGTCACCCATGACCCGGAGGTCGCCGCCGCGGCTGACGTCTGCCTCAATATGCGCGACGGCAGGCTGCTTGCCGCCGTGTAACGCAGGCGCAAGGTTTTGTTGGAAGCCTCGAAAAAACATGCTTTGCAGAAGATAGAAAAAATCCTTGAAACCATGTGGTTTCAAGGATTTTTCTGGAGCTGCTGGGCAGATTCGAACTGCCGACCTCGTCATTACCAATGACGCGCTCTACCGACTGAGCTACAGCAGCATGTTTTCTCAAACAGCTCGCTTATTATAGCATAAGATAGAAAAATGTCAAGCCCTTTTTGTAAAAAAACGAAAATAGCTCTGTCATCCGGTTTTATTTTGCGCCCGCACAGCCGTGCGGGCGCATTTCTTGCCGCCGGTCGGCACAAAAATCAGGGTTTTCCTGCGATCAGGCGCTCATGAAGCGCCCGCACCGATTCCGCGTCCAGCTTTTTGACCCTCCGGTCGTATGTGACAAAGCCGTTGACCTCGTCCTCCACATCGGAAAGCTGTGTGTAGACACTCGCCGCAAGGCCCTTCTGCCGCGCGGGCAGGATCTGCCGCTCATACAGCCGCCTGTATGCCGCCGCCAGTGCCTCCTTCGTCCGATACCCCTTATAGCCAAAATTCGCGCCGTTCCAGGTGTGGCCCTCAATGGGGAGCTGATAGCCGCCGAACTCCGAGAGCACCACGGCCCTGCCGAGCTTGTCCGGCCGGAAGTGATAGGCGTAGAAATAGACGTGCAGGCTCTGGATCGCGCCGAGCTTCTGGTCGTGCCAGCCGCTGGCGTGGTCGATCGTCCGCGTTTTGTCGATCTCCTCGATGCGCCGGACGGCCTCCGCCGCGTCAAACTGTCCCCAGCCCTCGTTGAACGGCACCCACATGACGATGCACGGGCAGTTGTAAAGCTGGCGAACCATTTCCGAAAGCTCCGTGTAATACGCCGCGCGCCCGTCCGCATCTGTCCGCGCAAAGCGGCGGTAGTTGCGGTCGCTGTGATGCCTGTGCGTAAACAGCGGCGCAGAGACGGTCAGGAGCTTGTACGCCCCGCCGCCGTTTATCATGTCCTGCCACACCAGCATTCCGAGCCGGTCGCAGTGATAGTACCACCGCATCGGCTCCACCTTGATGTGCTTTCGCAGCATGTTGAAGCCCATGCGCTTCATCAGCGTGATGTCGTAGATCATCGCCGCATCGCTGGGCGCGGTATACAGTCCGTCCGGATAATAGCCCTGATCGAGCACGCCGCAGTGATAATACGGCTTTCCGTTCAGCATCAGGCACGGGCGGCCCTGCGCATCCTTCCCAACGGCCACATCGCGCAGGGCGAAGTAGCTTTTCACGCGGTCGCTGCCGAGCTCGGCTTCAAATGCATAGAGCTTCGGATGCTCCGGCGACCACAGCTCCGCGTCCTTCACGCGGATGACCGTCTCGCGGTTCGTAAAGCCGCCGATGCGCCGCCCCGCAAAGTGCAGGTAGCACGCGCCGTCATAGTCCGACTGCACCTCGACCCGCACGCAGGCATTCGCCGCGTCCGGCGTGATGCGAAGACCCGTGATATATCGCTCCGGCACCCACTCCGCCCAGACCGTCTGCCACAGGCCGCTCTGCGGCGTATACCAGATGCCGCCGCGTTTTGTTTTCTGCTTGCCGCGCGAGAGCGCATTCGTGTCCGTGCCGTCACGCACCGCGACCAGCAGTTCGTTTTCCTCTGCCAGCGCGTCGGTCACGTCCACGGCGAACGCTGTATAGCCGCCCACGTGCGCGCCCACGCGCCGTTTGTTGAGATAGACCGTACACTCCTGATCCGCCGCGCCGAAATGCAGCAGCAGACGCGCTCCCTCGCGCGGCTGCTCCGCAAGCGTGCGCCGGTACCAGAGCGTCTGCCCCGGAAGCAGCGTCCGCCCGACGCCGGAAAGCGGAGCCTCCGGCGAAAACGGCACCAGGATCTCTCCGTCCCAGCGCTCCGGCGGAGCCGCCGCGTCCGTGATGGCGTAGTCCCAGAGGCCGTTCAGGTTCCGGTAGCTCCAGCGCACCATCTGCGGGCGCGGATATTCCTGCAAAACGGCGTTCGGGTCGAGCGTTTCGCCCCAGATCGTTTTCATACGCGTTCCTCCCCTGCTGCCATCCGCCGCTTGAGCGCCAGTACAAACGGCACGCTCAGCGCCAGCAGCGCCGCTGCCGCAAGAAAAATCGCAGGCGTCGGCACGGTCTTTGTCACGCCAAGCTCCACATAGGTGCTGTCAGAGCTTCGGATGACCGCCGCGCCGATGGCAGGGCCGAGGATCATCGGCAGCAGCACGCCGAAGATCATGCGGATGCCCTGAAAATGCCCGGCCTTTCCCTCCGGCGTCAGGTCGCGGATCAGCCCGGAGAGCGCCGCCGTGACGAGCATATAGCCCGACATCATGACGCAGCCCGCCGCGATGACCGCCGCCATGCCGCGTGCGAAATACATTCCCGCCAGTCCAAGCAGCATGACCAGCGCTGCCGGAAGCGCAAAGCGCAGCTTTCCGACACGGTCGATCGTCTTACCGGCGGCAACGCTGACCGCAGACGCCACAATGAGCACCACGCCGAGCACAACGGCGTAATTGTCAAGTCTCAGATAATTCTGGATATAGATGATGAGATATGGAAAAAAGACCTGCACCGCGACGGAGAACACGCAAAACGCCGCAAATGCCCGATAGAGCGCCGCATGCTCCTGCACGACCGAGGGGCGCAGGCCGTAGACCAGATTTTTGAGATACGGCTCGCTGTGCGGTGTGAGCTTCGGCTCCGGCATCAGTGCGCAGGCAGCCAGCCCCGTCAGCGTGACGGCTCCGCCGAAAATGGCGAAGAATTTCCGCCACTCGCCGCGCTGTGTCATGCCGTCAAACGCACCGAAGATCACCAGCATGGCGATGAGCGGCAAAACAGCAAGCACCGACTCGGTCTTTCCGCGGTTTTCCGAATCGACTGCATCGGTGATGTAGGCGTTGAAGGCCGCATCGTTCGCCGTGGAGCCGAAGAAGGTCATCACGCAGTCGAGCACAACGACCATCGCTGCCGCCGCGGTCGTGGCCTGCACCGCCGGAAAGAGCCTTGCCGCGTTTTCCACCGTAATCAGGCCGAACGCCGCCGTGGAGGCGCCCCAGAGGATGTAGCCGCCGCAGATGAACAGCTTTCGCTTCCCAACGCGGTCTGAAAGCGCACCCATCAAAAGCGTTGTCAGCGTGGCGGCTGCCGCGCTCCACCCCACCATCGCCGAGATATGGCGCGGATCGGTGGAGATGGTGTTGTACAGAAAGACGTTAAAATACATGTTCTCGATGGTCCACGCAAGCTGACCGACAAAGCCGATCAGGATCAGCGTCGCCCACATGCGCGCGGAGATCTTTTTCATGGCGTTTCCCTCCTTGTTTTTTAGGGTGTATCTGAAAACTGAATGGGAGTTTTCAGATATACCCTAGAGGTCCTCTGTGTGCATCGGATGGCGGACGCTCTGGCAAAAGCGCGCCTGCGCCGGTTCCAGCGCCCGCAGACTCGTAAGCGCCGCGACCGGCTCTGCGCCGCGCGCGATGCGCGCCGCCGCGCCCATGCTCCCGTCATCGTGAACAAAGACGGTGCTCCAGCCATGGCGCAGATTGTCAAGCGTCCCGCTCCACGTCCCGCCGGAGCCGAAGCCCGTCTGTGCAACCAGCGTTTTTTCGCCCATCGCGTGGATGAGGCGGTTGCGGCTCAGCGCGCGCGTAGCAGAAAAGGGCAGCGTCCAGCCGCCCTCTGAAAGAAAAAGCACATTGCGCCGCGCGGGCAGCTCCGCCAGCTGTCCGGGCGTGAATACGATCACGCTGCCGCCCGCCGTCAGACAGGCCTCCTGCGCCTCGCTGTCCGCGCCGGCGGCTCCTCCCGAAACGAGCGTCAGCCCCTCCTCGGCGGCGAGGCGGCCGACTTGGCGGGCAAACGCGCGTCCGCGCGCGCCCAGCTCACGCGAGCCGACCAGCGACACGCACTCGCGCCGCATCAGAAGCAGGTCTCCCTTTGCAAACAGCACCGGCGGGCAGGAGACGGAGAGCTTCCGCGCCAGCGGCACAGGATATGCCGCCGTGATGCGCGTCAGCGGCACAATGCCGCGGCGCTCTGCCGCGATCAGGCTCTCCTCCAGCGCGCGCTCGCGCGAAAGAAGGCGGACGATGTGCTGCGCCTGCTCCGCGTCGCAGCCGAGGCGCTCCACATCGCGGCATGTCAGCTCTGCGCTCAGATCGCCCTGCGGAACGCCGTGCGCCTGCGCGCGCAGCGACAGCTCACGGAACTGCGCCATGCTCAGCGGCCGCTCCGTGCCGCCGAGCGAGGCACACAGGAGCAGGACGCCGCGCTCCGCCGCCGTCAACGGAATCTCCGGCGGGGCGCCGGCTTCGGCTTTCTGATCTCCTCCTCGACCAGCGTACCGTCCTCGAGGAACTTGACGCGCTGGACGCTGTAGTGCGAATATTTTGCGATCTCGTCGAGCTTCGCCTGCTCCGCCACCGAGCCGATGATCGAAATGGCGACGCCCTTCTTCTTTGCGCGACCCGTTCTGCCGATGCGGTGGATATAATATTCGTTCTCCATCGGCAGGTCGTAGTTGATGACGCAGTCCACGTCGTCCACGTCGATGCCGCGGGAGGCCACGTCCGTCGCGATCAGCACGGGGAGCCTGCCCTCCTTGTAGGTGCGCATCGTCTTTTCGCGCTTTTGCTGCGGGATGTCGCCGTGGATGCAGTCAACGGCCACGCCCGCGCGGCGAAGATCGTCGCAGAGGTGCTGGCACATGACCTTTGTGTTGCAGAAAATGATCGTCCGCTCAAATGCCATCGTCCGCAAAAGCTGCAAGACCGTGCTGATCTTTTCCAGCGGCGAGACGGTGATGGAATACTGCGTGATGTCGGGACGGTTTTCCGCGTCCGGCTTCACGGTAATCTCGACCTCGTCGCGCTGATACATCCACGAGACGGTCATGACCTCCTGCGAGATGGTCGCGGAGAACAGGCCGAGGTTGCGGCGGTTCCTGATCTTTTCAATGATCTTCGTCACATCGTCGAAAAAGCCCATGTCGAGCATACGGTCCGCCTCATCGAGGATGACCGTCCGGATCTTGTCGAGCCGGAGCGTCTTGCGCTTATAGTGGTCCATGAGCCGTCCCGGCGTGGCAACGACGATCTGCGGGCATTTCTGAAGCTGCTTGATCTGCGTCTCGATCTTCGCGCCGCCGTAGACCACGGCCACGCGGATGTTCTTGGAAAACGTCAGAAGGCCGCGCAGCTCGTCTCCGATCTGGATGGCAAGCTCGCGCGTCGGCGCGAGGATAAGCCCCTGAAGCTCCTGCGCGTCGGGGTCGATGTGCTCGATCATCGGGATGCCGAAGGCAAAGGTCTTGCCCGTTCCGGTGGGCGCCTTTGCGATGACGTCCTTCCACTCCATCAGCGGCGGGATCGCCTCCTGCTGGATCCTTGTGGGATATCCGTATCCCTTCTGTTCCAGCGCCTGAAGGATCTCGTTTGAAAGCCCAAGGTCGCTGAAAGTCAAATTCTGTTCCATATCTCTATCCTTCGTTCTGAATTACGCCGTTGGGAATTCCTGCGGCGTTAAGTTGACATAATCAATATACTGGAATCGTATGCCGTTTTCCTCCTGCACATCGGAGCATTCGGTGATCTTCCAGTTTTCCATCCCGTCAAGATCCGGGAAAAATGCGTCTGCCTCACACACGGTCTCCGTCTTTGTCACACGCGCCGCGTCGCAGTACGGCAGAAGCATCCGGTAAACGCTCGCGCCGCCGATGACGCAAAGCGTCTCCCGCGGGAGCGTGCGCAAACGTGCAAAAAGCGCCTCCTCCGAATGGACAATGTCCGCTCCGTCCACGCGGAGCGCCGGATTTGCCGTCAGGAGGATGTTGCGCCGGTTTTTGAGCGGCCTTCCGCCAGGAAAGGTCTCCAGCGTCTTGCGCCCGAGGATGACGGTCTTTCCCTCGGTGAGCTGCCGGAAGCGGCGAAGATCGGCAGAAATGGAGACCAGCAGCCGGTTTTCAAAGCCGATGCCCCAGTTTTTCGTCACATTTACGATCAGTTCCATCTCACACCTCAAATCGCAACGGGGATCTTCTCGTCAAACGGCGCAAAGCGGTAGTCCTCCATCCGGAAGCTGTCAACTGTAAAGTCGTAAAAATCCGTCACGGCCTTGTCCATCACGAATTTCGGCGCAGGATAGCTCGGATTTTCCAGCATTTTTTCCACCAGCGGCACATGCCGGTCGTAGATATGGCAGTCGGCGATGACGTGTACCAGCTCGCCCGCCTCCAGCCCGGAGACCTGCGCCATCATGTGCACCAGCACCGCATACTGCACCACATTCCAGTTGTTTGCCGTCAGCATGTCCTGACTGCGCTGGTTGAGGATCGCGTTCAGCGTGTTGCCGCTGACATTGAACGTCATGGAATACGCACACGGAGCCAGCGCCATCTCATGCAGATCGTGGTGGTTGTAGAGGCTCGTCAGAATGCGGCGGGATGCCGGATCGTGGCGAAGCGCATAGAGCACGCGATCGACCTGATCGAACATGCCCTCGGGATAGACGTGCTTGACCCCGAGCTGATAGCCGTAGGCCTTGCCGATGGTGCCGTCCTCACGTGCCCAGCTGTCCCAGATGTGGCTGCCAAGCTCGCTGATGCGGTTGGACTTTTTCTGCCAGATCCACAGCAGCTCCTGAATACAGGAGCGGTAATAGGTTCTGCGAAGCGTCATGATCGGGAATTCCTCCCGCAGGTCATAGCGGTTCACCACGCAGAATTTCTTGACGGTATGCGCAGGCGCACCGTCCTCCCAGTGCGGCCGCACCGCCCGGTCGGTGTCCCAGACGCCGTTTTCCAGTATGTCGCGGCACGTCTGGATATAGATTTCATCCGCTCTGCTCATACGTTTCCCTCCAAAGTGCATATTCGGGTTTAGTATAACATACTTTCTCCCTTTTTGCATCCGCTCTGCAATAAAAATGTGCGGGACGGAAGGCCGTCCCGCACAGACTGTGCTCATCGCTTGTCCCGGTCTACGCTCTTGAGCGCCAGCATCGCCAAAAGTGTATACGCCGCGCAGAAGGCGAGCAGCAGCAGCCAGCACTTGAGCAGATTGTCCGACTCATTTTTCCAGCCGCCCGCACCGGCAAACATCGCGCCGCTGGATACCGCAAAGGTCGTGCAGGCGATGGAGCCGATGGCATCGAGCCCCCAGCGGCTGATGGTGAATTTGGAGATCAGCTCCGTCACGCCGCTCAGCTCAAACACCGCGCCCGACATGACGAGCTGCACGATCAGCACGAACGGCATGACCGTCATGGCCTCGTTTTCGTTTTTCACGATGCATGAGACGAGCATGGCAATGAGATCGGAGGCAAAAATAATCAGAAGGAAGGAGATATACATGTCCACAACGCGCGGCCCGATGATGCCGGAGTCCGGCAAATGATCGGCATTGCGGAGAAAGACGATGGTCAGCACGATCACCGCCTCAATGGCGCAGAGCGCCAGCTCGTACAAAACATGCGCCATCACATAGGACGGAAGGCGCAGGCCCGTCCGGTGCTCGCGCTTGATGATCGCGCGTTCGCGGCAGATGGACTGGATGGAATTGAACAGTCCCACCCAGATGCAGGCGCAGATCACAGCGAACGCGCCGTTTTTCGTCGCGGGATACTCCTTGAACATCTTATCGCCCGTGACCAGAGAAATGATTCCCATGATGATGAGCGTGGAAATGAGCTTTTTCCACTGCTTCTCGCTCCAGAACAGGCGGAAGCACTTTCCGGCGTAGATCCGTATCTGGCCGCCTGCTGAGATCCGATTTTCGTTCATCGCGCGCCTCCTGATTCAAATTTTCGGATATAGCGGTCTGCCAGACCCTCGCCGCCCTCGTCGCGGCGGTTGATGCGGCGGACGATCTTCTCAAGACTGTCTACCTCGAAGAAGCGGCAGGCGTCCTTCGGCGCGCCGGAAAAGACCAGATGGCCGCAGTCGTCGCGCGAATCCTTTGCCAGCACGACCACCTGATCGAACAGCTCGAACGCGCGGTCGGGGCTGTGCGAGATGACCATGACGATCTTGCCGGAATCTGCGATCCGGCGCAGATTTTCCATCAGCGCCCGCGCCATCGTCCCGTCGAGGCCGGAGTCCGGCTCGTCAAGGAAGAACAGCGCCGGCGAGCCGACGTATTCCACCGCGATGCTCAGCCGCTTGCGCTGGCCGCCGCTGAGCTTTCCGACGTAGGAGTCCTTCTCGCGCTCAAGACCCATCACCCGGAGCGTCTCGTCCACACGCGCGGCATACGCCTCCTCACTGCAGGAGGCGGGCATCCGCATCTCGGCGGCGTTTCGGAGCGTGGCGTAGACCGTGTCGTTTTCCCGTACCAGATCCTGCTGTGGGACATAGCCGATCTCGTACTTCATTTGCTCGTATTCCTCGTAAATATCCGTTCCGCGGTAGCGGATGGTGCCCTTTGCCTGCTCATAGCCCATGACGGCGTTCATAAACGTGGTCTTGCCCGCGCCGGAGCCGCCGAGGATCAGCACCATGCTGGACATGGGAATGTCGAGCCGGATGTCCTTGAGCAGCATCTTCTTTTTCAGGCGGCTGATGACGCTCCGCTCCTCAATGTCGATGCTCAGCCCCGGCTCGGCTCGCGGCGCAGGCGGGGTCGGGATCACGGCCGGAGCCGGCTGCTCCTCCGCCTGCCAGTAGAGCGCATCGCCCGTGAACAGGAAATCAAAGTCCGCAATGCGCACCACATCCATCGGCTGCAAATACTCCGGCTGTGTCAGGCGGCGGCCGTTGCGCGTCACGCCGTTCAGGCTCTCATGGTCGATGATCGCCCAGCCGCGCGCCGCGCGGAAGAACGATGCATGGCGGCGCGAGACCGCTCCGTCATGGAGCGCCAGCCCCTCCGTCCTGCCCACCACGATCTCCGCCATACGCTCGTCCAGCGGCTGCTTTTTCCAGACCGTACCGTCGTGCCAGCTCGTGGTGTAGATCATCACCACGTCCATCTCGTTTGCCTCGTCTCCGCCCGCATGGATGCGCAGCACATCGCCGTCCTTCAGCAGATACGGCCTCCGCGGCGCAAGCATCGCCCCGTTGAGCAGCGTGCCGTTGGTGCTGCCTACGTCCTGATAGCGGCAGCCGCCGGCGTCGGTCACGAACAGGCCGTGTGCGCGGGAGACCGCGCGCTGCGGCAGCGCCAGCGCAGGCTTGGCTGCCCTGACGGTCCGGCCGAGCGTCTGTGTGCCCTCCAGCATCCACTCGCGCATCGCGCCGCCTGCGTAGACGCAGAGCTTCGGCGCGCGCCGCTGCGGTACGCGATATACTGTTTTTTCTTCCATTTCTTCTCCCTTTTCCGTGTTTACCGGTCTGCCTTCTGTTCCTTTCGGAACGTCTGCCGCACTTCCTGGATCTTTGCGTCCGTCTCTTCTTTGGTTAAAAACGCCGGTTTATTATTGGCTCCGCTCAAATCAAGGTTCCTTTTCGTCTCATTGCACGTCCTGATAATATCTGCCTGCTTGTCCTTCGGCGTATCCACAAAAGTGATTCTCTGTGCGTAGGGACTTGCTCCGATATCCTCGATGTTCATGTCCTCTTCCCAGGAAACGATCAGCGTATCCCATATGAAGTCGATATTCGTCAGCTCCCGCAAAATGGAATAATCCTCGATGGCGTTTCCGTACAGCGAAAGATACACGTAATCTGTATCCCGGTAAAGCGTGGAAATGTCGGTAATGCAGTTATTCTGCAGCAGCAGTATGCGATTGCCGACCGCCGAGGCGACCAGCGGTGAAATATCCGCGATCTGATTCTCACCGAGATCGACATAGTACAGCGACTTGCAGTCGCCAAGCACCGTGATGTCCGTGATCTCATTGTGATAAGCCGAGAGATATTTCAGCTTGCTCATGCCCGCCAGCGCGGAAATATCGGAGATATGGTTGTTCTCCATCAGCAGAATATCCATTTCCGGATTTCCCGCCAGCGCGGAGATATCGCTGATGTCGTTGCTGTCAATTCCCACGAACTCCAGCTTTCCGGCGCTCTTGGCCAGCAGGGAAATGTCTGTCAGCTTATTGTCGGAAAGTGAAATATCCTCAAGCTGCGTCACATTGACAAGGCCGTCCAGATTTTCGATCTGATTGTGTGCCGCGCGGATTACTTTGAGCTCAATCATATTTTCACAGCCGTCAAAGCTTGTAAGCTGGTTGTTTGCCAGATACATATAACGCATCCGCTCATTGCCCGCCAGCGGGCGGAGGTCGCTGACAGAATTGTTTTGAAGCTCAAGCCATGTCAGCTCCGTCATGTCCGACAGCGGCGTCAGGTCGGAGACGTTGTTGTTTGCCAGTTCCAGCGTGCCAAGCTCCGTGTCATGCGTCAGTGGCGTCAGGTCGCTGATCTGATTGTTGTTCAGCTGTAGTGTGCACAGCAGCGTTTTGTCCTCCAGTCCCTCCAGCGAGGTGATCTGGTTGGAGCTGGCAGAGAGTGTTTCCAGATTCGCGCAGCCGCTCAGCGGCCGCAGCGACGTGATTGCATTCTCGTCAAGCTCCAGATCCTTAAGGTTGCCGCAATCCGCAAGAAAATCAATATTTTTAAGGCTGCAGTCATTCATAATTACATTTTTCAGCTGCGTACTCTTCTGCAGCGCGGACAGGTCGCAGCCGCTCATATCGCAGTGAAATATGCGGAAAGACTTCAGGCTCTCCATTTCCGGAAGCCTGTCCATGCCGGGGCATCTTATGAATGTGAGGCTCTGTGTATTCTGGAAATTTTTCAGGAAGGAAAGTCCGCCTTCCAGCTTCCATCCGGTCAATGCAATACTCTGGCAGTTCATCTCTACCGGGAACATTTTCTCGCCGTTGAGCGTTCCGGCCGGTTCGCCTTCGGAGACTTCCCCATCATAATACAAAGTATCCAGCGACGTCAGCTCCGCCAGCGGCGCCAGCGTCTCAATGCCGCTGCATTGATCAAATGAAATGGTGAGAACGGATTTGGATTTGGCCAGCGCCTCCAGCGCCCCGTCCTCAAAGGAGCAGTCCCTGAACGTGACAAACTCCTTTTTTCTGTCCCGCGCCAGCGTTTTCATCATGGACGCCGTGATGGTCTGATCCTGATAGCGCTTGCTGAGTTCATCCCGCCTCGGCGCGCGGGCGGCGTCATAGAACACAATCGCGCCTGCAATCAGCGCGCACAGAACCACCGCCAGCGCGATCCAGCCGGTTTTCTTCTTTTTCTTTCCCGTTTTCTTTGCGTGCGAAGCCATTTCCCGGCTCTTTTTTTCGCCTCTCGGCACCAGCGGCGTTCCCACCGTTCCTGCTGCCGCCGCCTCCGGCTGCGGCGGCACATCCTGCACGGCGGTTCTCGCCGGTTTTTCCGGCTCATGAGCCGTTTTCCGCTCTGTCCTCTCGGTTTCCGCAGAGACGGCACGCGGCGTATATTCCGGTACGGCAGACTTCGCCGCCTGCGGGCTATAGAGCGTTTTTTCGTCCTCCTCCGGCTCGTTCACCGGCGCAGCCTCGCCATCGCGGAGCACCGCGCGCAGCGCCGCCATGCTTTGGATGCGGCTTGAGGCATGGACGGCCATACCGTGCAGCAGCGCCCGCTCCTGCGCCGGCGGAATGTCCGCGCCCAGCGCACTCGGCGCAGGCAGCGGGTCTGACGGCATGCGGTTGAGCGCGTTTTCCGGCGCTCTGCCGGTGATCATGCGATAGAGCGTGGCGGACATGGCGTAGACGTCGCTCCACGGTCCCTGCGCGCCGTGTGAGATGTACTGCTCCTCGGGCGCGTAGCCGGGCTTGAGCACCACGGAAAGGCTCCGCTCTCCCACAGGGCTTGCGCCGCGCGCTGTCCCGAAATCGAGCAGCTTCACCCCGCCGTCCGTCAGAAGCATCAGGTTTGACGGGCTGATGTCGCGATGGATGAGGCCCTTTGCGTGAATGCCCTCCAGCGCCGCCATGACCGGGTCGAGCAGCGCAAGCGCCTGCGCAAACGGCATCGGGCCGTGCTCGCGCAGATACCGGCTCAGGCTTTCACCCTCGAGAAATTCCATGACGATGTAGGCGGTGTTGTTTTCAAAAAAGCAGTCGCGCACGCCGACGATGTTCGCCGAGTACGCAAATTTCGCCAGCGTCCGCGCCTCGTCCAGAAAGCGCGTGCGGCCGTGCTCGAAAAAAGCGCCGCTCTCCGCATTCGTCGGCTCAACAGAGAGCGACTGTGTGTTGTAGCGGTTGACGTTTCCGGCAGGATAGTATTCCTTGACGGCAACCTTCATGTCGAGCGTCTCGTCCCACCCGGCGTAGGTGATGCCGAAGCCGCCCTCTCCGATGCAGCAGCCGACGCGATAGCGTCCGGCCAGCAGCGCACCCACCGGAAGCTGGTGCGGCGCGTTCTGCGCGTCCATCTCCGCGCCGCAGCGCGTGCATATTGCCGCGTCCGGCGTGTTTTCCGCCAGGCAGTGCGGGCAGCGTTTTGCCTCCTCCATAGCTTTCTCTCCTTTTCCGCTTATCTGGTTTAATTGTAAAATTCGGGCGATAAAATGTCAAGGTGATCGTAGGTTTTCACCACCGCGCAAAACGCCCCGGAGCGGCGGTCTGCACACTCCGGGGCGAATGTAAATTGGTTTTGTGTTTCCCGGCTCAGAGCATGAACAGCCCCTCGCGGATGACCTCCGCGACCGTGGGATGCGGGAAAACGATCTTTTTGAGCTGCTCCAGCGGCAGGCGGAGCTGAAGCATCATGGCCGCGCCGTAGATCATCTCCGAGGCGTAGGGGCCGATGAGCTGCACGCCCGCAAGGCGGTCCTCGTCCGCGTCATAGACGAGCTTGCAGAAGCCGTCGCCGCGGTCGTTCTCCGCAACAAAGCGTCCGGAGTAGAGCATCGGCACCCGCGCGACACGGATATTGTGTCCCGTCGCGCGTGCATCGTCCTCGTTCAGTCCTACGCAGGCGACCTCCGGCGTTGTGTAAATGACGGAGGGCACAATGCTCTCGCTGACACTGTCGCTGACGCCGCAGATGTGATGCACCGCGACCTCAGCCTGCCGGTAGGCGGCGTGCGCGAGCATCAGCCGCCCGTTGCAGTCGCCCACGGCGTAGACGCCGGGGACATTCGTCTGCATGTGCTCGTCCGTGACGATCGCGCCGCGCTCCGTGCGGACACCGAGCGTCTCAAGGCCGAAGCCCTGCGTCATCGCGCGCCGTCCGGTCGCCAGCAGCACACGGTCGCACGCGACCTCGTGCACGCCGTCTGCGTCCGCATAGATAACGGCATTTTCACGAATTTCACGCACACCGGCGCTCAGATGGAACTCCATACCCTGCTTTTTGTACGTCTTCATCAGCAGGTCACAGATCTCCGCGTCCGTGTTGCCCGCGATCTTCGGCAGCATTTCCACCACGACGACCTTCACGCCGATGGCGGCAAAATAGCACGCCATTTCCAGCCCGATCACGCCGCCGCCGATGCAGCAGAGCGTCTTCGGGGGCTGGGTCAGGTCGAGGATCTCGCGGTTCGTCATCACAAAGCCGGATGCCAGACCCGCCTGCACGCCCTCGATCGGGGGCACGGCGGCTGTGGAGCCGGTCGCGAGAATGAGCTGCTTCGCAGAAAGCTGCGCATCCCCCGCGCGCACCTCAAACAGGCCCGCGGCATTTTTGCCGAGCAGCTGCCCCTCGGCGGTGTAGACCGCCACGTGATGCAGCTTCATCGTCGAGCCGACGCCGCGCACAAGGCGCTTTACGACCAGATTCTTCCGCGCAACGGCTTCTTCATGGGAAAACACAACATTTTCCGTATGCACGCCGTAGGCTTTTCCGTGCACCGCGGCCGCACCGTACTGCTTGGCGCAGTACAGAAGGCTCTTCGTCGGAACACAGCCCTCGTTGAGACAAGTGCCGCCAAGGGCTCTTTTTTCAATCAGCGCAACGGAAAGTCCCGCCTGCGCCGCGCGCTCGGCTGCAAGATAGCCGCCGGGGCCGCCGCCCATTACCAGTACGTCAAATTGTTCCATATCGAGCCTCCTTTGCTGTTACAGTTCCTGCTTTTCCATCAGCGCGCAGAGGTCCGCCGCGTAAGCCGCGCACTCCGGCACCGCGCGGATGCGCGCACACAGCGCGTCCACCGTGAAGCGGCTTCCCACCAGCGCCTTTTCCAGCGCAGAGGCAAATTCCGCGTCCATCGAGTCGCTGTAAACAGCCGTCTCGGTACACACGCCCTTTTCGACCGCCAGCCGCAGCGTGACCTCGCCCCACGCAAAGCGCTCGCTGCACGCAAACGACAGCGGGAACGTCTTGCCGTAGATCCAGTCATAGCTGTGGAAGCGCTCGTAGCGCCGTGCGATCTCCGCCTCGTCGAAGTCCGACTCGCGCAGCTCCTGCGCCGTCAGGCCGTAGACGTGCTCGAACGCCTGCACCATCGCCTGCGCCATCTCCGCGATCGTCAGCGACGGGCGAAGCTCGGTCAGATTGATGACGCGCGAACGCACGGAGGCCACGCCCTTGCTCTCCAGCTTTGCCTTGGAGGGCGTGAGGTACTTTCCGAGATTCGCCATATCCACGCTCACCAGCAGCGTTCCGTTGTGGAATGCGCAGCCCGCATGGTTATAAAATGAGTTTCCGGAGAATTTGCAGCCGTTCGTCAGAATATCGTTCCGGCCGGAGATCTCCGCCGGGATGCCGAGCAGACGGCAGGCCTCGACGATGACGCTCTGCTGCCGCCGCAGGTCGTAATCGGCCTCGCGCAGGGAGAACGTGAAGTTGAGGTTTCCCATGTCATGATAGACCGCGCCTCCGCCCGACAGGCGGCGCGCAAGCGTGCCGCTGTCGCGCTCCAGCTCTGTCGTGCGGCACTCAGCCCACGCATTCTGGTTGCGTCCGATGACGACGGTGTGTCGGTTCTGCCAGAGGTAGAGGATACAGGTATCCTCAGGCACCGTATCGGTCAGGTATTCCTCGATGGCAAGGTTTCTGTGCGGGTCGGTTCCCGCGCCGATGAAATATTGCAGTTTTTTGATCATGTATAGTCGTACCTAAGAATCATGTTTCTCGCCGCGGCAACCTCGTCGAGACGCCGGACGGGGGTGTTGTGCGGCGCGGTATGCAGGCTATCAGGGTCGCTGTATGCCATGTCGCGCAGCTTTCCGTAAATGTCGCAGACCTCATCCATGAGCTGCTTGCTCTCGGTCTCGCAGGGCTCGACCATGAGCGCCTCGTGGACGATCAGCGGGAAGTACATTGTGGGCGGATGCAGGTCAAAGTCCAGCATTCCCTTTGCAACGTCCAGCGCCGAAACGCCCGTCTCCTTGTGGAGCTTTTCCAGCGTCATGACGAACTCGTGCATGCAGGTCTGGTCGTATGCCATGTCGAATTTGTCCTTCAGACATGCCATCATGTAGTTGGCGTTCAGGACGGCGTTCTTTGCAGCCTCCGGAATGCCCTCGCGGCCAAGGCTCAGAACATAGGTCAGCGCCTTGATGCACACATCGAAGTTGCCGTAGAACATCTTCACGCGGCCGATGGACTTTTCAGGATACTCAAAGCCGAATTTCCCGTCCTTTTCCACGACCAGCGGACCCGGCATGTAGCGGCGCAGGAAATCCTTGCAGCCGACCGCACCGGCGCCCGGGCCGCCGCCGCCGTGCGGCGTGGCGAAGGTCTTGTGGAGGTTCGAGTGGATGCAGTCAAAGCCCATGTCGCCGGGGCGGACAACACCCATGACTGCGTTGAGGTTCGCACCGTCGTAATAGCACAGGCCGCCCGCCTCGTGGACGATCTGCGTGATCTGAAGAATGTTCTTGTCAAAGATGCCGACGGTATTCGGGTTCGTGAGCATCAGGCCCGCGGTGTCGGGGCCGACTGCCGCGCGCAGCGCGTCCAGATCGACACAGCCGTCAGAGCCGGAGGGGATGTTCACGACCTGATAGCCGCACATGGCAGCCGTGGCAGGGTTCGTGCCATGGGCAGAGTCCGGAACGATGATCTTCGTTCTGGCAGTATCGCCGCGTTCGGTGTGATATGCCTTGATGAGCAGCACGCCGGTCAGCTCACCGTGTGCGCCCGCAGCCGGCTGGAACGTGACCGCATCCATGCCGAACACTTCGCCGAGCTCGCTGCCCAGCATATGCAGCGCCTCCAGCGCGCCCTGCGCCGTTTCGACCGGCTGCAGCGGGTGCAGCTGCGTAAAGCCCGGCAGCGCCGCCATTTCCTCGTCGATCTTGGGGTTATACTTCATGGTGCAGGAGCCGAGCGGATAGAATCCGTCGTTCACACCGTGAATGCACTTGCAAAGCGCCGTATAGTGCCGCGTCAGCTCGTTCTCGCTGACCTGCGGCAGGCGCAGCTGCGCCGTGCGCTCGTTTGCGAGCGTGTACTCCGGCACGTCGCACTGCGGCAGCAGACTCATGTGATGTCCGGCAGCGCCCTGTTCAAAAATCAGCTTCATGCCCCGAGCACCTCCTTCACAGCCGCAGCCGCCTCGTCCAGCTTCTGCTTCGATACCAGCTCTGTTACGCACCATAGGATGCCGCCCTCAACGGCTGCGCCGCCGAGAATGTTGCGCTCGGCCAGTGCGCTCAGGATGCGCTCGCACTGCTCCGGCGTGGCCTTGGTCGCAAACTCGTGGAAGAACTCGCCGCCGTGCAGTCTCGGGCATCCGGCCTTTTCCAGCTCGGAGGCGAAATAATGTGCCTTGGAAACGCACAGACGTGCGCACTGCTTCATGCCGCTCTCGCCCATCGCCGCCATGTACACACCGGCGGTGAAGGCGCACAGCGCCTGGTTGGAGCAGATGTTGGACGACGCCTTTTCGCGGCGGATGTGCTGCTCGCGCGCTGCGAGCGTGAGCACGTAGCCGGTCTTGCCGTCCACGTCCGTCGTCTGGCCGACGATACGGCCCGGGAGCTTGCGCGTGAGCGCGGAGGTCGTCGCCATAAAGCCGAGGTACGGGCCGCCGAACGCCGTGTCAAGGCCGAGCGGCTGGCCGTCGCCGACTGCGATGTCCGCACCCTCCTCACGCGGCGTGGGCAGCAGCGCGCAGGCGATGGGGTTGACGCCCATCACGAACTTCGCACCTGCCGCGTGGACGATCTCGCCCACCGTCCCGGCGTCCTCGATCAGGCCGAAGAAGTTCGGCTGCTGAAGGTAGAAGCAGGCGGCGTCTGCGCCGAGCGCAGCGCGCAGCGCGTCCAGATCGACCCGTCCGTCCTTCTCCGGGATCACGGACAGCTCCGTTCCGGAGGCGAAGCAGTAGGTCTTCATGACCTCGATGGTCTGCGGATTGGCGCTGGCGGAGACAAACGCCTTCGTGCGCTTGCGATCCTTGCACATGGGGATCGTCTCGGCAGCAGCCGTCGCGCCGTCATAGTGCGAGGCGTTCGCCACGTCCATGCCGGTCAGCTCGCAGATCATGGTCTGGAATTCAAAGGTGCCCTGCAGAACGCCCTGGCTGATCTCCGCCTGATACGGCGTGTAGCAGGTGACAAGCTCCTCACGGGATGTGACGGAGCGAACGGCGGCGGGAATGAAGTGGCGGTAGCTGCCTGCGCCGCGCAGAACGGTCTTGAACACATGGTTCTTTTCGGCAAGATCCGTGACCTTTTCGCGCACCTCAAGCTCACTCAGCCCCTGCGGAAGATCGAGCGGCCGCCGCAGCAGCATCTGCTGCGGCACATCCGCGTAGAGGTCGTCCATGCTATGGACGCCGATCTTCTGCAACATCTGCTCCCGCTCCGCCGAAGTGGTAGGAACGTAAGAACCCATCTCAGCCCTCCGACGCGCAGAAGGCCGCGTACTCGTCGGCGTCCAGAAGCTCCGCCTCTGCGGTGATCTGCTCGACCTTGTAGATCCATGCGCCGTACGGATCCTCGTTGAGGGTCTCGGGAGCGTCAGCCAGCGCCTCGTTGACCTCGCACACCACGCCGGAAAGCGGGCTTACGATGTCGGAAACGGCCTTGACGGACTCTACGTCGCACGCGGCCTCGCCGGCGGTGACATTGTCGCCCTCTGCGGGCAGGTTGATGAACACGAGATCGCCGAGCTGATCCTGTGCAAAGTCGGAGATGCCGACCAGCGCGGTGCCGTCAGAAAGCATTTTGACCCATTCATGATCGCGGGAATACTTCAGTTCAGTGGGAAAGTTCATAACATAATCCTCCTAAAAATGTTTGACTGTTTCTGTCGTGATTGAATTGATTTTGATTTTTATGTGACGCGGCGTCCTGCCGCGCTGCATGCTCAGATGCCGGTGGTCTTTGCAAAGACGTTCAGGAGATCTTCGAATTCCTTGTCCGTGAAGCAGTAGCGCATCTCGGTGTATTCGTCGCGGAACCTTGCAACTTCGTCGCGGACATCCGTGCCGTTCTTCACGCACTCGGCAATGAGGTGAGCGAGCTTTGCGAACTCTTCCTTGCCGAAGCCGAAGCGGGTCATTTCATTGACGCCCATGCGCAGTGCGCCGGAGGCGGTGAAGCCTTCTTCCTCAGGCGTTGCCTGATAGTTGCAGACGATGTTGTTTCTCTCCAGACGCTCGGCGACCTCGGGGCCCTGTGCGTAGCCGACCTTGACGATGACCTGATGCGTTTCGGTGTAGCCGATCGCAGGATCGCCCGCAACGTCCAGACCCTCGGCGGCAAGGCTTCTCGCGAAGGACTTCGCGTTTTCCACGACGGCCTTCTGATACTCGTCCTTGAACGCGTTCATTTCATACGCCGCCATGAGCTGGCCGACCAGTGTGCCGAGGTGGTGGTTGGAGACGCTGCCGGGGAAGGTGCGCGTCTCGATGGCTTCCCACAGACCCCACTTCAGGTCTTCTTCCTTCCAGTTGACGCCGATGACGCCGCGCTGAGCGCCGAAGAAGGTCTTGTGCGTCGAACCGGTGACGATCTCCGCGCCTTCCTCGAACGGCTTCTGGAAATAGTCGCCGATCAGGCCGAGCACGTGCGCCATATCATACATGATGGTGGTGCGGATGCCCTGCTCGTCAACGAACTTGCGGATCTCCGCGACCGGCTCCTTGTGGAGCACCATCGACTTGCCGAAGATGATCATTTCGGGCTTGTACTGCGCGAGCAGTACCTTTGCCTTTTCCACGTCGATCTTATAGGGGTTGTCCTCGCAGACCGGGAAGTTCACGACCATCTGCTTTTCAGTCACGGGATCGACCGCGATGTAGTCGTGCAGCGCGCCCATCGGCTGTGCCGAGAGGTGGCCGCCGCGAACGATGTGGTTGTTCATGACCCAGCCGAGCCGCTGCGGCTGGCACTTGCGGTCCACACGGTTTTTGAAGTCCATCATTGCCGAGAAGACCGCGGTGTTGGACATCTGGCCGGAGGTCACGCGCGTCTCGACCTGACGGCAGCCGAGGAACTTCTTCATTTCCTCAACGAGCAGTGCCTCGGTCTCGGCGATGAACTTCGTGCCCTGATAGTAGAAGATCTCCGAGTCATAGAACGCCTTCTGCTTTTTGTGCTCGGCGTAGCGGTTCGAGGGGTCGGAGGCAGCCAGCAGACGCACGGCGCGCGACTGGGTGTTTTCCGACGGGATGAGGTTGATGCACTGATTCTGGCGCCACGCATGGTTCTCCTGCGCGTGGATGAGCAGATCTCTGGCCTTATTCAGATAGGACTCTGCCGGGCGCGGCTCCTTCTTGGGCTTGCCGTCGGGCAGGATCGGGCGGACATACGGCGCGGCATCCTGACGGATGTGATATGCAACGACCTTTGCCGGCAGGCGCTTGCCGCGGACATCGACCTCGATGTTGAAATCCTGGCAGACGCGGCTGTCCATGTAGGCAAGGCCGATCGAGCGCTTTGCAGTCTCGTCGGTGAAGACGGTCTCAAGGCCCTCGCCGGTGCACTTGTAATACGGGACCATCGTGCCGGAGGTCACATAGCCGATGGGATTGCCCTCGGACCATGCGTCCTGGCTGTAGATCTCGAAGCCCTTACGCAGAACGCCGCGGCCCTCGAGGTAGATCGGCTGGATGCGGTACGGCAGATCAGCGATCGAGGAATAGTCGCGGTTCATGATCTTCTTGTACGCGGCAAACTGCTTTGCAAGCGCTTCCTTGCCGATGAACTCGCCCTTTTCCGGTGCAAAGGAAACGGCAAATCTCGCCAGCGACACGGCGTAGATGGGAATCTCGCCGCCAAGCTCGCACTCGCCCATCTCATGGCCGTAAAGCGGCAGAGAGGCTTCCATACGCGTGGTGTCGCGTGCGCCGAGGCCGGCAGGCTTTGCGCCAAGCTCGATCAGGCGATCCCAGAAATACCGCGCGTCCTCGGAGTTGCAGTAAAGCTCGTAGCCGATCGGCTCGCCGGTGTAGCCGGTCTTTGCGATGCGGACGGGGCGGCCTTCCATCTCGAGGCATGCCAGAGCGTTTTTCACGTTCTCCATCAGCAGCGTCTTGCCGCCTGCCATCTTCGTCAGGATATCCTTGGACTCCGGGCCCTGCACGGCGATGGCTGCGCAGCGGTCGGAAACGTTCGTGAGCTGCACGTCATAAGCCTTGGCGACTTCGTTCAGATGGGCAAGGTCCTTGTCGATGTTGCCGGCGTTGACGACGAGGAAATACTTCCCGTCTTCAAAGCGGTAGAGATATGCGTCGTCGATCGCAGCGCCCGCTTCGTTCGGGATGATGCAGTACTGCGCCTGACCCACGTCCAGCGCGAGCACGTTGCTCGACAGGACATGCTGCAAAAACGCGACCTGATCCTTACCGGTCACATCGATGCGGCCCATGTGGGACACGTCGAAGATCGCGCAGTGCTTGCGGCAGTACAGATGCTCTGTAATGATTCCCTCCGGATACTGAATCGGCATTTCCCAGCCGCCGAAATCGACCATCGTGGCCTTTGCGTCCAGATGTGCCTGATACAATACCGTCCGTTTGAGTTCGCTCATAATGTCCTCCTTAATACTCATAAAAAAGCAGAGCGCACCAGTTGAAGGCGCGCTCTGTTACATGACCTGAAAGATTCTCCCATCGGGGATTGCTTCGTCGGTGCCGCGTTGCGGCTTTCCAGAGTCCCGTCCGCGATCAGTTCTGGTACCTGAGAGTTCCCTGCGCGAGCCCCTTCGGTGGCACGCCGCATCCGGCGCGCACTCTCCTGACCGTTTCATCCGGCTGTATTGAGTTGTACGCTCATTCCTAATCCACTATAATCTATTTCATTGCCGGTTGTCAATAGCGGATTTCGCGAAAATCATAAATTCTGCACATCCGCCCTCCGGCTTCTTGTGCAGCATGACGGTTTGCGCCGCATATCTTGACACGGGTGCGTCCGCGCCTTATAATATCGTCATTCGATATCATATAACGATATGAAAGGATGACCGCAAATGCCGAAGCGTGCAATGGAGCTTCTGACCGAGTCGATGTTCTATGTTCTCATGGCGCTGCGTGAGGGTGAGATGTGCGGCGCGGACGCCGCAGAATACATCGCCCGCTGCACCGGCGGCCGGGTGCAGCCCGGCCCAGCCACGCTCTACACCATCCTCGCCAAATTTGAAAAGGAAAAATACATCCGCGAAACGGCAGTCGATGGCCGCAAGCGCACCTACGCCATCACCGAAAAGGGGCTTGCCGCCTATGACGCGGAGCTTCTGCGCCTGCGCCGCTGTCTCACTGACGCAGAGCGCCAGAGCGCGCAGGCAAAGGAGGCATGACGATGGCGCAGGAAGCACACACCCGCACCGTTTACCGCCGCCCGCCCTGCCCGAGCTATGACGTCGAGGGCACAGAGGCATGGCTCACCGACCTTGCGCGCGAGGGGCTGCTTCTGGAGGCGGACGGCTTCTTCGCCGGCTTTGCCGCATTCGAGAAAACCGCGCCCACGCGCGTCAAATACCGGCTGGAGGCCGCGCAGAAGCACGCCAGCCTCTGGTCTGAGGACGGCGGCGAGCCGGACGAGGCACAGGTGGAGCTGTGCGCGCAGTACCGCTGGGAATATGTCGCAAGGCACGGGCAGTTTTATATCTACCGCTCCGCCGATCCCTCTGCACGCGAGCTGAACACCGACCCGAAGGTGCAGGCGCTGGCGCTGAACGCCGTCAAAAAGCGCCTTGCTTCCGATCTGGTCTCTCTGCTCGTCTGGACCGTTCTGTATCCCCTGCTTTTTCTGCGTGCCGGACTGTTCACGACCATTTTGGGACTCGGGACGTGGCGTTTTGCGCTTTTGACGGTGCTCGTCCTCTGGGAGATCGTCCGAAGTGTCCGCGCGCTCACCGTGCTGGGCCGTTTTCAGAAAAAGCTCCGTCAGGGGCTGACGCCCGCACACACGAAAAACTGGCGGCAGGGCGCCGCGCGCTACCACGCGGCAAACGCGCTGCGCCTTCTGCTGGCGCTCGCGCTGGCCGTCTGTCTGCTCCATGTGTGGAGCGACCGCATCATGGACACGGGACTTGTGCCGCTGGATGAATATGACGGCAAGCTTCCCTTTGCAACGATGCGCGAGCTTGCCGCGTTTGACGGTGCGGCGGTCACAGCCCGCTGGGAGACGATGCGCGGCCTGCGCTTTAACAGCGTGGAGGATCACAGCGACTGGCTCGCACCGCGCTGCATCTCGTATCACGAGGTCGCCGATTTTTCCCGCTCCGACGGAACGGCGCTGCGCGGCGGGCTGTACATCGACTACGTCGAGGCCGCCGCCCCATGGCTTGCGCACCGGCTCTTGCAGGAGTGCTGGCGGTATGACCGGGCTCAGGAGCACTACCGTCCGCTTGACGCGCCCGCGCTCGAGGCCGATGAGGCCGTCGCCTATGAGAGCACGCTCCACTTCCCCACGGTGCTCATCCGGCGCGGCAACGTGTTCCTGCGCGCCTATTTTTATCAGTTTGACGACCCCGGCAGCGTCACGCTCCCGCCGGATACGTGGTGCGCGCTGCTGGCGCAGAGCCTTCCGGCGTCATAAAGCGTCCGCAAACCGCGCATCGCGATATTGACGCGCCGGTCACTTTGCACTATAGTATGGGTACGATCATTTTGAATTGGAGCGTTGTTTTATGGACATGGAATTGGATCTTGATTTACAGGAATGCCCGATCTGCGGCGGCCCTGCGCTTTTGGAGGACGAAAACGGCTGGTGCTGCTACATCGCCTGTCTCGACTGCGGCGCACATACGGTGCACATCGAATACCGCACCCCCGCCGACCGCCCCGACTCCGTTCGGAGCGCCGCGCATCTTTGGAACATCGGCAAGGTCCTCACCGATACCCCGAACGACTAAAGCCGGTCAAAAAAACCTCGGACAAAACACACTATGCCCGGCAAAAACTCAAAAGCCGCGTCCTGCTGACAGGGCGCGGCTTTTTGCGTATTCAGATCGTGGTTTTCGGCGCTTATTCCGCGCTGCGGTATTCCTCCAGACCGGCCTGCCCTTCAGCGGTGACGGGCTTGAGCCAGCGCATGGATTTGAAGTGCAGCATGCACAAAATGCTCTTGGGGATATCCTCGCCCAGATACGCGAGCATCACGACGCCCAGGAACGACACATGCAGCACCTTGGCGCCCAGCAGCGCCAGCGGGATGGCGACGAGCCAGAGGCTCACGAGGTCGCAGAACATGCCCATCAGCGTATCGCCGCCGGAGCGGAACACGCCGACGACCTGCACATAAGAGATATTGCGGAAGCAATACTCCAGCGAGCAGAAGATCGTCACGGCGTAGGCCGTCGAAATAGTCGTAGGCGAAAGATTGTCGCCCATGGCAAACAGGGAGACGAGCGGATGCCGCGCGGCGATCATCGTCAGTCCCACAACAAGCCCCATCAGCGGCACCAGCACGGAAAACCGCCGTGCGTCAGCCACACCGCGCCGGATCTTTCCGCTTCCGATGGATTTGCCGACCATGATGACGCAGGCGTTGCCAAGACCGACAAAGAACGCAAAGGCAAGCTCAGAAAACGTCTTGAAGATGGTCATGCCGGCATAGTACTCATAGCCCATGTTGGCATAGACACGGTTGAGCGTGATCATGCCGAGCGCCCACAGTCCTTCGTTCGACATGACCGGCAGCGCACGGGTGCAGAACTCGCCGAGCTGCTTCCACGAAAACGCGAAAAGCTCCCGCACCGGGCCAATCAGCATGTTCTTTTCAAACGCCGAGAAGATCAGGATCAGGATCGGGCCAAGCCACGAGGAGATGCACGTTGCGATCGCCGCGCCCTCCACGCCGAGTCTCGGCAGGCCGAACGCGCCGAAGATCAGGCCGTAGTCCGCAAAGGCGTTGGCAATGGTCGTCACAATGGAGACATAGAGCGGCAGCCGGACGCGCTCCGTGCCGCGCAGGACGTTGGACAGCAGATACGTCAGCGAGACGGCGGGGTAAGAGAAGCAGACGATGCGCAGATAGCGGCAGCCGGTCTCAATGACGCCGGAATCCTGATTGAACAGGCCGATGACCCACGCGGGCGCTGCCAGCGCGACGCCCAGAAATCCGAGTGAAACGATCATCGCCAGCAGCAGGCCGATGCCCATCACGCGCCGGATCCCCTTGAGATCCTTGACGCCCCAATACTGCGAGATGAACACGCTCATGCCGGAGCACAAGCCAAATCCCAAAAGTCCGCACAGCCAGCCCCACTGAGCCGCCATGCCGACGGAGGAGAGCGTCACATCGCCCAGCTGCGACACCATCAGCGTGTCAACCAGCTGGAACGAGCTTGTCAATACGTTTTGCAGCGCCACGGGGATCGCCAGTCTCAGCGTGACGCGCCAGAAGGGCTTATCGCCCAGATACTTTCCAATGTTCATACGTTTCTCCAGAAATCAGAAAACAGGGATGCCGCTTTGCGGCATCCCCACGAAGTTTTTCCAATGGTCGCGTGAGTGACCTATTATGCCATGCCGGCAGTGATGATGGCCATCTTATAGACCTCGTCTGCGTTGCAGCCGCGGGACAGGTCGTTGATGGGCGCGTTCAGACCCTGCAGGATGGGGCCGTAGGCCTCGAAGCCGCCGAGTCTCTGTGCGATCTTATAGCCGATGTTGCCGGCCTCGATGCACGGGAAGATGAAGGTGTTGGCGTAGCCCGCGACCTTGGAGCCGGGGAACTTGAGCTGACCGACGACGGGAGAGACCGCCGCGTCAAACTGCATTTCGCCGTCGATGGCAAGCTCGGGAGCGAGCTTCTGCGCCTCGATGGTGGCGTCGTGGCTGAGCTGGACCGTGCCGCCCTTGCCGCTGCCCTTGGTGGAGAAGGAAAGCAGCGCGACCTTCGGGTCGATGCCGAAGAACGCAGCGGTGTGTGCGGACTCAACGGCGACCTCCGCCAGCTTCTGCGCGCCGGAGAAGACGACCTCGCCGGTGGCCTTGTCGAGCGTGTCGGGATAGTCGATGTTGATGGCGCAGTCGCCCATGCAGTACTTTTCGTCGTTGCCGTCCTTGTCCTTGCGGAACAGGATGAAGGAGGAGGAGACCAGATGCGCGCCCTTCTTCGTCTTGATGAGCTGGAGCGCCGGACGAACGGTGTCCGCGGTGGAGTAGGTCGCGCCGCCGAGCAGTGCGTCAGCCTTGCCCATCTTCACGAGCATCGTGCCGAAGTAGTTGCCCTTTGCGAGCGCCGCGCGGCACTCCTCGTCGGACATCTTGCCCTTGCGGAGCTCGACCATCTTGGCGACCATCTCATCCATGCCTGCGTAGGTAGCAGGATCGATGATCTGCGCCTTGCAGATGCAGAAGTTGCCCTTTTCGGCGGCAGCCTTGACCTCGGCCTCGCTGCCGATCAGGATGACGTCCATCAGGTCTTCCTTCAGAAGACGGCTGGCGGCCTCCAGAATGCGGGCGTCATGGCCTTCGGTGAAGACGATGGTGCGGCGCGTGGTCTTGAGCGCATCAAGCAGTTTCGTAAACATGATATGTATACCTCCAATTTTGCGGATATCCGCACATTTCTGAGGATAGTATACAACGATTTTCCGCAGGACTCAACCATTTCTGAGAAAATTTTTCGCCGTGTCCGCTCCGCCGCGGAAAGCAGCGGAAATCATTCCTTTTTTTCGTCCAGATCCACAAGGTCCGCGTCCTCGCCGGGGCCTGCGGCGTTGAAGGTCTTTTCGACCTGCTCGCCGAACTCTCTGCCGAGTTGCCCCATCCGCTGACCGAGCTCGTTCATGGTACGCTCGAACTGCCGGGTGTCAAACTTCTTTCCGTCAAAGCTGAAGGAAATGCTCCGGCGCTTTTTCTGCCCCTTGCCGGAGCCGTCGCGCGAAACGGCGCTGCCGCCGACGTCGCCGCAGCTCAGTGAGCCGCCCGCCGTGACGTTTCCGCCGACATCGCCGCAGGTGACGCTGCCGTTGGCGGTGACGCTGCCCTCCACGCCGTCGCAGTTGACGCTGCCGCCGGAGGAGACGTTCCCTTCCACTGTGTCGCAGTTGACGCTGCCGCCGGCCTTCACATCGCCGCCGACGTTCTCGCAGCGCACGCCGCTTCCAGCGCGGACGCCGCCCTGCACATCCCCGTCGACCGAGACGGCGAAGACGGAGTCGATGTTCAGCGCCTCGCCCTCATATTCAAATGTGATGCGGCTGGCCTCGGGGCAGTTTGTGACCTCCTGCGCGCCGATGAGCGTATGTCCGGCAAAGAGCACGGCGTGGATGGTCTTGGGATCGTCGCTCCACGGAAGGCTGCATACAGGCGGCTCGTCCTCGTCCTTTTCCGGCGCGCAGCCGAGCAGCTCGTCCACGCGCACGCCGCAGACCTCCGCCAGCTTCGGCAGAAGCGTGATGTCGGGGTAGCTCTGACCGGTCTCCCACTTGCTGACCGCCTGCGCGGTGATGCCAAGCTCCTGCGCGAGCTGCTCCTGTGTCATGGCACGCGCCTTGCGGAGCGTGGTGATCCTCTGTGCAAATTCATACATTATAGATACCTCCAAATCTGATCTTATCGGATGACGGGGTGTATTTGCTTGCGGGCCTCGCAACTTACGACAAAATTATGCGCCAGCATATCCGAAAAATCAATGGAAAATCAGTTGAATTTCAAAAAATCATAACAACCAACAGTTGTCTTGCCGCGTTTTTCATTCAAACAACCTTCGGTTGTTGTTCGAAGGTTCCCTCCACATACCAACCGCCGGTTGAATGCGCGTACTTTCCACCGGTTTCAACCGATAGTTGCCGCAGTTTCCTCCGGGCAGCGCACGCGCTGCTTGGACGCGATGCAGGTCGCCTCGCCCGTAATGGGGTGGCAGAATTCCAGCCGCACGGCGCACAGCTGCTGCGGACAGATGCCGAAGCGCTCCGAAAACGCGCGTGATGCATCTGAATGATACTGCGGGTCGCCGAGGATGGGAAAGCCGGACGCCATGCAGTGCAGCCGGAGCTGATGCGTTCGCCCCGTGACGGGGTGCAGCGCCAGAAGCGCCGTGTGTGCCCAGCGGCATTGCACCGAAAACTCCGTCACAGCCTGCTGACCGCGCGCATCCACCGCGCGCAGGAGGCTCCCGCCGCCGAGCTTGTAGACCGGCAGCTCGATCGTCCCCGCATCCGCCTCCGGCGCGCCAAACACGCACGCCGCATAGGTCTTTTTTATGCCGCCGCTTTGATGCAGGAGGCGGAATTTCTCGTGGACATAGGCGTTTTTCGCCAGCAGCACCACGCCGAACGTGTCACGGTCGAGCCGCGAGACGGGATGGATGCCGCATTTCTGCCCGCTCGCGCGGTAATACGCCAGCAGCCCGTTTGCGAGCGTGCCCTCATTGCGGCTCGGCGACGGGTGCGTCAGCATCCCCGCGGGCTTATCCAGCGCGATGAGCGCCTCGTCCTCATACAAGACGGAGAGCGCCATCTCCTCCGGCTCAAAGCCCTCGACCGTCTCGTCGAGCCGGACAGCGACCGCGTCGCCGGGATGCACCGGATGGTTCGTGTGGACGGCCTCGCCGTTTACGAGCAGCGCGTCCTGCCATTTGAGCCGCGAGACCAGCGACGAGGACATCGAAAGCTCCCGCCGCAGGAAGCTCTCCAGCTTTCCCTCCCGTGAGGCTGTGCACCGAAGCTGCAACGCCGCCCCCTCCCTTCATGCGTTTTGTATCCTAGGGTGTATCTGAAAACTGAAAATGTGACCGGCAGCGAGGAATTTTCGCGCTGTGCAAGACATTTTTTCGCAGGAA
>URLO01000020.1 GCA_900548625.1 uncultured Eubacteriales bacterium | reverse complement strand
AGCGTAGGCCGAAGCGGCTATGCCGCGAGGGGGAACCACGTGGTGCGCATCGCCGTGCGCGGCGAAACTCTACGAGGGTTTTTGACAGACTGAGGGCGCCTCTCCGAATGGAGAAGCGCCCTTTGAGCTTTTAAAAGAGTGTGATCTGGCTCGTCTCCGGCATGTCGCCGAACGCGCCCGCCGCCTTCAGCTCCTCGATGTGCGTTTTCGACACCTTCGGGCAGGCAGCCGAGAATTCCTCGATCGAGAGGAAGCTCTTTCCCTCGCGGCCGTCCATGATGTCCCACGCCGCCGTCTCGCCGAGACCGGAGATGGCGACGAACGGCGGCAGGAGCTTACCGTCCTCAAGCTGGAATCTGGTCGCGTGCGATTTATAAAGGTCGATGGGCGCGAAGCGGAAGCCGCGCAGATAGAACTCATAGCAGAGCTCCAGCGTCGTGAACAGATCATCGTCCTTTGCGGTGGCGTCCTCCTTGGCCTTGATGGCGGTCATGTTTTCGCGGACCGTCTCGATGCCGTGGCACATCATCGCCGCGTCAAAGCCGTCCTTCTGGCTCCGGCGGTAGAAATACGCGGCGTAAAACGCCAGAGGCTTATGCACCTTGAACCACGCGATGCGGAACGCCATCATGACGTATGCCGTCGCGTGCGCCTTCGGGAACAGATACTTGATCTTCTTGCAGGAGCCGATGTACCAGTCCGGTACGCCGGCCGCCTTCATCTCCTCCTCCGCGCCCTCGGGCAGGCCGCGTCCCTTACGGACGGCCTCCATGATCTTGAACGACCGCTTTTCCGGCATACCGCACTTGATGAGATAGAGCATGATGTCGTCGCGGCAGCCGATGGCGTCGTTGACGCTGGCGGTCTTGGAGAGGATGAGGTCGCGCGCGTTGCCGAGCCACACGTCCGTGCCGTGTGAGAAGCCGGAGAGCCGGATGAGCGTGTCAAAGTGCGTCGGCTGCGTCTCCTGCAGCATCCCGCGCGTGAAGCTTGTGCCGAACTCCGGAATGCCGCACGAGCCGACCGGCCCGAGCACCGGGTCGTCCTCAAAGCCCAGCACCTTGCTGGAGGTGAAGATGGACATGGTCTGCTTGTCATCCAGCGGGATCTTCTGCGCGTCCACGCCGGTGAGATCCTCGAGCATACGGATCATGGTCGGGTCATCGTGTCCCAGCATGTCCAGCTTGAGGAGGTTTTCCTCCATCGAGTGGTATTCAAAATGCGTCGTGATCCACTCGGAGTCCTTGTCGTCCGCCGGATGCTGCACCGGGCAGAAGTCCCAGATCTCGTTTTCCTGCGGAATGACGACCAGACCGCCGGGGTGCTGGCCGGTCGTGCGCTTGATGCCGACGCAGCCTGCCGCAAGGCGGTTTTCCTCGGCCTTGCTGACGGTCATGTTGCGCTCGGAGAGATATTTTTTCGCGTAGCCGTAGGCGGTCTTTTCCGCGACGGTGCCGATGGTGCCCGCGCGGAAAACGTGCGTCTTGCCGAACATCTCGACGCAGTAGGCGTGCGCGCGCGCCTGATACTCGCCGGAGAAGTTCAGGTCGATGTCGGGGACCTTGTCGCCGCCGAAGCCGAGGAAGGTCTCAAACGGGATGTTGAAGCCGTCCTTGTCGAGCGGCGCGCCGCACTGCGGGCACACTGCGTCCGGAAGGTCCGCGCCGCAGGCGCAGTCGTCCGGAACCTCGAACGTGGTGTAATGGCACTTCGGGCAGCGGTAGTGCGGCGGGAAGGAGTTGACCTCCGTGATGCCGGACATGAACGCCACGATGGACGAGCCGACCGAGCCGCGCGAGCCGACCAGATAGCCGTGCTCCAGCGAGTTCTGCACCAGCTTCTGCGCCGACATGTAGATTACGTCGTAGTGGCACGAGATGATGTCGTTCATCTCGATATCAACGCGCTTTTGCACCAGCTCCGGCGGCGTTTCGCCGTAGAGACGGTGCATTTTTCCGTATACGAGGGATTTGAGATCCTCGACCGAGTTTTCAATCTTCGGCGCGAACAGATTGTGCGGCACCGGCCGCACCTGATCGCACCAGTCAACGATCATGTTCGGGTTTTTGACAACGACCTCATAGGCCTTCTCCTCGCCGAGATAGGAAAACTCCGCCAGCATCTCGTCGGTCGTCTTGAAGTACAGCGGCAGCGAGCGGTCGGCGTCGGCCATCTGCTTGGTCGCAAGCAGGATGTGGCGGTAGATCTCGTCCTCGGGGTTGAGGAAGTGCACGTCGCCCGTGGCGACGACGGGCTTTCCAAGCTCCTCGCCCAGCTCCACGATGGTGCGGTTGAAGCTGCGCAGCTCATCCTCACTTTCGGCAAGACCCTTTTCCAGCATGAAGGCGTTGTTGCACAGCGGCTGGATCTCGAGGAAGTCGTAGAACGAGGCAATGCGCTTGAGCTCCGCGTGGCTCTTGTGCGCCATGACCGCCTGAAACAGCTCGCCCGCCTCACAGGCCGAGCCGATGAGCAGACCCTCCCGCCAGCGGAGCATTTCCGACTTCGGCATGATGGGATAGCGCTTGAAATATTTGAGGTTGCCGTCGGAAATGAGGCGGTAGAGGTTGCGCAGGCCGATGGAGTTTTTCGCAAAGACAAGGATGTGCCGCGCACGGCGATCCATGATCTTGCCGCCGCTGCGAAGCGCCACCATCGCGGGATTGATGGCCTGAAGGGTGTGGATGTCCTTCTCCTCCAGCATGGTGTAAAACCGCGCCAGCATGTAGCCGCAGGTGATGGCGTCATCAGATGCGCGGTGGTGATTGAAGTCCGGCAGACTCAGCGCGTCCGCCACGATGTTGAGCTTGTATTTTCCAAGGTCGGGCATCAGATTCTGCGCCAGAATGAGCGTATCGACCGACGTCGGCTGGAACGGAAGACCGAGCCGCTCGCACGCCGCAGTCACAAAGCCGATGTCAAAGTCGGCGTTGTGGGCGCAGAGCGGCCGCCCGTTCACAAATTCCAGGAACTTCGGCAGAACCTCCTCGATCGGCGGCGCGCCGGTGAGCATTTCGTCCGTGATGCCGGTCAGATCGATGATCTTCGGCGTGAGCCTCCGGCCGGGGGCAACAAAGGTCTGGAAGGTGTCCAGCACCTCGCCGCGCTTCATCACGACCGCGCCGATCTCGATGATGACGTCGTGCTGGGCGGAAAGCCCGGTCGTCTCCAGATCGAACGCCACATACTCAGCGTCGAAATCGGCCTCGCCGTCGCCGTGCACCACGATGCGGTCGTCCACGTCGTTGACGTAGTAGCCCTCGCAGCCGTAGAGGATCTTGATGTTTTCGTCCGTACCCGCGACCTTGGCCTTGGAGGCGGCCTTCATTGCATCGGGGAACGACTGCGCGCAGCCGTGGTCGGTGATGGCGATGGCGCGGTGACCCCACGCTGCCGCCTGCTTGACGGCGGCAGCCGTCTCGGTCAGCGCGTCCATGGAGGACATGGTCGTATGCAGATGCAGCTCCACGCGCTTGTCCTTCGCGGTGTCCTCGCGCTTGGGCGCCTTGAGCTTCTGGATGGAATTCGGCTGCATGACCATCTCGTTGTCATAGCGGTCGAAGGTCATCTTGCCCTGAATGCGCACCCACATGCCCGCCTGCACGTTCTCCAGAATGGGCTTTGCCTTGTCCGCCTCCATGAACTGGTTGATGCGGACGGAGCCGGTGTAGTCGGTCACATCGAAGCAGATCACATACGCGTTGCGCTTTTTGAGCTCGCGGTGCTGGACGGCAAAGACCTTGCCCTCGATCACGACACGGAACATGTCGAGATTCAGCTCGCGGATGGGGACTTTTTCCCCGTGGAAGGGCTTGCCATAGAACAGATCGCCGCTCGGCTGGGACGCAGCAGGGCTCTTGGCGCCGGAGGCCTTTGCCGCCGCCTTCGCAGCCTGCTCCGCCAGCGCGGGCGCGTTTTTGATCGCCTCGCGGCGGATGCGCGCGGTCTCCTCGAACAGCGCCTTGCCCTCTAGGTTGCTGTGCGCCTCCACGGCGATGGAGATATGTACGCCGAAGCGCTCCTCCAGAAAGCGCTCGGCGCGCGGCAGATGGGAAAGCAGCTCGTTTTTCCCGTTTGCGCGCAGATGGATGGTCAGCGTCTCGCCCTCGAGCACATAATTCGCCCCCGCCAGGATCGCGGCAGACGGCGAATAGCATTTGACAAAGACGCGGTAAAGGTCGTGATAATCGAATGTCGCAAGCGCCTCCGGCGGATACTGCACCGAGAGCGCGAGCCGCTTGAGCCCGTAGCGCGATTCCAGCTCCGAGGCCATGCCTTCCATGCTCTGCTCGGGAATATAACAGCCGGAGGTCAGATACAGCGAGATCGTGCGCGCCTCGCGGTCGAGGTCAGCGTGGTCGAGCGTCAGCGCCTCGACCGCCGGGCGGATGGCCTCCGGCGGCTCGTATCCAAGAAAGAGATCAAGAAAATGTACCTGTGACATGGGTTCTCCTTTTGCCCCCCAAAAGAAAGAGGGCTTCTGCGGGCGGACAGGGTCGTCCGCCGGAATTGTCCGTTTTTGCGGAAATCCGATGCGAAATCGCAACATTTTTGAGGGCCGATGTAGGCATCGGCCCCTACAAACGGCCGCGGAAAATCGCCGGATTTTGAGGGAGGACAGGGTCGTCCGCCCTTCAAAGGGTGATTAAAAATTACAGCGCCTCGACATAGCGCAGCAGCGCCGGGAGCAGCTCGTCATACGGCAGCCGCTCCTTCATCTCGCCCTTCACGAACAGCACGCCGCAGTCCTCGCCGCCGGCGATGCCGACGTCGGCCTCGCGCGCCTCGCCGGGGCCGTTGACGATGCAGCCCATGACCGCCACGGTGATGGGCTTTTCACAGTCCTTCAGAGCCTCCTCGACCCTGCCTGCAAGGCCGATGAGGTCAATGCGCGTTCTGCCGCAGGTCGGGCAGGCGACGATGTTGACGCCGTCGCGGCGAAGCCCCGCCGCCTTCAAAATGGCCTTTGCGGCGTAGACCTCGCGCACGGGGTCTGCCGTCAGCGACACGCGGACGGTGTCGCCGATGCCCATGCACAGAAGCCCGCCGATGCCCATTGCGGACTTGATCGTGCCCATGTACTCCGTGCCCGTCTCGGTCACGCCGAGATGCAGCGGATAGTCCGACTGCGCGCCAAACAGCGTGTATGCCTTCATCATCAGCGGCACGGAGCTGGACTTCATGGACACGCAGATGTCGTAAAAACCGAACTTTTCAAGCAGCTCTATGTGCGAAAACGCACTTTCAACGAGCGCCTCCGGCGTCGGATGGCCGTATTTTTCAAGAAGCCGCTTGTCAAGGCTTCCGCCGTTGACGCCGATGCGGATGGGGATCTTCTTTTCCCGGCACGCATCCACGACCGCGCGGACGCGCTCCTCGCCGCCGATGTTGCCGGGGTTGATGCGGATCTTGGCGGCGCCGCCCTCCGCTGCGGCGATGGCAAGGCGGTAGTCAAAGTGGATATCCGCCACCAGCGGCAGCGGCGATGCCGACGCGATCTCGGCAAAGCCCTTGGCCGCGTCCATATCCGGAACGGCCAGACGCGCGATCTGGCAGCCTGCCGCCGCCAGCGCGCGGAGCTGACGCAAAGAGCCCTCGACGTCGGTCGTCCGGGTGTTCAGCATCGATTGAATGGAAACGGGCGCGCCGCCGCCGACGGCGACGCTGCCCACATGGATCTGTTTTGTCATGATTCTGCCCCTATGTCTTAAAAAGTGTCCAGACGTCCTTGAAGGTGACCAGCGCCATGAATGCCAGCAGCAGGATCATCCCGACTGCGTGGATATAGCCCTCATACTTGGAGGGGATCTTCTTTTTGGTGATCGCGGTGAACACCGCGCCGACCAGCAGCAGGAAAATACGCCCGCCGTCAAGCGCCGGGAGCGGCAGCATGTTCATGACGGCGAGATTGATGGCGATGAACGCGCCCAGATACGCCACGTTCAAAAGGCCGTCCGCCACGCTCGCCGCGCTCCTGCCGGTGTCCACGATGGTCGAGACGATGCCCACCGGGCCGCTCATTTCCTTGACCGAGACCATGCCGGAAAGCAGGTCGCCCAGCCCCATCCAGACAAGGCGCGCAAAGTCCAAGGACGTGTTCCACGCATTTTTCAGGACGGCGCCCGCGGTCTTTTCCTCCGCTGCAAAATAAAAGCCGTATTTCATCTCCGTCACGCCATCGACGGTGTACTCTACCGGGACCATTTTGAAGTCCTTCAGCTCGACAAGTGCGCCGTCCCGCTTCACGGTCAGATCGAACACGCCCGTCGTGTTGCGGTCGAGCAGCATCCCGACGTCGGAGTAGATGAACACGCGCCGGCCGTCGATCTTATAAAGCTCGTCGCCCGCATGCAGGCCGTCCTCCGATGCATACGGGCAGCCGTCATAAAAGCGCTCGATGCGCGGCGTGGAAAAGCCCGCGACGCAGGAATAGATGATGACCAGCGCCAGAATGCCCGCCACATAGTTCATAAACGAGCCCGCCGCCAGAATGATCAGCCGCCGCCACCACGCCTTCGAGGTGAACGCGCGGGGGTTTTCCGATTCCTCGTCCTCGCCCTCCATCGCGCAGTAGCCGCCGATGGGCAGGCACCGCAGCGCGTAGAGCGTTTCGCCCTTCTGCTTTTTGAAGATGGCGGGGCCCATGCAGATGGAAAACTCGTTCACCTGCACGTCCAGCGCCTTCGCCGTCAGAAAATGGCCAAGCTCGTGAATGAAGATCAGAAAGCCAAAAATGAGGATCGCGATAAGAATATACATGAAATCACCCAAACCTTGAAAAAACGATGTCTCTTGCCATGCGGTCGGCGTCCAGCGCCGCCTCCAGACCCGTGTCCGCCGACTGCGGCACGGCGTTCAGCGCCGCCTCGACGGCGTCCGCGATTTCGAGAAAGCCCAGCCGGTCCTGCAAAAACAGCCCGACGGCGGCTTCGTTTGCGCCGTTGAGCACGGCGCAGGCCGTCCCACCCTGTGCCGCCGCCTGCCTTGCAAGGCCGAAGCAGCGGAACGTCTCCTCGTCCGGCGCGGCAAACGTCAGCGGCGGACAGGTGAGCAGATCCAGCGGCGGCGCGGGATTCTCCTCCCGCTTCGGATACGTCAGCGCAAGCCCGATGGGGATGCGCATGTCGGGCGTGCCGAGCTGCGCCATCACCGCGCCGTCACAGAACTCGACGAGCGAGTGGACGATCGACTGCCGGTGGATGACCGCCGTGACCTTTGAAAGCGGCATGGAATACAGCCGCATCGCCTCGATGACCTCGAGGCCCTTGTTCATGAGCGTGGCGCAGTCAACCGTGATCTTCGGCCCCATTTTCCAGTTGGGGTGGCGCAGCGCGTCCGCGCGCGTGACCGCGGCGAGCTGCCGGCGCGTTTTTCCGAAAAACGGCCCGCCGGAGCACGTCAGAAGGAGCCTGCGCACCTCGCGCCGGTCGCCGCAGCCCATCAGGCATTGGAAGATCGCCGAATGCTCCGAATCGACGGGGATGATCTCCGCGCCGCAGCGCTTCGCCTCCGCCATGACCAGCTCGCCCGCGCAGACGAGCGTCTCCTTGTTCGCAAGCGCGATGCGCTTGCCGTGCGCGATGGCGCTCAGCGTGGGCCGGAGGCCGATCATACCCGAGACCGCCGTCACAACGGTGCCGGCAGAGCCGAGCGCGGCCGCGGCCAGAAGGCCGTCCATGCCGCTTGCCACCGTGATATTCATATCCGAAAGCCGGCGCTTTAATTCCTCCGCCGCGCTTTTGTCAAACAAAACCGCAAGCTCAGGCCGGAATTTCCGGCACTGCGCCTCCAGAAGCTCCACATTCCGAAGCGCCGCCAGCGCGCAGACGGGAATGTTCAGCGCCTGCGCCACGTCGAGCGTCTGCCGCCCGATGGAGCCGGTCGAGCCGAGAAGGCTGATCGATCCTGTCACAGCACTGCCTCCATCCCCATCACCGCCGCGTAGACGACCGGCGCGATGAACAAAATCGAGTCGAAGCGGTCGAGCACGCCGCCGTGCGTCAGGAAAATATGGCTGTAGTCCTTGATGCCCGCCTCACGCTTGATGAGGCTCGTGGAAAGGTCGCCGAGCTGACCGAATACGTTCGCCAGCACGCCCACCAGCACGAAATACCACACGGGCAGCGTCATTGACCACACGCCGCGGCAGACAAGGCAGAGCACCGCCATGCCGAGTCCGCTTCCGACGGGGCCGGCCAGAAAGCCCGCCCACGTCTTGTTGGGGCTGACGCGCGGGGCAAATTTTTTGTGGCCGAGCGCCATGCCGCCGAGCATGGAAAAGCTGTCGCCGATGAACGCCACGACGAACGGCATCAGCACGAACGCCGGGCCGATGTTCCGCAGGCGCGCGATGGCACTGTACATGGCGGGGAACAGGAAGGCCGCGACGATGCACACGGCAACGGACGCAAACGGCATGGCCTTTTCCAGCCCGTGCGTGCAGACAGCCGTGAGAAACAGCGCCATCACATACAAAAACGCGAACGCGGCGTATAAAAACGTGATCGCAGAATCCAGCTCTGACGCGGAGTACACCGCGGAATAGAGCGCCGGAAGGAGAAAGCGGTCCCGCGCGCAGAACAGCACCGTCAGCGCCGCCGTCACGACCGTCAGTATGTACACAAACGGCGGGACATTTCTCCCCGCCGTATGCAGCAGCTCATAGGCGGCTGCGCCCGCGATGGCGGCTGTCAGCAGCCCCGTCGCCAGCGGCGGCAGGAACACCAGCACCAAAATCAGCAGCGGTACGCCGACGGCTGCCACAAGAAGTCTCTGCTTCATTTTTTCACGCCTCCAAACCGGCGGTCGCGCTTGTGATACGCCTCGATCGCCCTGTCAAGCTCTTTTTCGTCAAAATCCGGCCACAGCACGTCCGTAAAATAAAACTCCGCATAGGCAGACTGCCACAGCAGGAAGTTCGAGATGCGCTCCTCGCCGGAGGGCCGGATGATCAGCTCCGGGTCGGGGATGCCGTCGGTATACAGATAGTGCGAGAAATCCGCCTCCGTCAGCGCCTCCGGCGACCTGCGCCCCGCCGCACAGTCGGCGGCAAAGCGCCGCGCAGCGTGAACGATCTCGTCCCGCCCGCCGTAGTTGATGCAGATGTTGGCCTGAAAGCCCTGATAATGCGTGGAAATTTCATCCGTGCGTTCGATGAGCGCGCGCAGCTCCGGCGAGATGGGGCCGAGCTCGCCGAGGATCTTCAGGCGGATGTGGTCTGCCTCCATCTCGTCGATGGCCTCATGCAGATATTTTTCAAACAGGCTCATGATCGCGCCGACCTCGTCCGACGAGCGCTTCCAGTTCTCGGTCGAGAACGCATAGACCGTCAGATATTCCACGCCGAGGTTTTTGCAGCGCGTGGCGATGCGCCGGAACGTCTCGCTGCCGGCCGCATGACCGGCGGTGCGCGGAAGGCCGCGCTTTTGCGCCCAGCGGCCGTTGCCGTCCATGATGATGGCAATGTGACGCGGCGGCGGGAGCGGCTGCTGTTTTTTCTGAAAGATCGTAGCCATAGTTCATGCCCTCACAACAAAAGCCGCCGTTCGGCGGCTTTTGGGTCCCTGTTTACGTTCTGAATAAATCAGATCTCCATCAGTTCCTTTTCCTTGGTGGCGCACATTTCGTCGATGCGCTTGGTGAACTTGTCGGTGAGCTCCTGAATGTCCTTTTCGGCCTTCTTCTGGTCGTCCTCGGTCATTTCGCCCTTCTTCTGCGCCTTCTTGACGTATTCAACGGCGTCGCGGCGGACGTTGCGGACGGCGACCTTGGAGGTCTCGCCGTACTGACGCACCTGCTTGGTCAGGTCCTTGCGGCGCTCCTCGGTGAGCTGCGGGAAGGCAAGGCGGATGACGCGGCCGTCATTCTGCGGATTGATGCCGAGATCGGAGGTCTGGATGGCCTTCTCGATCGCGCGCAGCAGCGTCGTGTCCCACGGCTGGATGACCAGCGTTCTGGGGTCGGGCGAGGAGATCGTACCGACCTGATTGAGCGGCGTGGGTGCGCCGTAATACTCTACGGTGATGCGGTCAAGCACCTGCGCGTTGGCGCGGCCGGCGCGGATGGTGCCGAAGTCGGAAGCGAGCACTTCCAGGGTCTTGTCCATTTTTCTTTCAAATTCCTTGAGATCTGCCATGTTATACTTCCTCCTTAACGATCGTGCCGATGGGCTCGCCCATCACAACTTTCAAAATGTTTTCTGGGTCCTTGAGTGCAAAGACCTGTACGGGGATATGATTGTCCATCGAAAGGGACGTCGCCGTTGTGTCCATGACCGCCAGATGCTTTGCAAGCACCTCATCATAGGTGATCTCGTCATACTTGACGGCATTGGGGTCCTTCGCCGGGTCGGCGGAATAGACGCCGTCGATGTTCTTGGCGAGCAGGATGACGTCCGCCTCGATCTCCGCCGCGCGGAGCACTGCGCCGGTGTCGGTGGAGAAATAGGGGTTGCCGGTGCCGCAGCCGAAGATCACGACGCGGCCCTTTTCCAGATGCCGGATGGCTTTGCTGCGGATATACGGCTCGGCGATCTTGTTCATCTCGATGGCGGTCTGCACACGGACGGGCACCTCGCGCTGCTCGAGAGAGTCCGCCACGGCGAGGGCGTTGATGACCGTCGCCAGCATACCCATATGGTCTGCGCGCGTGCGCTCCATCCGGCCGCCGCCGTCCTTGACGCCGCGCCAGAAGTTGCCGCCGCCGACCACGATGCCGACCTGCACGCCGAGCCCGACACATTTTTTGACCACGTCGCACACGCCGCCGATCACATCAAAATCCAGCCCGCGGCGTGCCTCGCCTGCCAGCGCCTCGCCGCTGAGCTTCAGCAGCACGCGCTTATATTTCGGTTCGCTCATGGAACAATACACTCCCTTGCTTATTCTATTTTGTATTCTATAATATTTTCGGCCTCTTGAAAAGGGGGAATTTCAATTTCATCGGTTTGTTTTCACATTTTTTACAAAACACGCGGAGAATTTGCATTTATGGATTGCGAAACGGGGGCAGTTCCGGTATAATAGTTCAATCGTATTTCACAGGAAAAGAGGCGGCTTTCATGGAAGAAGAACGCAAAGCCATCGAGTCGAAAAATTTCATCGATGCATTCATTGAAAAGGATCTGGCGCCCGGCGGCCAGTATGAGGGCCTTCAGGTCCACACCCGTTTCCCGCCGGAGCCGAACGGATATCTCCACATCGGCCACTGCAAGGCGCTGACGATCGATTTCGGCACTGCGGAAAAGTTCGGCGGCATCTGCAACCTCCGCATGGACGACACCAACCCGACGAAGGAGGACGCGGAGTATGTGGACGCCATTCAGGCGGACATCCACTGGCTGGGCTTCGACTGGGGCGACCGCTTCTTCTACGGCTCGGATTATTTTGAAAAGGACTATGCATTCGCGGTCGAGCTCATCAAAAAGGGGCTGGCATACGTCTGCGACCTGACGCCCGAGCAGGCCAGAGAGTACCGCGGCGACATCGGCAAGCCCGCCATCTCGCCCTATCGTGAGCGCTCGGTCGAGGAGAATCTCGAACTGTTCGAGCGCATGAAAAACGGCGAATTCCCCGAGGGCAGCAAGACGCTTCGCGCCAGGATCGACCTTGCCTCCGGCAACTTCAACATGCGCGACCCGGTCATCTACCGCATCCGCTATATGCACCATCACCGTCAGGGCGACAAGTGGTGCATCTACCCGATGTACGACTTTGCCCATCCCATTCAGGACGCGCTCGAGGGCATCACGCACTCGCTGTGCTCGCTGGAGTTTGAGGCGCACCGCCCGCTTTACGACTGGGTCGTGAGCAACGTCTCCATTCCGTATCACAAGCCGCGCCAGATCGAGTTTGCCCGCCTCGGCATCGACCACACCGTCATGTCCAAGCGCAAGCTCCGTCAGCTTGTCGAGCAGGGCTACGTCTCCGGCTGGGACGATCCGCGGATGCCGACGCTCTGCGGCCTGCGCCGCAGAGGCTATACCAGCCATTCCATCCGCGACTTCTGCGAGCGCATCGGCGTTGCAAAGGCCGCCAACACCGTGGAATATGCGCTGCTGGAGCACTGCCTGCGTGAGGATCTCAACGACACCGCCGAGCGCACGATGGCAGTCCTGCGTCCGGTCAAGCTCGTCATCACGAACTATCCGGAGGGCCAGTCTGAGACCTTCACCGTGGAAAACAACCCCGTCCATCCCGAGCAGGGCACGCATGAGATCACGTTCTCGCGCGAGTGCTGGATCGAGGCGGACGACTTTATGGAGATCCCCGTCCCCAAGTACAAGCGCCTGACCCCGAACGGCGCCGAGTGCCGTCTGAAGGGTGCGTATCTCATCACCTGCACCGGCTGCAGGAAGGACGAAAACGGCAGCATCGTCGAGGTCTATGCCGAGTATGACCCCAACTCCCGCGGCGGCGATCCCGCCGACGGCCGCAAGGTCAAGGGCGCGACCATCCACTGGGTGGACGCGGCAAACTGCGTGGACGCCGAGGTGCGCCTCTACGGCAACCTGTTCTCCGACCCGCAGCCCGACGCCGCCGAGAATTTCCTCGACTGCCTCGCGCCGGATTCCCTTTCCGTGCTGACCGGCTGCAAGGTCGAGACCGCGCTGGTCGAGGATGCGAAGGCGTATGACGCGCTCGGTGAGGGCCGCAGCGCAAAGACCGCCAAGCCGTATCAGTTCATGCGCGTGGGCTACTTCTGCATGGACTCGCGCGACTGCCGCGCCGATCATCTGGTCTTTAACCGCAGCGTCCTTCTGAAGGACAGCTTCAAGCCCGCCAAATAAGACAGATTCCAAAAGCGGACGCCCACCGGGCGTCCGCTTTTGAGTTTGAAAAGCGCTGCGCGCCCGGAGCGGGAATTTTCCGTGACGGCGATGCGCGGTTCGACTTGAGAAACGCGGCGGTTTCCGGTATACTGATACAAAATGAACGAAAACGAGGCAAAGCTATGAAGGTGCTCATCATCGGCGGCGGCGCAAGCGGCATGGCGGCGGCGCTGTCTGCGGCGCAGGACGCCGGAAATCAGGTCACGCTGCTGGAGCGGCAGGCGCGCGTGGGGCGCAAGCTCCTTGCGACGGGAAACGGCCGCTGCAATCTCACGAACCGAAATCTCGGCGCGGAAAATTACCACGGCCAGACGCCGCGGTTTGTCCTTCCGGCGCTCGAGCGGTACGGCGTGGAGCGGACGCTCGCAGCGTTTCAGACGCTGGGGCTCGTCACGGTGACGGAGCCCTCGGGGCGCGTGTACCCGTTCTCCGATCAGGCGAACAGCGTGGTCGATGTGCTGCGCTTTGCGCTGGAGGCGGCGGGCGTGACGGTCGTCTGCGGGTGCGAGGTCTGCGAGGTCAAAAAGAAGGCGCGCGGCTATCAGGCGCGCGCGGTGACGGGCGAGACATATTTCGGCGACCGCCTGATCGTCGCGGCGGGCGGCTGCGCGGGACGAAAGCTCGGCGGTACGGAGGCGGGATATGCGCTTTTGGAGGCGCTCGGGCACGAGCGCACGCCGCTTTTTCCGAGCCTTGTGCAGATCCGGACGGAGACGGACTTCGTTCGTGCCCTCAAGGGCGTCCGCGCCGACGGGCGCATCGCGCTGAAGGAAAACGGGCACGTGACCCGGACGAGCGAGGGTGAGCTTCAGTTCACCGAGTTCGGCGTCAGCGGCCCTGCCGCATTCGAGCTCTCCCGCGCCGTTTCGACCGGAGGCGGCGAGCGGACGCTGCTGATCGATTTTTGCAGAGCGCTGGACGAGGAGGCGCTTTGGGCGCTGCTGACGGCGCGGCGGGTGCGCTTTCCGGGGCTGGCGGCGGAGGAGCTTCTGACAGGGCTTTTGCAGTCGCGGCTCGGAAAAACGCTTGTCCGGCGCGCGGGACTGAACGCGGCAAAGCCGCTGGCGGAGCTGACGGATGCGGAGCTGCGGGCGGTCTGCGGCCTCATCCGGTGCTGCCCGATCGCGGTGACCGGCGTCATGGGCATGGACAACGCGCAGGTCACGGCGGGCGGCGTCCGCACGGCGCAGTTCCGCGCCGACACGCTGGAAAGCCGCATCGCGCCGGGCGTGTTTGCCTGCGGCGAGGTGCTGGACATCGACGGTGACTGCGGCGGATACAATCTTCAATGGGCGTGGTCCTCCGGCTGGCTTGCCGGACGGCTCGGCGCCGATGGATCACAGGAGAAACCGGTATGATACGAATCAGAGACATTTCCCTTGCACCCGGACACAGCAGCGCGGAGCTTGTCAGCGCCGCGGCGCGGCAGCTTCGCATCCGGGATACGGAGATCAAGCGTCTGGACATCAGAAAACGCTCGGTCGATGCGCGGAAGAAAAACGATGTGCGGCTCATTTACACCGTCGATGTGCTGGTGAAGGGACGCGAGGACAAGATCCTGAAAATGGCGCACTGCGCCAAGGCCGCGCCGGCGAAGGACGTGCTTTATACGCCGCCGAAGCCTGCGCAGCTCCCGCAGGCGCGGCCGGTGGTCGTGGGCTTCGGGCCCGCGGGCATGTTTGCCGCGCTGGTGCTGGCGATGGCGGGGCTTCGCCCCATCGTGCTCGAACGCGGTCTGGACGCGGAGCGGCGGAAGGAAAAGGTGGAGGCGTTCTGGGCGGGCGGCGCGCTTGACCCGGAGTGCAACGTCCAGTTCGGAGAGGGCGGCGCCGGTACGTTTTCTGACGGAAAGCTCAACACCGGCACGAAAAACGAGCGCATCGGCTGGGTGCTGGAGCAGTTCTGCGAGGCAGGCGCCGGCGCGGAGATCCTCTTTGACGCAAAGCCGCACATCGGCACCGACGTTCTGGTGGGGGTCGTGCAAAATCTCCGCGAGAAGATCCTTCACTACGGCGGCGAGGTGCGCTTCGGCACGCGGATGACCGCGCTCTGCACGGAAAACGGGCGCATCACGGCGGTCAGGGCCGTGCAGGACGGCGTGGAGGCGGTGATCGAATGCACGCAGGTGCTGCTTGCCATCGGGCACAGCGCACGCGACACCTTTGAGATGCTGCACGCCGCCGGTGTGCCGATGGAGCCGAAGCCGTTTTCCATGGGCGTGCGCATCGAGCATCCGCAGAGCCTGGTCGATGCGAGCCAGTATGGCCCGTTTGCGGGCTGCGCCGGGCTTCCGGCGGCGGATTACAAGCTGAATGTGCATCTGCCCTCGGGCGGCTCCGCCTACACGTTCTGCATGTGCCCCGGCGGGCAGGTCGTCGCGTCCGCGTCGGAGCCGGGCGGGCTTGTGACAAACGGCATGTCGAACGCGGCGCGTGATGGGGAAAACGCCAACGCGGCGCTCCTTGTGACGCTGAATCCGGAGGATTTCCCGGAAAAATCGGCGCTCGGCGGCATGTACTGGCAGCGGGAGCTGGAGCAGGCGGCGTTTTGCGCGGGCGGCGGAGATTATCACGCGCCGGCGCAGCTCGTGGGCGATTTTCTGGCCCACAGAGCGTCGCAGCAGGCGGGCGGCGTCACGCCGACGTACCGCCCCGGCGTCAAATTCTGTGCGCTGCACGACGTTTTGCCGGAGCGCATCACATCCGTTCTGGAGCAGGCGCTGCCGGAGCTGGACAAGCGCCTGCACGGCTTTGCGCGCGCGGACGCGGTCATGACCGCGCCCGAGACCAGAAGCTCCTCGCCGGTGCGCATCGTGCGCGGTGAAAACAGGCAGTCCGCCGTAGAGGGACTTTATCCCTGCGGAGAGGGCGCGGGCTACGCCGGAGGCATTATGTCGGCGGCGGTGGACGGGATGCTCACGGCGGAGGCGGTCATCGCCGCCGCGGACGCGCGGTGAAACGCGCATTTACAAACAGGCATCCGCTATGGTATAGTATGGCCAGAAAAGGAGGGTGATCCCCTTGTTATATGTATATCTGACGCTTTTTGCGGCGGCAGTCGCGGCGCTCGACCAGTGGACAAAGGCGCTGGCCGCGGCGCAGCTTACCGGCCGGACGGTCGTTTTGATCCCGGGCTGGCTGCAGCTGCACTACATTACAAACGACGGCATGGCGCTGTCGCTTCTGAGCGGAAAACGGTGGTTTTTCGTGGTCGTGGCGGCGGTGTACATCGCGTTCGTCGTGTGGGCCGTTGCGAAAAAATACGTCCGCAAGAAGCCGGAGCTGTGGCTGCTGGCGGCCATCACGGGCGGCGCGATCGGCAATCTGATCGACCGCATCGCGACCGGCGAGGTCATCGACATGATCTGCGTTCCGTGGTTTTCGACGTTCAACGTGGCGGATATCTTCATCACGGTCCCGGCGGTGCTGCTGGTTTTGTACATTCTGATCTGGGACAAGGATTTCCTGTCGGAAAAGAAGCCGAAGGACGCGGCGCAGGACGGCGCGGAGGATATGAACGATGCTTCTGACCGCTGACCGCTCCGGCGAGCGTCTGGACGCGGCGATGGCGCGCCTTGCGCCGGAGCTATCACGCAGCGCGGCGCAGAAGCTGATCGAGGACGGCGCGGTACGGCTCAACGGACGCGCCGCGCGCAAGAGCGACCGTCTGACGGAGGGCGACACGCTGGAATTCGAGCTGCCGCAGGCGCAGCAGGCCGCGCTGGAGGCGGAGGACATTCCGCTGGATGTGGTGTATGAGGACGCGGACGTGATCGTTGTCAACAAGCCGAAGGGGCTGGTCGTCCATCCGGCGGCGGGCCATTGGAGCGGGACGCTCGTCAACGCGCTGATGCATCACTGCCGGGACAGTCTCTCCGGCATCGGCGGCGAGCTTCGCCCCGGCATCGTCCACCGCATCGACAAGGACACGTCGGGGCTGCTGATCGCGGCGAAAAACGACTTTGCGCACCGGGCGCTTGCCGCGCAGCTCAAGGATCACACGCTTGCGCGCACCTATGCCTGCATCGTCTGCGGAAACATCCGCGAGGACAGCGGCACCATCGACGCGCCGATCGGACGCGATCCGGCGGATCGGAAGAGAATGTGCGTGACGAAAAAGGACGGCCGCGAGGCCGTGACGCACTGGCGCGTGCTGGAGCGCTTTGCGGGCTATACGCTTCTGGAGTGCCGGCTCGAAACGGGGCGGACGCACCAGATCCGCGTGCATCTGGCGTGGCGGAGCCACCCGATCCTCGGAGACACGGTCTATGGACACAAAAAGCCGGAGCTCGGAGTGGACACGCAGTGCCTGCACGCGCGGGAGCTGACCTTTGTGCATCCGCGCACCGGAGCGCGCGTCACGGTCAGCTGCGAGCTGCCGGAGTATTTTCAGGAGCTGCTGAGAAAGCTCCGCCAAAAAGGATAAGAACCATGATTTGGGCGCTGGCTTAGGCCGGCGCTCTTTTTGTGTTTTTGAGGCGTGCGGGAGGACAGAAAGTTGCCCGCTTGCGTGCAATTTGATTTTTTTCTGCTGCTAGGGGTGGAGGGACGACCCTTACAAACAGAGGAGATGATGCATATGAAGGAAATAAAGGCGTTGGGAGGCGGCGTGCTGCACATCGGGCGCACGGGTGAGCATGAGGCGGTGCGCGTTGTATTTTCCCTGCTGCCGTTCAAGGCGGCGTTTTCGGGCGGGACGCCCGCGCTTCTGGTGCGGCGGGCGGGCGATGATGCCGCGTATCCCGTGCCGCTCACGGTCGATGGGGACGCGGCATACTGGACGGTCACAAGCGCTGACACGGAAAAGGCGGGCTTCGGGCAGTGCGAGCTGCAGTGGTACGCAGGAAAGACGCTGGCGAAGTCCGCAAAGCTCGATTTTCTGGTGACGCAGGCGCTGGACGGCGGAGCGGAGCCGCCGGATGCGCCGTCAAAACGGTGGTTTGACGGTCTGGAGGGAAAAATCGGAGACCTGTCAAAGCTCGGCACAAAGGAAAAGGAAAATCTGGTCGCAGCCATCAATGAGGCGGCGCGCTCCGGCGGCATGGGCGGCGGCAGAACCGACATGCAGGTGGCAGACGGATATATCCGCTATTGCGCCGACGGACAGACGTGGGAAGATCTGATCGCGCTGGCGGAACTCAAGGGCGCAGACGGCAGGGACGGTGCAAAGGGCGACAAAGGCGAGCCCGGCGCGCAGGGCATTCCGGGTGAAAGGGGCGAACCCGGCGCACGAGGAGAACAAGGCCCTGTTGGGCCGCAGGGAAAGACCGGTGCGCAGGGCCTCCAAGGGCCGAAGGGCGACAAGGGAGACCCCGGTGTGCAGGGGCCGCGCGGTGAACAGGGCCCTGCCGGAGAACGAGGCCCGAAAGGAGAGGCGGGGACGCCTGCGGTGACGGCGGCGGACAACGGAAAGTTCCTGCGGGTCGTGAATGGATTCTGGACGGCGGAGACTGTTCCTTCGGCGGGAGGTGCGTCGTTTTGAGTGAATATTTGACAAACGGTGCGGCGCTGACCCACACGGCAGACCGGATTCGCGCAAAGACCGGCTCGGCGGCAAAGCTCACTTGGGACGACGCAAAGGGCTTCGGAGACGCGGTGGATGCGATTTCGGCAAAAGAAAGCATACAGCACGCGGAGATTCCAGACTATGTGAAGGCGGAGGCGCTTTCGGTGGCGGAGAAGGTCAGGCGTGTCTTGAAAGACGACAGCATTGTATTTGCGGCGGTCTCCGACTTTCACCACGCCGGGCCGCAGACCGACGGCTGGCAGACGAACATCAACGCCGGAAATCTGCACGCCTGCATGGCGCTCAAGGTGCTGGCGTACAGCCTGCCGAGGCTCGATTTTGCGTGTATGCTCGGTGATGTGACGTTCGGAAACGCAAAGACCACGACCGAACTGATGCAGGCACAGTTTGACGCGATCAACGGCTGGCTCGGTGAGGCATGGCGCGATGTGCCGCAGTTCCGAACGGTCGGAAACCACGACACCGGAGAGTACAGCACGCTTGTCGGCGCGGCATTCCTGAAAAACAACATCTGGAAATACAACGAGGGCGCTGTATACGGAAGCACGGAATACGGCTACTGCCATCGGGACTTTCCGGACAGAAAGCTGCGCGTGATCTGTCTGAACGCCTGTGAGGGCGAGACGACGGGAGGCGCAAATGCTCCGAAAATCTTCTCCGATGCGCAGCTGATGTGGTTTGCGGAGACGCTGAGTGATGTGGGAGGCAAGGCCGATGCCGCCAAGTGGGGCATCCTCGTGCTGGCACACTATCCGCTCGATCTGGGCGGCGCGTATCCCGCGGGAAACATCGTAAAGGCATATGTGAATGGAGAAGTAGCCGTTGTCGGCGGAGAACGGATCAATTTTCAGGGGAAAAATGCGGCGAAGTTCATCGCAAATGTCCACGGGCACAATCACTGCTTCCAGTTCGGAAAGCTCCACAGCGTGGAAAACGGAAAAGGCACACAGTTTGACGCATGGCGGATGTGCACGCCGAACGCCTGCTTTTACCGCAACAACTCCGGCGTCGTCACCATGTACGGAATCTCATTCGGTGATCCTGTGGCATATGACAAGACGGCAGGGACGGGCAAGGACACGGCGTTCAACATTAACGTCATCAATCCGTCTGAGCAGGTGATCTATTCGTTCTGCTACGGCGCAGGAACGGACAGAACCATCGGGTACGCGGCAACGGTCTATCACAGCATCACGAACACGCTGACGCATGTGACGACGAGCAATGACGCAGTCGCTGCCGAGGACGGCACGGAATATACGGCGGCGCTTTCGGCGGTGAGCGGCTACACGATGGAGACGGTCTCGGTCACGATGGGCGGCGTGGACATCACGGCCTCCGCCTACACGGAAAGCTCCGGTGTCATCCGCATCGCGAAGGTCACGGGCGACGTGGTCATTATGGCGAAGGCGGCAAAGGTTGTATCGTATCATAACCTTGTCCCGACCGCTGTGGACACGAGTGGGGCCTCTGCGCCGTATACGGATGGGCAGATGCTCAGTTCCAGCGGCGCATTGTCGGCAAGCAGCCACTTCACGACCACCGGCTTTATCCCATTTGACGGCGGCGCGGTTCATATTTATCGCATCGGCGGTGACGGCATTGCATGGAACGAATATGGCGCAAGGCTGGCGTGGTACAATGCAGACTTTTCACTGAAGGGGAACGTACTTAGCTACAATCAGCTCGGGAACAGCATCTATTTCCCGACCAAGGTGGAGGACCCGAACGCCGCTGGGGCATTTTCTACGGACGAGAATGTTGCGCCGCCGCAGGGGGCGAAGTATTTCCGTGTGTCTGCCAAGGGCAAGGGCGCGGATCTGATCGTAACACTGGACGAAGAAATCACATGACGGGCAATGCCCGCGAGAAAGGAGCACAAGATGGAAGACGGGATTCAGGCGCAGATCGCCTCCGTGGAGGCGCGATGCAAGAGCAACTCGCACAGGATCGACGAGCTGGAGGCAGACAACAAGGCGCTGCATCAGCTGGCGACCTCGGTGGAGGTTCTGGCCACCAAGCAGGAGACGATCGAGGAAAACGTGAACGAGATCAAGGCCGATGTGAAAAGCCTCAAGGCGCTGCCGGCAAGCCGCTGGGAGGCGGTCGTGAAGGGCGTCATTACCGCGCTCATCGCGGGGCTGATCGGATTTGCACTGGCAAAGCTGGGGGTGGGTGGATGAAATGCCGAAGATCGTGAAGAAGTCGCGCGTGACCAAGGGCAAGATGGCGCGGGAGCTGGTGTACTACTGCCTCTGGGCGCTGACGGCGGCGCTCGCGTGGGCGATGGTTGTCAAGACGGCGGCGCTGCTGCTCGACCGGACGTGCGACCTTTCGGACGTGCTGGTATTCGCGGGCGCGGCCTTTGGCGGGGAGCTGCTGCTCCTGCTTGTAAAACGTGTATTTGCAAAACCGAACGACAAAGAAGATGGAGGGACATACGATGGATAATATCAAGAAACGGCTGGGGAATCTGCTGAGCGTGAAGTCGCTGGTGACGCTGGTGCTGACGGGCGTGTTCGCCTACATGGCGGTGGCCGGGAAGATCTCGCAGGACTTCATGACCATCTACGCGGTCATCATCGCGTTCTACTTCGGAACGCAGAGCCAGAAGCTTCAGGATGCGGTGGACGAGAAAGGAGGCGGCGAGGCTTGAATGCGGCGGAGCTTGTAAAAAAGCACATCGACATTGCGAATAACTACAGGACGGTCTACATGTGGGGCTGCTTCGGGATGCCGGTCACCGAGAACATCATCCGCGAAAAGGCCGCGCAGTATCCGGGCTGGTACACGGCGGCAAAGCAGGCGGAGCTGCGGAAGCTCATCGGAAAGGGATACTTCGGTTTTGACTGCGTGAACCTCACGAAGGGCATTCTGTGGGGCTGGAACGGCAGCCAGAACGCGGTCTACGGCGGGGCAAAGTACGCGGGGAACGGCGTACCGGACGTGTCCGCAGACGGCATGATCTCGAAATGCCAGAACGTCTCCACGGGGAACTGGGAGGCGCTCGTGCCCGGCGAGGGGCTCTGGATGCCGGGGCACTGGGGGCTTTACATCGGCGGCGGGCTTGCCGTCGAGTGTACGCCGGTCTGGAAAAACGGCGTGCAGGTCACGGCGGTCGGAAACCTCGGCCAGAAAAGCGGGTACAATACGCGCATCTGGAAAAAGCACGGCAGGCTCCCGTGGGTGGACTACGCAACCGCCGCGCCCGCGAAGAACGGCGAGATCATCGTCAACGGGAAGCGCTACCCCATTGACCGGCTGCTGGTCGGCGGAAAGAACTATTTCGCGATCCGCGAGATCGTGGAGGTTCTGAATGCGGCCGGCGTCTGCAATCTGACCGTTGGGAACAAGGGCAGTGTTGCAGCGCTTGAAACAAAGAAATGAGCGCGAAAAAGCCGAGGGACAGCAGGCCCTCGGCTTTTTTGATTGGCTGCGATCACGCTTTCCGGATGTTTGCGACCGCGAAGGTCATACGCAGGCATAAAAAAGAAGAGAACGATCAGAATGATCGTTCTCTTCTGGCGCGGAAGGAGAGATTTGAACTCTCGCGCGCTTTTTAGACGCCTACTCCCTTAGCAGGGGAGCCCCTTCGGCCACTTGGGTACTTCCGCAGGTCGGTCAAAACAGGATATGCGGAGAAAAATGGCGGAGAGAGTGGGATTCGAACCCACGGCACATTGCTGTGTCACTGGTTTTCAAGACCAGCTCCTTAAACCGCTCGGACATCTCTCCGAATCACTGCCTTAAAGACGGAGATTATTCTACCATACAGTTCCCGGTTTGTCAATCGATTTCCGCTGAACGGGAAAAGAATTCTGGCCGGGGCTGCGAGGCAGGGCGGGCCGGAGGTCGGCGGCTGGGGAGTTAAGGCAACACCGCACAATTCGGCAAGCAGATTCGACGAGAGATTTTTTGTCAAGGCAAGGTTTGAAAAGCGCAGGAATACTGTATGTATTTCAAGCTTTTCAAACCACAGAATTGGCGGAAAAGATCCGTCGAAGCGCGTAGACGCAATTGTGCGGTGCTGCCTCAAAATACGCCGAGGTGCAGCTCCTGCGACATGCGCTCCAGCAGGCGGATCCCCGCGACGCTGTTGCCCTTGCTGTCCAGCGCCGGGCCGAAGATCCCGATGCCCATGCGGGTCGGGACAGAGGCCATGATGCCGCCGCCCACACCGCTTTTCGCCGGAACGCCCACCTGAATGGCGAACTCGCCGGAGCCGTTGTACATACCGCAGGTCACCATGATCGCGTTTACATAATGCGCAAAGCGCACCGGGAAGACCCGCTCCTCCGTATGCGGCAGCCTGCCCCGGTTTGCAAGGACAAAGCCGATGTTCGCAAGATCCATGCTGTTGACACGGATGGAGCAGCATTTGAAATAACAATCCAGAACTTCCTCGACATTATCATTCAGAAGCCCGTTGCTTTGCAGCAGATACGCCAGCGCGCGGTTCTTGCTGCCTGTTTGTTTTTCCGAGGTATAGACCGATTCATCGACCTCGATTTCCTTGTTTCCGGTAAGAAGCCGGGTCAGATCCAGCAGGCGCTGAAAGCGCTCGGCATACGTCTTGCCGTGAATGAGGGTGCACATTTTGATGGCGCCCATGTTCACCATCGGATTGAGATGGTTGCTCGACAAGAGCTGGTCTGTGACGTTGATCGCATCGAAGGGGCGGCCGGTTGCTTCTACGCCCACATGCGCGCGCACCTCCGCCTCGCCATTGTCCAGCAGCGCCAGCAGCAGCAGGATGGGCTTGACGACACTTTGGATCGAGAAGCACTTGTCCCAATTCCCTGCCCGGTACTGCTTGCCGTTGCTGCTGAGCACGCTTACGCCGAGGTCGGCGGGGTTTCCCTTTGCCAATTCCGGAATGTATGTGGCGACGTGCCCCTGCGCGGTGAATGGCTGGCACTCTTTCAGCAGTCTCTCTAATAGACCTTCCATTGCGTGGGTCCCTCCTGACAGTTAACTCAATCGGATTCTTTGGGTGTGCATTGGTTCAGAACGCGGCCGCGGATGGCGGGCATCAGAGCAGGAAAAGATAGAGGATCCCGACCAGCACGCAGACGAGCGTGAACGAAATCACGCCGGCGCAGCAGATCGTCCGGAGGCGCGTGCCGCGCGGGAGCTCGTCCGGTGCGGGAAGCAGGACAAGACGGCGGCATTTTGCGATCAGGAGGACAAAGCCTGTGATGCAGAGCGCAAAAATGAACAGAGAATATGCGCTCATGAGCAGATATTTCGTCACGGCGCCGTCCGGCGCGCTGAGTGCGGCGGAGAAATCCTCCATTTCCAGAACGTCATCGCCGACATAGCGCAGCAGCAGCATCGGCAGGACGCCGCCGATGGCGTTGATGCTCATGTGCATGAAAACGGTGTAGCGCAGGCGGCGCGTGCGGAGATAGATGTAGCCGAAAACGAGGCCGAGCAGGAAGGCGTAGAAGAACTGGTAGAGGTTCATGTGGAACAGGCCGAACATCAGCGCGGAAAACACGATGGCGGCGCCTTCGCCGTAGCGGGCGCTGCGGTCGATGAGCTGCTTGCGGAAGATAAATTCCTCAAACAGCGGCGCGAGAACGACGGTGGTCAGAACCTCGGGCCAGCCAAGCTCGGAGAGCATGGTGTCGACCGGATTGGTCGAGTTGCCGCCGGAAAGCAGCGCAGAAAGCGCGTTTCCGATCAGGCTGCCGCCGAACAGCAGCGGAAGGCAGATGAGAAACAGCGTCCAGTAATCCTTCGCACGGAGCTTTGCCGGTGTGTACGGGGCTGCCGGGACCGTCCGCAAAATGAGAAGGCCGGCCGGATACGCGACGGCATAGAGCGGCAGAAGGCCGAGAAGCGTGCCGATGGAGGCACGCTCGGTCAAAACGCCGGAGGGGGTGAGGAGCGCGATGACGAAGGCCAGGACGAGCTGCACCAAAAGCGGGATGAGCGCCATGGCAAGAAGGCTGAGGCCGAGGCGGTTGAAATCACGCTTCGCAGAGAGAAGCGTGGTTTGGGTGTCCATGGGCGGGTTCCTCCTTTGTCGGGTGCCGGAAGGGCCGCTTGCGCAGATCAGAGCGCGAGATAACCCTTGAGCGTTTTGAGCGTGTTCAGAACGCCGTCAATATGGCTGCGCTCATAGCCGTGGCTGGCGTAGACGCCGGAGCCGATGAGGCCGTGGCGGATGTCATAGCCGGCGCGGAGCGTTGCCTCTACGTCGGAGCCGTAATGGGGATAGACATCGACGGCGTAATCCGCGCCCTCGCGCTTCGCGGCTTCGATGAGCTTGCCGACCACGGCGTAGCTGTAGGGGCCGCCGGAGTCCTTGGCGCAGATGGAGACCTGACGCTCGGTGCATTGCAGGCCGTCGCCCACGCAGCCCATGTCGATGCTGATGGATTCGGTCACACCGGCCGGAACAGAGGCGCAGCCGCCGTGGCCGACCTCCTCATAGACGGTGATGTGGAGATAGGTGTGACGCGGGAGCGATTTGTGCTCGTCGCGCAGGTATTTGGCAAAGCCGAGCAGGATGCCGACGGAGAGCTTGTCGTCAAGGAAGCGGCTTTTGATGTAGCCGGAGGCCGTCACACGGGTGCGCGGGTCGAAGCAGACGATGTCGCCGACCTCGATGCCGAGCGCGCGGGTCTGCTCGGCGGTCGTGACCGGTTCGTCCAGCAAAACCTCGGTGGTGTCAAAGGTGCGGCTCGTCTCGCTGTACTGGCCGTTGACGTGGACGGAGGCGTTGCAGAGCTGGAGCGTGCCCTCGACGACCTTGCCGGAGCGCGTATAGACGCGGACGTTTTCCGTTTCGCCGTTTTCTGCGCACATACCGCCGAGATTCACAAGACGCAGACGGCCGTTTGCCTTGATCTCTGCGACCATGCCGCCGAGGGTGTCGGTATGGGCCTGAAGCAGCAGGCCGCCTTCCTCGCTGTCTGCGCCGCCGAGATCGACGAGGACGCCGCCCTTGGTGGTGATAGAAGCGGAGAAGCCGAGCGCGGTGAAGGCGTCATAGACCCACTGTGCCGCGTTTTCGGTAAAACCGGTGGGGCTGTCGATCGCGAGAAGCGCAACAGCCTGCTCGATGGTGTACTGTGCATATTTCTGTTCCATGAAAAGACTCCTTTGCATGTTTTCTCTCTTGTTTTTAAGGCAATACCACACAATTCGGCAAGTAGATTCGGCGAGAGATTTTTCGTCAAGGCAAGATTTGAAAAGCGCAGGAATACTGTATGTCTTTCAAGCTTTTCAAACCGCAGGATTGGCGGAAAAGATCCGCCGAAGCGCGCGGACGCAATTGTGTGGTGCTGCCTTAAGAATAGCACAGGAAGTACGCGATTGCAAGCAGAACCGCTTTTTGAAAAACGGGGATATTGCTTTTTGAAAAACAGGATGCTAGTATGGTTTTATCGTGGAAAGAGGGTGAATGCGTGAAAAACCTGAAGCTTTTTGACATGTACCGGGGCTTGCGGCGCGAGATGTACATTCTGCTCTACGGGCGGATCGTGACGAATATGGGCGCGCTCATATGGCCGATGCTGACGCTCATCCTGACGGTCAAGATCGGGATGACGGCGGCACAGGCGGCCATGTTCAGCCTGATCGTGGGTGTGGTGCAGCTCCCGTTTTCTCTGCTGGGCGGAAAGCTTGCCGACCGCTTCAACAAACGAAAGCTCATCATTGTGTGCGATCTGGTGACGGTCGCGTGCTACATCGCGTGCTCGCTGATGGAGATCGGCATGACGGCGATCGTCGTGTTCTGCGTGGGCGGCGTTTTCGCCACGCTCGAATGGCCGTGCTATGACACGCTGGTGGCGGATCTCACGACATCGGACGACCGTGAGCGCGCCTACAGCCTCAGCTATCTCGGAAGCAATCTGGGGCTGGTGCTGGCGCCGACACTCGGCGGGCTGCTGTTTGAAAAGCATCTGAATCTGGCATTCCTCATCACGGGCCTGTCAACGCTCTCATCGACCGTGCTCATCTTCTTCTTTGTGAAGGACATCACAATAGTGCGGGAGGAGACGAAGGGCGGATATGAAAAGGATGCAAAGAACGGGGAATCGGCGCTGTCGGTCCTTTTCAGCCGGCCGGTGCTGCTGCTGTTTCTGGCGTGCTCGGCGCTGGCGGCGTTCGTGTACTCGCAGTTCAATTTCCTGATGCCGATCAACATGAGCAAGGTCTTCGGAGCGCGGGGCGCGGTGCTGTTCGGGACGATGACGAGTCTCAACTGTGCGCTGGTCGTGGCCGGCACGCCGCTCATCACAAAGTGGTTCTCACGGCTCAAGGAGACGGATAAGATCGTGACGGGCGAGGTCCTGATCGTGGCGGCGCTCGCGATGTTCATTTTCATCGGAAAGGCGACGGCGCTGTACTACGCGGCGATGTTCGTGTTCACGGTGGGAGAGATCTTCGTGACGCTCGGAAAGCAGCCCTATCTCACGCGGCGCATCCCCGCAACGCACCGCGGGCGCGTGGCGAGCATCAGCAGCATTTTTGTGTACGGCTTCGAGCGCATCTCACAGCTTCTGGTCGGACGGCTTGCGGATGCGTGGCCGCTTGCGCTGGTGTGGACGTTTGTGGTCGGCGTGGGCGTCGGCTGCGTGGCGCTGCATGTGCAGCTGCGGAAAACGGATCACAGGGCGTATCCGATGCTCTACAGCGATGCGCCGGAGGCAAAAACGGAATAATCACAGATTGAAAACGGGATAAAACAGGGAAAAAGCTCCCCTGTCCGGTCGGAAACGACCGGGCGGGGGAGCTTTTTGCGCGCGGACGGAGAAAAAATCTGCCGTTGCCGGGAAACGGGCAACTTTGCACGGCGCGGACGCTACGGGTGAAAGGAGCCGTGGTAGGATGGCGGAACAGAACGCGGGCAGGGCAAAAAAGACGTCGGAGCTGGAGCGGATCAAAAGAGAGCTGCGGAAGCTGGCCTTCGGGAAGCCGAACGACTGTGTGAAGCTGGCGCTGTGCGAGGATGTGGACATTGCCTCGCTGGACCTGTCGCTGCTGACGGAGATCAAGCGCAGCGACAAGGGAACGGTGGAGGTCAAGCTGCTGGACAGGACGAAGGTTCTGGAGCAGCTTGCCGGTCTTGCGGACGAGGGTGACGAGCGGGCGGAGCGGTTTTTGACGGCGATTCTGAAGGGCATGGAAGATGGAGCTTGAGCGCTTTTCCCCGAAGCAGCTCCGGGCGATGCTCTGGTGGAGGCCGACAAGCCCGGACAGCCGCTTTGAGGCCATCGTCTGCGATGGCGCAGTGCGGTCGGGCAAGACGCTTTGCATGGGACTGGGCTATTTCCTGTGGGCGATGTCGTGCTTTGACGGGCGGCAGTTCGGGCTGTGCGGAAAGACGATGGAGAGCCTGAAAAGAAACGTGCTGGCGGAGCTGCTGCCGCTTCTGGAGTCGATGGGCATGCGCGTGGAGCAGAAAAACACGGAGCATCGGATGACGGTGCGCTTTGCAGGGCATGAAAACCGCTTTTTCATCTTTGGCGGTCACGACGAGCGGGCGGCGGCGCTGATCCAGGGCATCACGTTTGCGGGAATTTTGCTCGATGAGGTGGTGCTGATGCCGCGCTCGTTCGTGGAGCAGGCGTGCGCGCGCTGCGCGGTGGCGGGAAGCAGGCTCTGGTTCAACTGCAACCCGGAGGGGCCGCAGCACTGGTTCTACAAGGAGTGGGTGAAGGGGGCGCGGCGCAAGAACTGCCTGCATCTGCACTTTACGATGGAGGACAATCCCTCGCTGACGCCGCAGATCCGGCAGAGATACCGCCGGCTTTACAGCGGCGTTTTTTACCGGCGCTTCGTGCTGGGACAGTGGACGGCGGCGGAGGGGCGCGTTTACGACTTCTTCGACGCCTCGAAGGCCCCGCCCGTGCCGGAGGGGCCGTGGGAGCGGTGGTACATCTCCTGCGACTACGGGACGGTCAATCCGGCCTCGTTCGGGCTGTGGGGAAGCATGGGCGGCGTGTGGTACAGGACGGAGGAGTTCTATTTCGACTCACGCCGCGAGGGACGGCAGATGACCGACGCGGAATATGCCGCGGCGCTGCGGCGGCTTGCGGGCGGCAGGCGGATCGAGGCGGTGATCGTTGATCCGTCGGCGGCGAGCTTTTTGGAGACGCTGCGGCGGGACGGGTGGAACGTCCGGAAGGCCGACAACGACGTTTTAAGCGGCATCCGGCGGACGGCGGACGCGCTCAAGAGCGGAAAAATCGTGATCTGCGACCGCTGCACGGACTGCCTGCGCGAAACGGAGCTTTATGTGTGGGACCGGAAGGCGGGCGGCGATCAGGTGAAAAAGGAGCACGACCACGCGATGGACGACATGCGATATTTTGTGACCGGCGTGCTGGAGGCGGGCGGCGGAGGCTTTGCCGCCCGCGCGGTGACGCGCGGCGGATACTGAAAATGAGGTGAAGGAATGAAGAAAAAGGAAAAGACGGCGGCAGGCTGCGCGACGCAGCTTCGCAGCCGCCCGGAGGGCGCGTTTTTGCTGGGGCAGGGGCAGACGCCGCTTGGCGGCGAGGCGCAGATGTATCGCGCGATGCGCGAGGCAGTGCCGATTCTGGATGCGGCCATCGGGAAGCTGGTGCGCCTGACGGGCGGCTTCACGGCGGCGTGTGCAGACAAGCAGGCAGAGCGGGAGCTGCGGAAATTTCTGCTGACGGCGCCGATCGGACGCGGGCAGTATGGCGTGGAGTGCTTTTTGGAGGCGTATCTGGACAGCCTGCTGACCTATGGACGCGCGATCGGAGAGATGGTCGTCTCGCAGGGGAAGCTGGTCGCGGTCTGCTGGGGCGATGTGACGAGGGTGCATGTGCAGCAGTCGGACTCGCCGCTGGAGCTGACGCTCGGGACGTATGAAAAGGGGCAGTTCCGGGCGTTTCCGCAGCAGAAGCTGCTGCTGTTTTCCACGTGGAATCCGGACGCGGAAAATCCCTACGGCGCGTCGCTGCTGCGGAGCATGCCGTTTTTGACGGATGTGCTGATGAAGATCTACAAAACCATCGGCATCAACTGGGAGCGCGCGGGCAATGTGCGCTATTCGGTGGTCTACCGCCCGAAGGACGAGCGTGCGGAGAGCAGCGCGGCGGCGGAGCAGATGGCGCGCGAGTGGACGGCGGCGATGCAGGACGGGCGCTCCGGCGCGGTGCGCGATTTTGTGGCGGTCGGAGACGTGGAGATCAAGGTCATCGGCGCGGACGGCAAGATATTGGACTCGGAGACGCCGGTACGGCAGATCCTGGAGCAGCTTGTTGCAAAAACGGGGCTGCCGCCGTTTATGCTGGGGCTGAGCTGGGCCTCGACTGAGCGGATGTCCAAGCAGCAGGCGGATCTGCTGACCTCGGAGCTGTGGGCCATCCGGCGCTGTGTGCAGCCGGTCTTGCAGCGGATCTGCGGGATGTGGCTGCGGCTGAACGGCTATGGCTGTGAGGCGGAGATCGTCTGGGACGATATTTCGCTGCAGGACATCGTCGAGGAGGCACACGCGGAGCTTTACCGGCAGCAGGCCGAAAAAATCAAACGGGAAACGGAGGAAACAAGATGAGGGTCGAAAAGCAGGCGGGCGTTTTGACGGCGGGCGCGCCGGATGCAGCGCAGCTCGAACGGATCAACGCGCACGCGAAGTCTCCGCTGACAGCGGAGGAGGTCTACGTCTTTTCGGTGCGGCTGTGCGACGATCAGACAGACCGCGACCACGAGCGGTTCCAGACGGAGGCGCTCGAGACGCTCGCGCCGATGTTCATCGGCAAGACGGGCATCGTGGATCACGCATGGTCGAGCGAGAAGCAGGTGGCGCGCATTTTTGACGCGGGCGTGGAATACGGGGACGGGTGCGCGTTTATCAAGGCCTGGGCGTATATCCTGCGCGGAGAAAAGACGGCGGAGGTCATCCGCGAGATCGAGGCGGGCATCAAGAAGGAGGTCTCGGTCGGGTGCGCGATGGGCAGGAGCATCTGCTCGGTCTGCGGGGCGGACTACGGCACATGCGAGCACCGCAAGGGCGTGCGCTACGGCGCGGAGGAGTGCGTGGCGGTGCTGTGTGAGCCGGTGGATGCGTATGAGTTTTCCTTTGTGGCCGTTCCGGCGCAGAAGGAGGCGGGCGTGCTCAAAAAGCTCGGCGCGGAGGGCGGCGTCAGCGGCCCTGAGTTGGAGCGGCTGAAGAAAGAGGCGGCGCTCGGGCGCGAGTACCGAAAGGAGCTGGAGGGACGCTTTGTGAAGGCGGCGATGCTGCTGGAGCTGGGGCTCAAGGAGCCGGTGCTGCGCGAGATGGCGGCGGCGCTCGGCGCGGAGCAGCTCAAGCAGGCGGGACTTGCGCTGGAGGAAAAGACGGCGCGGCTGTTTGCGCCCGCGCCGCAGCTCATGATGGGGAAAGAGACTGCGCTGAAAACCGACAGCGCGTTTCTGATTTAAAATCTAGGAGGTAAAAAATGGCGATTTGTTTTGATGCGATCGGTGAGAAGTATGTGACCTTCCTGGCATCGGAGGGGACGGAGCAGGGCGCGGTGTGCAAGCTCACGGCAAACGACACTGTGGGCGGCTGCGGCGAAAATGACGTGTTCTGCGGCGTGGCCGCGGAGGTGAAAGACGGCTGCGCCGCCGTTGTGATGGGCGGCTACGTTGAGCTGCCGTACACCGGCACGGCGCCCGCCGTCGGCTATGCGCTGTTGGCGGCAGACGGCAAGGGCGGCGTCCGCACCGCGGCAAGCGGCGGACGAAGCTGCCTCGTCGTGCATGTGGACACGGCGGAAAAGAAGATCGGACTGTTTCTGTAAGAGAGGAGAAAAAGCATGGGCTTTGATACTGTAAAGCTGGAAAAGGGCATGTACCGCGAAAGCGGAAAGACGTTTGCACAGGTGCTGGAGTCGCTCGACCCGAGTGAGAACTACAAGGGCACGGCGCTGGAGGGCACGGACGCGTTCCAGCGTCAGCTCAAGCGCTTTGACATCCGCGCCAAGGGCGCGTATTCAGACCCCGTCGAGAAGTTTTTCCGCACGATGGAGTCGAGCGTGCTGTTCCCGGAGTATATTGCGCGCGCCGTCCGTCAGGGCATGGAGGACGGCAATGTGCTGCCGAAGATCACGGCGACGACCACGACCATCGATTCGATGGACTACCGCAGCGTCTACTCCGTTCCGTCGGAGAAGGACAAGAAGCTGATGCAGGTCGCAGAGGGCGCGAGCATCCCTGCCACCGAGGTCAGAAGCAAGAGCAATCTCGTGCGCCTGCACAAGCGCGGCAGAATGCTGGTGGCGTCGTATGAGGCCATCCGCTTCCAGAAGCTTGACCTGTTCTCGGTCACGCTGCGCCAGATCGGCGCGTATATCCAGAGAATGCACGTGCAGGACGCGGTCGATGTGCTGGTGAACGGCGACGGCAATGCAAACGCTGCCGCGGTGCTCAGCATCGGCTCGGCGCCGATGAGCGGCACGAAGGGGACGCTCACCTATGCGCAGCTCGTGGAGTTCTGGGCGCAGTTTGACCCGTACACGCTCAACACTCTGCTGGTTCCGGGCGACGCGATGGTGAAGATGCTGAGTCTGCGCGAGCTTCAGGACGCGGCGGCGGGTCTCAACTTCCAGGGCACCGGCGCGCTGGCCACGCCGCTCGGCGCGGAGCTGGTCAGAAGCGAGTGCGTTCCGGGCGGCAGGATCATCGGTCTTGACCGCCGCTATGCGCTGGAAATGGTGCAGGCGGGCGAGGTCAGCGTGGAGTATGACAAGCTGATCGACCGTCAGCTCGAGCGCGCCGCCATCACCTCCATCTCCGGCTTCGGGAAGATCATGCCCGAGGCAGCAAAGGTGCTGGTGATCTGATTGGCGATGACCGACGAGATCTACACGCTCGCGGCTGTATTTGCGAGCGTCGGAGAAAATGAAGAGCC
>URLO01000019.1 GCA_900548625.1 uncultured Eubacteriales bacterium | reverse complement strand
CGCAGCCTTTTCAAACGCGAACCCAGCCCCGCGGTTCGCGTTTGAGAGCTTGTCAAAAAGACTTTTTTGACAAGCTCAAAATGCCGCCGGTCAAAACGACCGACGGCATTTTGGCGGGTGAATATAGAAAGGGTGGTAACGAAAGATCAACTGATGCCGACCGTCATGTCCTTGAGCTGCAATTGCAGCTTGTCCGCGATCAGTGCAATGAATTCGGAATTGGTGGGCTTACCCTTGGTGTTGGAGACTGTGTAGCCGAAGAATTTTTGCAGTGTTTCCAGATCGCCGCGGTCCCATGCGACCTCGATGGCGTGGCGAATGGCGCGCTCGACGCGGGACGGCGTGGTGGAGAAGGTCTTTGCGACCTGCGGATACAGGACCTTTGTGATGGCGTTGATGACGTCCATGTCGTTGACGGCGATCATGATCGCCTCACGCAGATACTGATAGCCCTTGATGTGTGCCGGAACGCCGATCTCGTGGATGATCGAGGTGACCATGGCCTCGACGTTGACCTCACCGCGGCGCGAGGCAGACCTGGACTGACGCTCGATGGCGACGATCTCGCGGATGCGCTCTGCCACATGTTCAAAATCGCAGGGCTTGGTCATGAAATACTGCACGCCGAGTGAAATGGCCATATTTCCGACGTATTCCGTCATAAAGCCGGACAGAACCAACGCGACCGGCGGCTTGGGCATGGCATGCGCCTGCTTGAGAATGGCGATGCCATCCGCTTTGGAAAGCAGCAGATCCAGAACCAGAACATCCGGCTGGTGCGCGGTGAGCATTGCCAGCGCCTGCTCACCGTCCGCTGCAATGCCTACGACGTCATATCCGCTGGTCTCTTCCAGCAGCTTTTTCAGATGGCTGCAAAACTCATCGTTTCCATCTGCGATCAAAATCTTGACGCGATTTTCCATATGCTATCCTCTCCTGTCATGATGATTTCAGCGTCTTTGGCAGGCGCTGACGAATTTATCGCTGCGACAACTATAATGTAGCATAAATAACCATTTTTTGCAAGAAGAATTAAGCCATATTATGGTAGAAATTATCGACCGAGTTCGACATCTGAATCCTGTGGAGACCGCCGCGCCGCCTTACTGCGCTTCGAGAAGGGGCAGAAGCTCAAGAAGATCCTCAATCACATAGTCACAGCGTGCGTCTGCTTTCTCGCGCCTGCCATAAAGGCAGGTCGGTATGCCGGCGTTGCGGCCGCCCTGCATGTCGGAGGTCAGGCTGTCGCCGACCATGAGTGAGCACGCGCGGTATTCCTGTCCGACGATCTCAAAGACCTTGTCATAGAATCCCTTTTCCGGCTTGCTGCAGCCAAGCTCCTCAGAGATGAACACGCCGTCAAACAAATGCGCAAGTCCGGAGCGCTCAATGCGCGATCTCTGCGCGAAGGCGTCGCCGTTTGTGACGATGAAGACCTTGTATTTTCCGTGCAGCGCCTCCAGAAGCTCGCGGCAGTGCGGCATGAAGGTGTAGCCCTGCGCAAGACCATTGAGATAGTCCGTGTTGAACTCGGCAGGGTCAATGTCCAGACCGCGCGCGGCAAAATAGCGGCGGAAGCGCTCTGGGAAAAGAAACGCTCTCGTGATCTCGCCGCGTTCAAGCTGCTTCCAGAGGGCGTTATTATAGGTCTCGTATTCGGCCATGTCGTCCCATGTGAAGCGGACGCCGCGGCGCGCCAGCGCGCCCTGCATCGCCTCAAAGGAGCTTTGCCGGAAATTAAAGAGCGTATCGTCAATGTCGAGCAGGACAGCTTTGAATCTCATAGAAAACCTCACGCTTTTTTTCTTTTCATTATACATGATTCTGTGCTACAATGCAAAAAGAATCCGAAAGAAGGAGAATCACATGCAGAACATCACTGCCATTCTGGCCGCGGAGCTTGGCTGCGCGGAAAAATACGTGGAAAACGTCGCCGCGCTTCTGGACGAGGGCAACACCATTCCCTTCATTGCCCGCTACCGCAAGGAGGCGCATGGCGGCATGGACGATACCATGCTCCGCACGCTTGAAACGCGGCTGCAATACCTGCGCAATCTGCAGGCGCGCCGCGCGGAGGTGAAGGAGCTCATCGCCGCGCAGGAAAAGCTGACCGATGCGCTGGCACAGAGCATTGACGCCGCTTCGACGCTTGCCGAGATCGAGGACATCTACCGCCCGTTCCGCCCCAAGCGCCGCACGCGCGCCACCATTGCAAAGGAAAAAGGGCTGGAGCCGCTGGCGGACGCCATTTTCGCCCAGACGCGCGGTATGCAGCCGCCGGAGGTGTTGGCTCTTGAATACATCGACCCGGAAAAGGGCGTGGAGACGGCGGAGGACGCGCTTGCGGGCGCGGGAGACATTCTGGCCGAGCGCATCTCCGACGACGCGGAGCTTCGCAAGCGCCTGCGCGCGCTGATGCAGCAGAAGGCTGTCCTGACCTCGCGCGGCGCAAAGGACGAGGACTCGGTCTACCGCCTGTATTACGAATTCAGCCAGCCGGTGGCAAAGCTCCAGAGTCATCAGGTGCTCGCACTCAACCGCGGCGAGCGCGAGGGCTTTTTGAAGGTCGGCATCGAGATGGACGAGGATACAGCTGTGCAGACGCTCCGCCGCAGCGTCATCGTCCCCGGAACGCCCGCCATGACGTTCCTCGGCGCGGTCTGCGCCGACAGCTATGACCGGCTTCTGGCTCCGAGTCTGGAGCGCGAGCTGCGCGGAAATCTGACGGAGCTGGCAGCCGAGAGCGCCATCCGGAACTTTGCGCTGAACCTCCGGCCGCTTCTGATGCAGCCGCCGGTCAAGGGCCATGTGACGATGGGGCTTGACCCCGGCTACGCCCACGGCTGCAAGGTGGCGGTCGTTGACGCGACGGGACGGGTGCTTGACACGGCGGTCGTCTATCCCACATTCAGCGAACGCAAAAAGCAGGAGGCCATCGACACGCTGGCAAAGCTCATCCGCAAGGACGGTGTGGAGCACATCGCCATCGGCAACGGCACGGCCTCGCGCGAGACCGAGGCCATGACGGTGGAACTCATCCGCACGGTTGGCGGCGGCGTGTCGTATATGATCGTGAGCGAGGCCGGCGCCTCGGTCTACTCCGCCTCCAAGCTGGCGGCGGAGGAATTTCCGCAGTTTGACGTGAACCTCCGTTCTGCGGTCTCCATCGCGCGGCGGCTTCAAGATCCGCTTGCCGAGCTTGTGAAGATCGACCCGAAGGCCATCGGTGTGGGGCAGTATCAGCACGACATGCCGGAAAAGGAGCTGGATGCCGCGCTCGGCGGCGTGGTGGAAAGCTGCGTCAACGCGGTCGGCGTCGATCTCAACACCGCATCGCCGTCTCTTTTGAAGCAGGTCGCAGGACTGACGAACGTGACTGCAAGGAACATTGTGACCTATCGCGAGGAAAACGGCGCATTTACAACGAGGAAGCAGCTCCTGAAGGTGCCGAAGCTCGGACCCAAGGCGTTTGAACAGTGCGCGGGCTTCCTCCGTGTGCCGGAAAGCAGGCAGGTGCTCGACCACACCGGCGTCCATCCCGAGTCCTATGCGGCGGCGGAGGCGCTTTTGAAGCTGGGCGGGTATGCACTCTCGGATGTTGGAGCGGGCGCTCTGGCGGAGCTTCCGAAGCGCATCGAGTCGATCGGCTGGAAACGGGCGGCGGAGCAGTGCGGCTGCGGCGAAATGACGCTGCGCGACATCGTGAAGGAGCTTCTGAAGCCCGGACGCGACCCGCGCGACGAGCTGCCCGCGCCGATCCTGCGCACGGACGTGCTGGACGTCAAGGACCTGAAGCCCGGCATGGTGCTGACCGGCACGGTGCGAAACGTCATCGATTTCGGTGTGTTTGTTGATATTGGCGTGCATCAGGACGGACTGGTGCATATCTCAAAGGTCTGCGACAAGTTTATCAAGCATCCCTCCGAGGCCGTCAGCGTCGGCGACGTGGTGAAGGTCGTGGTGCTGGAGGTGGACGAAAAGCGCAAGCGCATCAGCCTGAGCATGCGCGATGTCCCGAAGGACGCTCGCTGAAAAACCGCCTCGGATCGAAGAACGCACCCCCTGCAAAAGCAGCGCTTTTGCAGAGTGTGCGTTAGACTGTCAAAGAACCTCGTAGAGTTTCGCCGCGCACGGCGAAATAAAGTGTAAATCGGTTTTGTCCGGGGCCGTAAACCTCGGACAAAACACGCTACGCCCGGCAAGTGTGGAATTTGTGCGCAAACAGCGCACAAATTATGCGCGCAGCTGGGTGCAGCCTTTTCAAACGCGAACCAAGCCCCCGCGGTTCGCGTTTGAGAGCTTGTCAAAAAGATTTTTGACAAGCGCACGCACCCCCTGCAAAAGCAGCGCTTTTGCAGAGTGTGCGCGGTTTATCCGTCTACATTGTCAGGGTCGGGGAAGTAAGTCAGCATGGGGGGATTGTTTTCGATGCTGTCGGGGTCGATGCCCTTCACGGCGCACCAGCGAAAAAAGGCCTTGTTCAAAAAGGCGTCCAGACCCTGCATGGCGCTGTAGAGCTGGAGACTTTCCTCACCGACGAACAGCTCGGTGTTGATGCCGCTTCGCGTCTGGAGCGAGCGCTGGCCGCGGATCTGGGAATAGTGATAGAGCGTCTTTTTATGGCGGAAATTGCGGTAGAGAAATGTCTCCTCATCATAATAGATGGCAAACGAGCAGTAGCTCACAAGCAGAAGCGTGCCGAGCAGCAGCGCCACGACCGCGCCGATGAGCAGCAGCACGTCCATCTTCTGCGGCAAAAAGCGCACAAAGACGACAACTGCCGCGAAGACGAGAAGGACGCCGAAAATGGCCTCGCGCCGCGGAAGGCGCACGCACTGCTTGCTTTTTTCGAGTTTGTCCTTCGGAAAGAGCTTTTTGAGCAGCAGATCGACCAGAAAGCAGACGAGAAAGACGAACGCGCACAAAATCAGCAGAAACACGTATTTCATTTCACGTCCACCTCCACCGATGCCGAGAGCACATACAGCACCGGTACATCGAAGCTTTCCACATCGAGGTGGGGCAGCATCTGGAAGTCATAGCACATGGCAAGCGTCGGGTGGTTCGGATGGGCGGCGAGATAGCGGTCATAGAAGCCGCCGCCGTAGCCGCAGCGCCGTCCCTCCGGGTCAAAGGCCAGACCGGGCATCAGAATGAGCGCCGTCTCATCCCCGGCAACGGGGCCGTCCGCGACCGGCTCCGGCACGCCGTAATAGCCGGGAGCCACGGCGTCGAGATCATCCAGCCATAAAAACCGCATTTCCGACCCGAACACCTTCGGGACAGCAACACGCTTGCCGTCCTTCTGCGCCTGCCGGAGCATGGGAACGGTGCGCACCTCCTCATTGAACGCCAGATAGCCGTAAATTGACGAGGCTGCCTGATAGGCAGGGTGGGCATAGAGCTGACGCGCAAGCCGCTCGCTCGCGGCAAGGATCTGCTCCTCGCTCAGCGCGGCCTTCTGCGCCTTGATTTGGGCGCGAAGCGTTTTTTTATCCATAAAACCGCCTCCTGTGATTCTTTCGTCCTATTTTACAGGAAGCGGCGCGGTTCGTCAATCCTTTCGCCCGGACGGCTTTGGCGGCGGAAAGCTGCTGTAGACACCGCCGGGAAGCAGCGCGACCCCGGCTTCGGCGGCAAGCTCCGTCACGGTGCAGAACCGGTACCCTTCGGCGCGAAGCGCGTCCACGGCGCGAAGCGCGCACGTCACCGAGTTTTCAGACATATCATGCATCAAAATGACTGCGCCCGGCGCGGCGCCGCGCAAAACACGCGGCAGGACGCTCGCGTGCTGCTTTGCGTCCCAGTCCTCGGGATCGACCGACCACAAAATGACGCTCACGCCCGCGTCCCTTGCCGCTGCAAGAAGGTCGGAGGAATAGAGCCCTCCGGGCGGGCGAAAGAGCCTCGGCGCGATGCCGCAGCACTCCGTAACGGCCTGCGCGCAGGAGACGAGATCCTCGTATGCCTCATCGCGGCACATGTTCTGCATATAGTCGTGGCAGCAGCTATGCAGCCCGATCTCGTGGCCCTCCTGCGCGGCGCGGCAGAGCGTCTGCGGAAACTGCGCCACGCGGTAGGCACAGACAAAAAATGTCGCGCGCACGCCGCGTGCGCGAAGCCCGTCCAGAAGCGCCTCGGTCAGCTCGCCTGACGGCCCGTCGTCAAAGGTCAGCGCGATACAGCCCTTTTCCGCGCCGCCGCAGCGCGCCCGCGGCACGCAGAAGGCCAGAAAAACCGCCGCTGCCAGCGCGGCGGAAAGCAGCCGCTTCATTCTCATACCCCGTTTCTGATCTTTTTTCAGAATAGTATGTGCAAAAGCGTGCAAAACACGCAGGGATGATTTGACGAAGCGGCAAAAATGCGCTATGATATACACGATTTGATATGTGGAGAAATGATGATGCTGGATAAACTGAAGCTGGTCGAAGAGCGGTATATGGAAGCGGCGGAGCGCATGGCGCAGCCGGAGTTTTTTGCCGACCCCAAGGCGGCGGCAAAGCTCATGAAGGAGCAGAAGCTGCTCGAACCGGTCGTAAATGCCTACCGCGCACTCAAAAAGGCGCAGCAGGAGCAGGTCGAGCTGCGCGAGATGATGGCGGGCGAGACGGACGCAGAGCTGAAGGCACTTTGTCAGGAGGAGTTTTCCGCCGCGAAAAAGCGGCAGGAGGAGCTGGAGCAGGAGCTGAAAATTCTGCTGCTGCCGCGCGACCCGAACGACGAAAAGGGCGTGATCGTGGAGATCCGCGGCGGTGTCGGCGGAGAGGAAAGCGCCCTGTTTGCCCACAGCCTGTTCCGCATGTATTCGATGTACGCCGCAAACCGCCGCTGGACGGTGGAGCTGCTCAACTACAACGAGACGGAGCTTGGCGGCGTAAAGGAAGCCGACTTTATGATCCACGGCGACGGCGCCTACTCGCGCCTGAAGTTTGAATCCGGCGTTCACCGTGTCCAGCGCGTCCCGGAGACCGAGTCCGGCGGACGCGTACACACCTCCACGGCAACCGTCGCCGTGCTGCCGGAGATGGAGGAGGCGGAGGTCGATATCCGGCCGGAGGACATCGAAATGCAGGTCTTCCGCTCATCCGGTGCGGGCGGCCAGCACATCAATAAGACGTCCTCCGCTGTGCGTTTGATCCACAAGCCGTCGGGCATCGTCGTTGCCTGTCAGGAGGAGCGCTCGCAGGTGCAAAACCGTGCGCGCTGTATGCAGATGCTCGCCTCGAAGCTCTACGAGATCGAGCAGAGCCGCATTGAAAATGAGGTCTCCTCCGAACGCCGCAGCCAGGTCGGTACCGGTATGCGCAACGAACGCATCCGGACGTATAATTTCCCGCAGGGCCGCGTGACCGATCACCGCATCGGCCTGACGCTTTACAAGATCGACGCGATCATGGACGGAGATCTTGACGAGCTGATCGACGCGCTCGTGACCGCCGATCAGGCCAGAAAGCTGCAAAGCCAGCAGGAAGTCTGAAAACCGAGAAAAAAGGAAGCGCTGTTTTGAAAACGATCCTGTTTACAGAAGCGACAAATGAAAATATCGAGGCGGCGGCGGAGATCATCCGCCGCGGCGGTCTGCTCGGCATCCCGACCGAGACGGTCTACGGCCTTGGCGCGGACGCACTGAACGCAGACGCCTGCCGCCGTATCTATGAGGCAAAGGGCAGACCGCAGGACAACCCGCTCATCATCCATGTGCCGGACAGCATGTGGCTGAGCAGATATTGTGAAAACGTCCCCGAGAGCGCATACCGCCTCGCGGACGAGTTCTGGCCGGGGCCGCTGACCATGATCCTGCCGAAGAAGGATGTTGTGCCGTACCGCACGACCGGCGGGCTTGACACGGTCGGTGTCCGCTGCCCGAACCATCCGGTGACGCTTGCGGTCATCCGCGCCGCCGGCGTGCCCGTTGCCGCACCGTCTGGCAACACCTCCGGCCGTCCGAGCCCCACCACGGCGGCGGACATGGTCGAGGATATGGACGGAAAGATCGACGGCATCTTTGACGGCGGCGCGTGCAGCGTCGGCGTCGAATCGACGATCATCGACCTCACCTGTGAGCCGCCGCGCCTTCTGCGCGCGGGCGGACTTCCGCTTGAGGAGCTTCAGCGCGTGCTGGGCACGGTCCTTGTTGACCGGTGCATCACGCAGCCGGTCGCAGACGGCGAGCATCCGCGCGCACCCGGCATGAAATACCGCCATTATGCGCCGAAGGCGCCCGTCACGGTCGTGACCGGAGACGGTGAAAAAAGCGCCGACTATATCGCACGCCATGCGCAGCAGGGCGCGGGCGTTATCTGCTTTTCCGAATACCGCGCGCTGTTTCCGGGGCGCGTCATCCATGACCTCGGCCCCGAGGGCGACAAGTCCGAGCAGGCGCGCCGCGTCTTTGACGCTCTGCGCGAGTTTGACGTGACGGGCGTGCCGGAGATCTACGCCCAGTGCCCGGATGACGCAGGGCTTGGCCTTGCGATCGGAAACCGGCTGAAAAAAGCGGCGGGCTTCCATGTGGTGGAGGTGTAGCGCGTGCTGACCATCGGCATCACCGGCCAGACCGGCTGCGGAAAGACGGCGCTTTTGCGCCGGATCGAGGCGCGCGGCGGCTGCGGCGTGGACTGTGACGCGCTGTATTATGATCTTTTGCGTACCGACGGCGCGCTTCGCGCGGCGCTGACGGACGCTTTCGGAGACGTGTTCCTGCCAAGCGGCACGCTCGACCGGAAAAAGCTCGGCGGGATCGTTTTTTCAGACCCGGCGCAGCTTGAGACCCTCAATCGCATCGTCTATTTCCACGTCCGGCGTGCGGTCGAGACGATCCGGGCGGAGAAAAAGGCGTGCGGCTGCGCGCTGTTTGCCGTCGATGCGATCAACCTCATTCAAAGCGGCCTTGCCTCTCTCTGCGATGTGACCGTCGGTGTCACCGCGCCGCAGGAGGTACGCCTTGCGCGCATCATGGCGCGCGACGGCATTGAGCGCCAGTATGCGCTTTTGCGCATCCGCGCGCAGGAGCCGGAAAGCTATTTCCGCACACACTGTACGTATATTCTTGAAAACGGTGAAATCTCCCAAGAGGAATTTCAAATACAAGCCGAGGCATTATTAGACAAAATCATAAAGGAGAACGCAAAATGACACAAGAAGAACGCGATATGCTGCTGTACAAGCCGCAGAATGCCCACAATGCGCTGAGCGCCGCTGAAGAGGCGGAAATGAACGCCTACTGTGAGGATTACAAGAGGTTCCTGGATGCCTCCAAGACCGAGCGTGAGTGCGTCTTTTCTGCCATCGAGCTTGCCGAGAAGCGCGGCTTCGTCGAGTACAAGCGCGGCATGGCGCTGAACCCCGGCGACAAGGTCTACTACAATAACCGCGGCAAGGCCATCATGCTGGCCGTCATCGGTTCGGAGTCTCTGGCAAAGGGCGCGAACATCGGCGCGGCGCACACCGACGCACCGAGACTGGACATCAAGCCCCGCCCACTTTTCCAGGCATCCCATGCTGAGATGGCCTATCTGAAGACCCATTACTACGGCGGCATCCGCAAGTATCAGTGGGTCGCCACGCCGCTGGAGCTGCACGGCAAGGTCATGCGCCGCGACGGCAGCGAGGTCTATGTCAAGATCGGCGCCGACCGCAATGACCCGCAGTTCATCATCAGCGACCTTCTGCCGCACCTTGGTGCGGAGCAGGGCGCAAAGCCGCTGAACAGCGCCATTCCCGCGGAGTCTCTCAACATTCTGATCGGCAGCTGGCCCGAGCGCGATGACGACAGCTCCGACCGCGTGAGCCTTGCCATTTTGAAGCTCCTGCATGAGAAGTACGGCATCATCGAGGAGGACTTCATCTCCGCTGAGCTGCAGGCCGTTCCTGCCGCGAACGCGCGGGATCTCGGCCTTGACCGCAGCCTCATCGGCGGCTACGGCCACGACGACCGTGTCTGCGCGTATGCAGAGCTCGCTGCGATCTTCGATATTGAGCATCCGGCAAAGACTGCCGTCTGCATCTTCGCCGACAAGGAGGAGATCGGCTCCGAGGGCGTTTCCGGTATGCAGTCTGCGGCGTTCGACACCTTCATGGCAGACCTCTGCGCCACGCAGGGCGTGGAGCTGCGCGAGTGCTTCGAGAATTCCTTCTGCCTGTCCGCCGACGTGACGGCGGCGTATGACGAAAACTTCTCCGACGTTTTTGAGCCGCGCAACAGCTCCTATCTCAACTACGGCGTCGGCCTCTGCAAGTACACCGGCTCCGGCGGCAAGAGCGGCGCGTCCGATGCCTCGTCCGAGATCGTCGGCAAGGTCCGCTGCCTGCTGAACGAGCACAATGTCCGCTGGCAGATGTGCGAGCTTGGCAAGACTGACAAGGGCGGCGGCGGCACGGTCGCGAAGTTCATGGCTCGCCGCAACATCGACACCCTCGACGCGGGCGTGCCCGTGCTGTCGATGCACGCACCGTATGAGACGGTTGCGAAGGTTGACTGCTACATGACCTATCGCTGCATGAAGACGATCTTCACGTTCATGTAATGCACAGGCTCTGAAAAACGTTCGCCGCAAGGCAAAAAGACGGTATATTTTGTGCCCCTCCGGAATAGATATATTCCGGAGGGGATTTTTACGGAAAACACAATGCGAAAACGAATGCCGATGACGTCCGGCATGCAGGCGCAGCGGCTGGAGCGGCTGAAAAGACGATATCCGTTCGTATACACCCGCGAGCTGACGAAAACCGCCGGCGGGCGGAGTATCTGCGCCGTGCAGCTCGGTCTGGGTGATACCAAGGTGCTGCTGACCGGCGGGCACCACGCGAACGAATACATCACGTCCATGCTCTGCTGGGAGCTGATCGAGGGATACATGGAGGCGGTGGAGTGCGGCGGCAGCTTTGGCGGAAAAAACGCGGCGGCGCTGTTTGAAAACGCGATGCTCTATGTCGTGCCGATGGTCAATCCGGACGGGATCGACCTTGTGACCGGCGCGATCACGCCGGACGAGCCGGAATACCGCGCCGCGCGCGCCATTGCGGCGGACTATCCGGAGCTGCCGTTCCCGTCGGGCTGGAAGGCGAATCTGCAGGGCGTCGATCTGAACCTCAACTACCCGGCGGGGTGGGAACGAGCAAGACAGATCAAGGCCTCGCGGGGCTATGGCGCGCCGGCGCCGCGCGACTATCCCGGCGAAAGACCGCTGGATCAGCCGGAGACCTCGGCGCTGGCGGCATACACCTGCTGCATCCGGCCGGAACTGGTGCTTGCGTACCATACGCAGGGGAGCGTCATCTATCATACATACGACGGAGTCTGCCTGCCCTGCGCGGACGCGCTGGCGCGGGAGCTTGCGGCGGCGTCTGGCTATGCGCTGGAGCCTGTGCCGCCGGAGTCTGCCAATGCGGGCTTCAAGGACTGGTTTTTGGAACGCTTTCGCCGTCCGGGCTTTACGGTCGAGGCGGGGCTGGGCGAAAATCCGCTGCCGCTTTCCCAGCTTGACGAAATGTACGCGCGCAACGCGCCGATCCTTGCGGCGGCACTGGCGCTTTGACAAGCTCAAAAGGGTGCTGCATGGCAGCACCCTTTTGTCGCTTAGTTCAGGAATTCGACCTGCTCGGCGCAGATAAAGTAGAAACGGTGATCGGCGTCGCTGGCGAGAACGAGTGCGTTTCCGACGCTGCCGAGGAGCGCCGCGCCGACAAGCAGCAGATGCCCCGCCGTCAGAGAGACGGTGTGCGCCATGCCGCAGCGGTCCATCGACGAGAGAATGCCGTTGTTCTTGCAGCCGCACGGCACAACGCAGGGCTTGGGACGCGGCGGCTGGCAGGGATGGCAGGGCGGCGGGCATTTTGGCCGCAGGATCTGAAGAAGGACCTGCTTTGCGGTCTGGTAGTTCGCGGCCTTCTGCTCGGGCGTGACGCCTGCGGGCTCAAAGGCGATGGCGTCAAGTGCGCAGAGCGATACCTCGCTGACCTTGACATTCGGACACGAGCACGCGCCGAGCAGCGGCTGGAACGCATCGAGAAGCTCCGGGCGGTACTCCGCACTGTCCGGATCGATGCGCGCGGCAAGCGCCGTCAGGGCATTGACCGTGCCCCCGGCATCTGTCACGCCGTCGAGATTTTCACTCATGACCGTGAGAAGATTGGCGACGGTCTGCGGCCGGTAGTAGGGGATCGCGCCGTAGACCGGCCCCGAGACGTCGATCAGCTCGCACGAACACGGCGTAAAGCGGTTGAAGGTCCCGCTGAGCGTGTCGGAGAGGTTGTCGTATGTTCCCGTCTGGCCGCACGGACAGACCAGATTTGCACCGATGAGATAGTTGGAGGTCAAAAAGGCGAAGCGGTTGAAGTCGATCAGCGCCGGCAGATCTCCGCCGCAGAGCAGCTGCAAGGCCGCGGCAAGACTGTCGCGGCAGGCGCAGGACTCCGTGCCCTCGTTCTCGACTGCCTCGGCGGCTTCACATTCCGTGACGCAGGTACAGACCTGCGGCTCCGGCTTCGTGCAGCCGCACGAGGCGCCGCCAGTGGTGGTGTAGTTTCCAATACAGTTGTTACTCATGCGATCACTCCTTGAGACAGGATGGTTATTTCGTTGGACGATGCCTTCCGCTATCCATACTATATGCGCGCCGGCAGACGATTGTGCAGGTGTGCTGTGCACGGAGAAAAAAGAGGTTGCAAAAATCAAATAGATGTGCTATGATGCGTTTAGTTAGAGAACTCTAATTCAAAGGCCAAAAGCCTTACTTCTTTTTGCACGATAGTTAGAGCAATCTAACCGAAAGAACACTTGTGCGATAATTGCACAGAGACCGCGAAGGAGGAGAAAAACATGTCAGAGGAGCTGCTTGTCCGGCAGGCGGCGCCGACGCTGGCCGGGATCAAGACCGGAAGCCTTTTTCCGTGCCAGTACGAGACGCGGAGGCAGCTTACGTCCGACATTCGGCACCTCAACCGCATCCTGCGGGGGAAGGGGCTTTGTCTGCTGCCGCTGCGGATGCGGAAGCGCCGGGCGCTGCTGTATCTCTACCGCCCCGCACAGCTTCAAAGAGATTTACAAAACGGGCTCGCCGCCGAGCTTCTGCATCAGGCGGGCTATGCCGCCGGAAGCTGCGCGCAGTGCGTGGCGGAGCTGATCCGCCGCTTTCGGAGAGACAGCGCGTTTCCGCACGAGGTCGGGCTGTTTCTCAGCTATCCGCCGGAGGATGTGCGCGGCTTTCTCACGGGCTGCTCCGAGGACTGCAAGTGCGCGGGGCTCTGGAAGGTCTACGGCGACGAGGCGGCTGCAAAGCGCCTTTTTGACAGCTATAAAAAATGCACGAGCATCTACTGCGCACGCTGGCGGGCAGGTCTGGAGCTTGCACGGCTTGCTGTCGCGGTCTGATAGAACTATAAAAAAGGAGATGTGTCATATGAAGAAAACTGCTGTGATCTACTGGAGCGGAACCGGCAACACGGAGGCAATGGCTGAGGCGGTTGCCGAGGGCGCACGCAGCGCGGGTGCGGAGGTCATCCTCTGGACACCGGGGGAGGTGAACACGGAGGCGCTTAACGCGATAGACGCAGTTGCGATGGGCTGCCCTGCCATGGGCAGCGAAGTGCTTGAGGAGACGGAATTTCAGCCGATGTATGACTGTGTCAAAGGCAGCCTTACTGGAAAAAGCGGTGCGCTGTTCGGTTCCTACGGCTGGGGCGACGGCGAATGGATGCGCGAATGGGAGGCTGACTGCACGGACGCCGGCATCCGCCTTGTCTGCCCGAGTGTGATCTGCTGCGAAGCGCCGGATGCGGAGGCGCTTGAGGCCTGCCGCGCCCTCGGACGGACACTCGCGGAGTGAGGGAAATGCCATGCGTTACGCGCGGAGAGTGTTTGTGCAAAAGCTGCCGGTCCTGCTCATAACGGCGGCTGTGCTGGCTGCGGCGGCGCTCTGCGGAAGGGCGTGGTAGGAGACGCATAGAACCGCACGTGCAGCGCGCCTGTGTGGGAAACGCCTGCGCGGGCAGAAAGGATTTGACAACGCGCCATATTCTGCGGTAAACTACTGCTGATAAAGCGGACGGCGCGGAGGTAGTCATGAAACAGCATTGTGCCATCATATCCGGCGGACGGTTTTCGGAGCTAAGCGGGTTCGAAGCGGCGGACTTTGTCATCGCCTGCGACAAGGGCGTAGAATACGCCGCGCGCGGCGGCGTTCTGCCGGATCTTCTGGTTGGGGATTTTGATTCTTATCACGGTGCGCTGCCGGAGGGCGTGCCGGTGCTCGAGCTGCCGGTGGAAAAAGACGACACCGACACGATGGCGGCGATCCGCTGGGCTGTCGGGGAGGGATACAGCGAGATCACGATGTACTGCGCACTGGGCGGGCGGCTCGACCATCTGCTTGGAAACCTCCAGGCGGCGATTTTCGCCGTCGGGCACGGCGCGCGCGTACACATCCCGGACAGGGAGAACGAGCTGTTCCTGTTTTCGAAGGACACGCTCGTGCTGCCGCCGAGAAGCGGGTGGTCGCTCTCCGTTCTGGCCATGACCGACGTGTGCGAGGACGTCTCCATCTGCGGGGCAAAGTATCCGCTTTCGCATATGCGCCTCACAAACCGCTTTCCCATCGGCATCAGCAACGAATGGCAGGAGGATGTGAAGATCACCGCCGGGGCGGGCGTCCTGCTCGTCATCTCGTCCAAAATGTAAAAGGCAGTGCATATCGGGCGCGCCGCAGGATTTTTCAATTCTGCGGCGTGCCTTTTTGCGTACTTTTGAAGATGTGCGCAAATCTGCGTATCTGTATGAGGCCTCTATCTGGAAATCTGCCGGGGCTTCCGCTATAATGAAATGACTTTTTGAGAAATCACGCCGGAGGCAACGTTTTATCTTGCGCTGGCGTGCTGAATTATATATAATAATTTATTAAGGCAGCACCGCACAATTGCGTCTTCACGCTTCGGCGGATCTTTTCCGCCAATTCTGCGGTTTGAAAAGATTGAAATATTGCGCAGCCGTTGGCGTCGAAGACGCCTTACGGATGCGGCATGCCCCTTGCGGGTACATACAGTATTCCTGCACTTTTCAAACCTTGCCTTGACGAAAAATCTCTCGCCGAAGCTGCTTGCCGAATTGTGCGCTGTTGCCTCAGAACATGGCCGCGTGCCATATGGAGTTTGAATGGAAAGGAAGATCGAGTGTATCTATGAGTAACCCTGCGAAGGAAACAACGGGCTCCGGAACGCCGTTTCTGGTGAAGCTGTCCGGATTCATTGTTGACAAACGGAATCTTGTTTTCCTGATCGTCATCATCCTGCTGATCTTCTCGGCGTTTTCCCGCAACTGGGTCGAGGTCGAGAGCGACCTCACGGCCTACCTGCCCGAGCACTCCGAGACCAAGAAAGCGCTTACCGTCATGGATGACCAGTTTATCACCTACGGCTCGGCGGAGGTGATGGTCGCGAACATCACGCCCGCGCAGGCTGCGGCGCTGAGCGACCAGATCGCGGACGTCAAGGGCGTGCAGATGATCAGCTACGACGAGACGGACAAGCATTACAACAACCTGTCCGCACTCTATTCGATCACGTTCGACTTTGATGAGAATGACGAGGCGTGCCTCGACTCACTGGAGGCGGTGAAGTCGCTGCTTGCGTCTTATGACGTTTACGTCAAGACCGATCTCGGCAACACGCAGGAGAAGACCATTGAGCATGAGATCAACGTCATCATGGTCTATGTGGCGTTCGTCATTGTGGCGGTGCTGCTGTTCACCTCCGAGACCTACGGCGAGGTGCCGGTGCTGATCATCACATTCGTGGTGGCGCTCGTGCTCAATCAGGGCACGAACTATCTGCTCGGCAAAATCTCGTTTGTATCCAACTCCGTGACGAGCATTTTGCAGCTCGCACTGTCGATCGACTACGCCATCATCTTCTGCAACCGCTTCAAGGAGGAGCACAAGCTGCTGCCCATCCGCGAGGCCGTCATCATCGCGCTCTCCAAGTCCATCCCCGAGATCGGCGCGAGCAGCCTGACGACCGTCGGCGGCCTTGTTGCGATGCTCTTTATGCAGTTCCGTCTCGGCCCCGATATGGCGATCTGCCTCATCAAGTCCATCGCCTTTGCGCTGCTGTCGTCATTCCTTGTGATGCCGGGGCTTCTGGTGCTGTTCGGGCCGCTGATCGACAAGACGAGCCACAAGAGCTTTGTGCCGAAGATCTCGTTTGTCGGAAAGATCGACTACGCCACGCGGCATGTCGTGCCGATCATCTTCATTGCGCTGCTTCTTGTCGGCTTCCGCATGTCCAAAAACTGCCCCTTCGTTTACGGCTACAGTCTGCTTGAGCCGCCGAAGCTCAACGAAACGCAGATTGCCGAGCAGATGATCGAGGACAATTTCACTCAGACCAATCTGCTCGCGCTGATCGTCCCGGCGGGCGACTACGACAAGGAGAAGGAACTGCTTGCGGAGCTGGAGCGCTATGACGAGGTTGACAGCACGATGGGCATGACGAACATCGAGGCGATGGACGGCTACTGCCTGGCAGACAAGCTCCGCCCGCGTCAGTTCGCGGAGCTTGCAAACCTTGATTATGAGCTGGCGCAGGTCGTCTATGCGGCATACGCCGTGGAGCATGACGAATTCGGGCGCTTTGCCGGAAATATCTCCAATTATCAGGTGCCGCTCATCGACATGCTCCTGTACGTCTGCGACCAGCTTGACGCGGGCGTCGTTACGCTCGATGACGAGCAGATGCAGATGCTCTCCGATGCGAAGGTGCAGATGCTCAGCGCAAAGAACCAGCTCCAGGGCACACAGTACAGCCGGATGCTGCTCTATCTGAACCTGCCGGTCAGCGGAGATGAGACCTACGCCTTTACAGACACCATCATGGACATCGCGAAAAGCTATTATCCGGATGGAAACGTCTATCTGGCGGGCAACTCCACGAACGAATACGACTTTGAAAAGTCCTTCTCGATCGATAACACGGTCGTGAGCATCGTATCGGTGCTGATCGTGCTGTTTGTCCTGCTGTTCACGTTCAACTCGGCGGGTATGCCGCTGCTGCTGATTCTGGTCATTCAGGGCAGTATCTGGATCAACTTCTCGTTCCCGACCGTCACGGGGAAATACCTGTTCTTCCTCGGTTACCTGATCGTCAGCTCCATCCAGATGGGCGCAAACATCGACTATGCCATCGTCATCGCCAGCCGCTATCAGGAGCTGAAGGCGAAGAAGCACCACCGCGATGCCATGATCGAAACGCTCAACTTCGCGTTCCCGACCATCATAACCTCCGGCGCGATCATGTCGATCTGCGGCTTCCTGATCGGCAACATGACCTCTGAGCCGGTCATCGCGGGCATCGGCGAGAGCCTTGGCCGCGGCACGGTCATTTCCATTTTCCTTGTTATGTTTGTTCTGCCGCAGATCCTGCTCATCGGCAGCGGCGTGATCGACAAGACCTCGTTCTCGGTGCCGGGGATCTCGATGGGCGAGCGCAGAACGTCAAGCGGGCGGATCGTCATCAACGGCATGGTGAACGGCCGCATCAACGGCAACATACACGGCGTGCTCCGCGCAACGGTGGAGGGCGACGTGGACGTGAGCCTGATCTCAGGCTCTGCGGAGGAGGCGAGCAGCGATGAAGAATAACACATGGTATCGCCTGCTTGCAGGTCTGCTGTGCGTCGTGCTGCTGCTGACGGCGGCGGTTCCCGCATGGGTGCTCGCCGACGAAGCGGACAGCACCCAAGGTGCGGATGCGGCAGGGGAGACGCCCTTCGATGCGGCGGAAGACGCCGAGAGCACGGCTGTGGAGGAGATCCACATTGCAAGCGCCGAGGACTTTGCCGATTTTACCGCCTCGTGTACGCTTGATACATGGTCGCAGGGAAAACGCTTTGTTCTGGACTGCGACATTACGCTTGAGAGCGCGGACTTTGTTCCGGCGGCAACGTTCGGCGGCGTTTTCCTCGGAGCGGGCCACACGATCCGCGGCCTTTCGATCACCGACAGCGCCGCCCCGACCGGCCTTTTCTGCGTCCTTCAGGAGGGCGCGTCCATCCGCGATCTCAACGTCGAGGGCAGTGTCAGTCCCGAGGGGGATACCGGCTCGGTTGGCGGCATCGTGGGTGAGAATCACGGCACGATCTCTGGCTGCTCCTTCACGGGCACGGTCACCGGCACGCGCGACGTGGGCGGCATTGCCGGCTTCAACACGGCCACGGGCGTCATCCGGTTCTGCCGCACGAGCGGCGCGCTGTTCGGTGAAAACCGCAGCGGCGGTGTGGCAGGCACCAATCAGGGCCTGATCTCCGCCAGCAGAAATAATATGTACGTCAACATCGAAAGCACAGATCCGAGCATCGACCTCAGCCGCATCGATCTGGACTTTTCTCTGGATCTGACGCGCCTGACGCGGATGGACACGGCGAACATCGCAACGGATACCGGCGGCATCGCAGGCTATTCCTCGGGCACGATCCGCGACTGCGCCAACGCGGCGGCGATCGGTCACGAGCACATCGGCTATAACGTCGGCGGCATCGTGGGAAGAAGCTGCGGTCAGATTAGAAGCTGCACCAACAAGGGCGGCGTCTGCGGCCGCAAGGACGTGGGCGGCATTGCCGGTCAGATCGAGCCGTATATCGAGATGCAGCTCTCGGAGAGTGCCTTGAGCAAGGTCGAGAAGCAGCTTAACGAGCTCAATGACCTTGTAAACAAGGCGGCAAACAATGCCGAGAGCAGCGCAAACGGCGTCACCTCGCGTCTCAACGGTCTTTCCGGCTATGTAAACAGCGCCATGCAGGAGGCGTCGAACATCAAGCTGACCGCCGGGATCGATACAACGATCCAGGGCAGCGGCTCGCGTGACTCCCAGACCACGCTCAGCGGCGAGGTCAATCCCATCGACGCGGATGTGGCGCACGGCGGCGGCGCGGGTCTCACCGTCACAAAGGAGCCGGGATCGTTCTCCATCGGCGTCGGTCACGGCAGCGGCACGAGCGTTGACATCGGTGCATCTGCGGGTGCGGACATCGGCCATACGGGCGATGTGTCCGGCAGTCTGGACGCGACGACGCAGATCGTCGCGGCACCCGATCTCGGCGGGCTGACGTCGGCGATCAGCGGCATCGGAAGCCAGCTGAGTCTGGTGAACGGTGCGCTGAGCGGCGCAGTCGGTACAGTCGCGGACGATGTACGCGCCATCAACAACAAATTCGGAGAGCTCTCCGATACCATTTTTGAAGCCATTTCCGAGGCGCAGCAGGGCGCGTCGGGCATGGTGACGGATATGTCCACGGTCGATGTGGATCTGATCACGCTCGGCAAGACCTCCGGCTGCACCAACAGCGGCACGGTCTACGGCGATATCAACACCGGCGGCATTGCGGGTGCGATGGCGATCGAGTATGCGCTCGACCCCGAGGACGACGTTTCCGGCAGCCTCTCCGACAGCTACCGGAGGCAGTATGAGTACAGGGCCGTCCTGCAAAAGTGCGTCAATACCGGCATCGTCACCAGCAAGCGCAGCTATGCAGGCGGCGTCTGCGGACGGATGGATCTCGGCCTCATCGATGGCTGCGAGGCCTACGGCGAGATCGCCAGCGAGAGCGGCAATTACGTCGGCGGCATCGCGGGCTCGACCGGCTCCACGGTGCGAAGCTGCTTTGCAAAGACGTCGCTGAGCGGGCAGAAATACGTCGGCGGCATTGTCGGCTCCGGCGTTGCAAAGGACGTGTCCGGCAGCGGCAGCACGGTGGCGGGATGCTATGCACTGGTGGAGATCACCGACTGCAAGCAGTATTCCGGCGCGATCTCCGGCGCGGACGCGGGCAATTTCCTTGAAAACTACTATGTGAGCGATGTGCTCGCCGGCGTCAACCGCCGGAGCTACGCAGGCAAGGCGGAGCCGTGCAGCTTTGACGAGCTGGCGGAGGCAGAGACCCTGCCGGAGGCAATGCGTACCTTCACGCTGCGCTTTGCCGCAGACGGCGAGACGGTCTTTTCCACGCAGTTCCACTACGGCGACAGCTTTGACGAGGACGTGTTCCCGTCGATCCCCGAAAAAGAGGGATACAGCGCAGTGTGGGACAGAGACGAGCTGACCGAGCTGCATTTTGACACAACGGTCACGGCCGTCTATACGCCGTACATGCCCGCCATCGCCTCCACGCCCGTGCGGGAGGGTGGCCGCGCCATTCTTCTGGTGCAGGGGGATTTCAGCGAGTCGGACACGATCACGGTCGCGTCGGAGCCGCTGACGCCGGGGGCGTTCCACATTCGCTCCGGAAGTCTCGGAAGCCGCATCGAAAGTTATTTTTCCGCCATCGGGACGAGCGATTTTTCGCTGATCACCATGAACTGGGCGGATGTTGAGCAGTGGAGTGTGGAGGCTTCGAACGGCGGCAGCGCCCACAAGCTGCGCTATCTTGCACCGGGCGGCGATACAAAGCGCCTCAGGATCTATACCGAAAACGACGGAAACTGGGAGCAGGCCGCGTATGAGATCGTCGGAAGCTATCTGGTATTCCCATTTGACGGCCAGAACGTCCGCATTGCCGTTGTGAGCACCGTGGTGATCTGGTGGGTGTGGGTGCTGGCAGTCTTGCTGCTGGCGGGACTCGTCATTCTGGCTGTGTGGTTCGTCCGCAAGTGCATCCGGCACGCAAAGCGCGCCGCGGCGCCCGAGGGCGCAAAGCCTGCACCGGCGGCTCCGGCTCCGGCTGAGGCGCCGGCGGCTGCCGAACGCGATCCGGAGCTGCTGGCTCGCGCACTGTCTGCCGAGGAGCGGCTGGCGCGTGCGGAGGAGGAGCTGCGGCTGCTGCGCGAGGGCAGCGGCGCAGCGGAGCCTCATGACGGCGGTACGGCGGTGGCGGTGAAGCCGAAAAAAAAGCACCGCTGGTGGATCGCGGTCGTGATCGTGCTGGTGCTTGCACTGGCTGCGGCAGTCGTATTTTTCCTGTGCAGCGGTATGCGCGACGGACTGGATGCGTACCGGCTGCTGAAAAGCTGCGACGAGCGCGACCCGCTGTATATGACGCTTGACATCTCCGCGTCTGTGGACGGCGACACCGTTCAGACGCAGGCCGCTGTCTGCCGGACGAGGGTGGACGGCACGGCGGTGACCTGCATCCAGCGCGGCGAGGTCCAGCTTTACTACGCAAACGGCGCGGTGTACCTGAAAAACGGAAAGGCGTACTCGCTGGGTGCATATCCGGACTATGCCGGGCTTGTCACGAAGGCGGCATCGCTCTATCGTCTGGTCGATGCGGATGTGTCTGGCAGCGGAAACAGCAAAACGTATGCGCTTCGCGCAGACGCAGACAGCACGGCAGAGCTGATGGCGCTGCTGCTTCCCGGAACGGACCGCGCACTCTGGCCGGACAGCATGGACGTGGAGGCTGTCTCCGCAGACGGGCGGCTCACGACGCTTCGCTTTTCAGCGTCTGTGGATGCGCTGACGCTGAATGCAGAGGCGCGTATTGAGGACAGCGGCAAGCTGCCGCAGCTTCCAGAAGCAGTGCGCAGCGCCATCGCGACCGGAAAAGCCGCAGAGGGCGAGAGCATGACGGACGATCTGTTCCGTCTGCTGGAGGCTTGGAGCGCACGCAGCGAACGGGAACGTGATTCCGCAGACATCGCACTTTCTGCGGACTGCGGCCCGATCGTGGTCAACGATACGCTCCGCTTCGACCGGCAGAAGATCTCCGGTCAGAACATTGGCTGCGTGAGCAAAAACGGCGCGGCAGTTTACTTTTCCGGCGACACACTCTGCGATGCGGCGGGATACGCCATCACCGCAGGCTCGAAACCGGCTGTGGACGCGGCGAAGCTCATTGACCTTGCTTATCAGCTCATGCTGAGCGGCACAACGGCCTGCGCGCAGTCTGAAAACGGCTATGTCTACTCGCTGGAGCTCGATGAGGACGGTATGCAGCAGGTCGCGTATGCCATTGCGCCGGATATCAAGGCGCAGAGCATTACCCTGAAGTCCGGTCGCATCGAAGCCATCGTAGAGGACGGCACACTCTGCTCGCTCAGCCTCAGTTGCTCCGGCAGCGTTCACATCGTTGTTGCGGACGCGAAAGCCTCGCTTGGCGCAAAGATCACCTTTGCGGAGCGCGAGGTCTCCATGCCGCAGGCAGTCATCGACGCACTGAAAAAGTAAGCAGACAGATTCCTCACTCCGACGGAATGAGATCGTAAAACCGTTGCCCCTCCGTATGCACCGAAGCATACGGAGGGGCAACTTGATGTCTGCAAGGGACGGCGGACGGTCAGAGTGCAGCCGCTGCGGGATAGGGAAAAAGCTTTGCGTGCGGTATTTCGGAAAATGGCTTGACGGGCATGAAAAAACGGCGTATAATAGCGCCTGCTTGCCTGCGAGGGACGGCTTCACGGGGAATCTAAAAGAGAAAAAAGGAGCGATTGTAATGTCGAAACAGTTGGCGCGCAGCCGCGGCGGGATCAGCATGACCGACGGCTCGCTCTGGAAAAATATATTCCTGTTCAGTGTACCGCTGATCTTCTCGCAGCTTTTGCAGGTCATGTTCAATATGGCGGACGTGGCAGTCGTTGGAAAGTTTGCAAATGCGACGGCGCTCGGCTCGGTCGGCTCGACCACAACGCTTGTGACGCTGTTCACGGGCTTTTTGATCGGTCTTGGAAGCGGCGTCAATGTCCGTGTGGCGCAGCACCTCGGCGCGCGTCAGGACGAGGATACAAAGAATGCGGTTCATACCTCGCTGCTGATCTGCACGCTTGCAGGCGTGATCATCAGCCTGCTGTGCTTCTTTTTGGCAGGACCGATGCTGCGCGTGCTCAAGACGAAAGAGGATCTTCTGCCCGGCGCGGAGCTGTACTTCCGCATCTACGCCCTCGGCATGCCTGCCCTCGGCATTTTCAATTTCGGCAACGCGGTCCTCAGCGCAAACGGCGACACGACGCGCCCGCTTATCTACCTGACGGCGGCGGGCATTTTGAATGTTCTGCTCAATCTGTTTTTCGTCATCGGCTGCAAAATGGCAGCGGAGGGTGTCGCGCTGGCGAGCATCGTGTCGCAGTATGTCTCCGCAGTGCTTGTGCTTGTGCACATGCTCCGCATGAAGGATGCATGCCGCGTTCAGTGGAAGCAGATGCGCTTTCACAAGGAGGAGACCGCGCGGCTGCTGGCGCTGGGCGTTCCGGCGGGCGTGCAGAATATGATCTTTGCCGTGGCAAATCTGTTCATTCAGGTCGGCGTCAATTCCTTTGATTCCACAATGGTCTCCGGCAACTCTGCCGCAGCAAACACCGATTCCATCGTCTACAACGTCATGGCGGCGTTCTACACGGCCTGCTCTACCTTTATGGGGCAGAACTGGGGCGCAGGCAACCGCGACCGCATGATCCGGAGCTATTACGTCAGTCTGGCGTATGCATTTCTGTCCGGCGCACTGGTTGGACTTGGACTTCTTTGGTTCGGCGAGGGCTTCTTGTATCTCTTTACAAACGATGCTGAAGTCGTGGCGGCAGGGATGCTGCGTATGCGCATCATGTGCTTCTCCTATGCCCTCAGTGCATTCATGGACTGTACCATTGCGGCCTCCCGCGGCATCGGCAGGAGCCTTGTGCCGACGGTCATCGTGGTGCTCGGCTCATGCGTGTTCCGCGTGATCTGGGTGTATACGGTGTTTGCGTATTTCCACTCGATTCCGTCGCTGTACCTGCTCTATGCCTTCTCGTGGACCATCACATCGCTGGCAGAGATCATCTATTTTGCCGCCTGCTGGCGTAAAATGAAGAATAAAAAAACGGCGCCGATCTGACGGGACAATCTCTCTCCCGCCTTTCTGCGCGCGAAAAAGACAACAAGAGCCAACTGCCGTGATTGCACGGCGGCTGGCTCTTGTCATAAAATCGCGGCCTATCGTTCCTTGTAATAGCGGCTCAGCAGCGCCATAACATCCGAATCGCGCCCGCTCAGAATGATCCGGGACGTTTTACCAGGGCTGTCCGAGGCAAAGTGCAGCTCGGACTTCGCTTCAATCTCGCACATATATTTGCAGAGGAGCAAAGACGCGCGGCCCGCCGCATCGGACGGAAGGTCCAGCACGACGCACATCCGATCCTGCTCCTTGTGCGGTGTTCCTAAGAAATCATACACGATCGCATTCTTTTTGGAGCGCAGTGTCGGCAGGACCGATTGATTCTGCAAAAATGCATCCACCTGTTCTGCTGTGAACTGCCAAGCTCCGCTGCTCTTGTCACCCTCCAGAAACCCGTCTGCGATATAGTTGCGAATGGTGCGAGTCGAAAGTCTGGTGATCAGAGCCATGTCGTCAATACTGAATCTGTCTTTCATGATGGGGCCTCCTTGCTGTTTGATTTCTGTAAATATCATAAAACAGCGGGAGTGTGAATTCAATTTGAAAAAGAGCGACTTTTTCATAGGGAGCTGAAAACGGGCAAAAAGAAAGGAACTCAAAACCATTTGGCTTTGAGTTCCTTTTGGCGGAGTGGGAGGGATTCGAACCCTCGGACGGCTTTTGACCGTCACACGATTTCCAGTCGTGCTCGTTATGACCGCTTCGATACCACTCCATGATATCGGCTGCCTCTGTCATTTCCGAAACAGCTCGATTATAATACACAAAACGAGCGCGATTGTCAAGTACTATTTCAATTATTTCTGCAATTCCGCTGCGCAGACCGAAAGCACCTTCGCCGCAATGGGCGCGGCCACGGCGCTGCCGCTGCCGCCGTTTTCCACAAAGACCACAAAGGCGAGGGGGCAGGCGTCATCCTGCACAAAGCCCGCGAACATGGCGTTGGCGGTCTGACCCTCCAGCTCGGCGGTGCCGGACTTGGCACATACGTTGAGACTGCCGAACTGCCACGCGCCGTAGACCTGCTCTACATCGTAGCGCATCATCGACGCGAGCGTTTTTGCAGTATCCGCCTCCAGAACGCGCCCGGTCGAGGTGCGGCTTGCGGTGTAGGTCGTTTTTTTGCCCTTCTGGATGGAGGCCATGAGATACGGCTCCGCAGCCTCTCCGCCGCCTGCAATGACGCCCATGAAGCGCATGAAGGCGTAGGCGCTGACCTGATCGGTGTACTGACCGATGCCGGCCCACGCCACGTCGCCGTCACCGGCGCCGCGCAGATCGACGCGCCCGGCGGCAGTGTGGTAACCGTCGCACGAAAGGCTGCCGGTCAGACCTGCTTTTTCGGCGTATTTCTGAAGCGTCTTGCCGCCGAGCTCCGCCGCGATCTCGCCAAAGACGTTGTTGCAGGAGTAGGCGAGGCCGTTTTGGAAGTTGATCGTGCCGTGGACGCCTTCGCAGACGATCTTCTGACCGCCGAGGATGTTCGTGCCGCCGCACTGAAAGCTCCGTGTGCCGATGTCCGGTATGTTCTCAATCGCGGCAGCGGCGGTCAGCACCTTGAAGATCGAGCCCGGTGTGTAGGTCACATCGAAGAAGCGGTTGAGATAGACACCGGTATATGCGCCCGTCGTGTCGCTTTCCACGTCAGGCATGCTGTCGGGGTCATAGCTCGGCGCGGTGACGGCGCAGAGGATCTCACCCGTCTTGTAGTTGTAGATGCCGATCGTCCCGCGGCGGCCTGCCAGCGCCTCCAGAGCGGCGTTCTGCACCTCGGAGCTGATGGAGAGCGTCGCGGTGCTGTACTCCTCACGGAGCGTGTACAGGCCGTTTATCTTGTCATAGCCGATCATCTTGTCGGCGTAGGCGCCGAGCAGCGGCGCGTAGATATAGCCGTAGCGGTCGCCGAGCAGATGCATCGTGGACGCGCGCGTTTGCGCATTGTCTGCGTAGACACGTCCGGAGGTCGCGTCCAGCAGGCGCGAGCCGCCTCGGTCATCCACGTAGCCGACGCTCAGATTCGCGCCGGAGTAGACGTGCGGGCTCCCGGAAAAGGTCACCCAATCGTCTGCCTTTGCAAAATAGGTGATGCTGAACACGACCGCGCCGAGTGAGAGCACGGCAGCCAGCGCAAGTGCGAAATATGCCCGAAAGGCGAGCTTTTTCATGCGTCAACCTCCTTCTGGGACGGCAGCCGGACAGAGAAGCTGGCGTTCTGGCGCGTATCGGCTGCCTTGATAAAGGCAAGCAGACCCCAGACGCAGAGCATACTCGAGCCGCCGTTGGAAACGAACGGGAAGGTCACGCCGGTCAGCGGCAGCAGATCGACGGTGCCGAACACGTTCAGCATCGCCTGCACGACCATGATGGTCACGGCGGACACGGCGCTGATGGAATAAAAGCTGCTTCGCTCCACGGGCGCTGAGCGCACCACGAACGCAGCCAGCAGCACGATGGCGGCGATCATCATAAGTCCGAGCAGCAGCCCCCATTCCTCCGAGACGAACGCGAACACAAGGTCGGTGTCTGCCGCGGCGACGTATTTGAGCCAGCCGCGTCCGCCGCCGAGCCCGAACAGACCGCCGGAGGCAATGCACATCATGGCGCGCGTCTGTGAGTAGCCGCTCGTCAGCGCGTTTTCCCAGACGTGCCGCCATGTGGAGAAGCGGCGCAGGGCGTAGGGCTTAAAGCGCAGCACCAGCACGCCAGCAAAGCCCGTTCCCGCGCAGGCAAGGCCGATGGTCGCAAAATCACCCGAGCGCATAAACGCCGTCACAAGGAACGTGACGAAGAAGATGATGGCGGTGCCGAAGTCGTTGATGAGCGCAAGGCAGCCGCAGATGGCGGCGGAGTAGACGATGTACAAAAGAAGGTTCCGCCTTGTCATGAGCCGCTGGAGCGTGGACGCTCCGGCAAAGACGAAGCAGAGCTTCACAAGCTCCGACGGCTGAAAGGAGACAGGCCCGATCTCGACCCAGTTTTTTGCGCCGTATTTCTCAATGCCGAACAGGACGTTGAACACGAGCAGCGCGATACCGGCCGCGGCGGCGACATAGCGGAGCTTTTTCGCGCGCTCAAGGTCGCGCAGAAACCAGCCGAGGATCAGAAAAACGGCGATTCCGGCGAAAATGGCGAGCATCTCTTTCTTGAGTGCGGACGGACTGGACGAGGAGACAACGCAGATGCCCATCGTGGTCAGGAAAAATGCGAGCGTCTCCACGTCAAAGCCGCTGCGCCGGGCAAGACGCATCAGCAAAAACAGCGCCCACTGCGCCGCAAGCAGCATCCCGAACGCGCCTGCGACCAGCCCGAGCTGCTCGACATGGAGCATAAGCTGAAGGCAGGCAAGCACCTGAAACAGCGACAGCAACATCAGCGTCAGCGCAGGGCTGACCTCTTTTCCGGCGCGCGTGCGGACGGAGGCCTGAATGCGCTCCTGCTCCTTTGTGATGGGGACGAGGGTGAAGTTGACGCCGCCGAGCGAGATCACGTCTCCGAAGCCGACGGCGCACATGGCAGTGTCGGCGCCGTTGACGCGGATGCCGCCCTTGGAGCCGATGTCAGACACGCTCCAGCTTCCGTCGTCATAGCGCGTCAGGACGGCGTGACGGCGGGAAATGGTGGGGTAGTCCAGCACCACGTCGCAGCTTTTTGCACGCCCGACAAGGCTTTCCCAATGCGTGACAGGAATGCGGTCGCCGGAAGGGGAGGCCAGCCACGCCCAGACCTCCGGCTCACGCCGGAAGGCAAGAAGCGACCTGCCGCAGCGCCAGAGAATGAGCAGCGCCGCCAGCGGCAGAATATACCGCAGAATGTCGCTGTAAACGGCGGCAAAGCCCGCCTGAGACACTGTTTCAAAGAAAGCTTGCATAAACGCTCCTTTCCGCCGGATGCGGAGAAAATTCCGAAATGCCCCTCACCGGCATGTGAGGGGCATGGTCGTTACGGTTTTGCGGAGGGCGACTGCGCGCCCGGCTCCGGTGTGCCGGCGCTTTGGGCAGGCGCTTGCAGGTCGGAGACCTTTTCGATGCTGTAATATGCGTCTGTTCTGGTCGTGTCGCCCTTCTTTTTGAGCGACAGATTGATCGCGTCGGAGATCAGCAGATAGATGATGGCGAACACCGGCACGCCGAGCAGCATACCGGCAAAGCCGAACAGCCCCGCCGCGACGGTGATCGAGACCAGCACCCAGAAGCCGGAAATGCCGATGGTGTTGCCGAGGATCTTCGGGCCGATGACGTTGCCGTCAAGCTGCTGAAGGCAGATGACGAAGATCACGAAATAGAAGCACTGGAGCGGATTTACGAGCAGGATCAAAAATGCGCACGGCACCGCGCCGATGATGGGGCCGAAGAAGGGAATGACGTTCGTGATGCCGATGACCGTCGCCACCAGAATGGGATAGGGCAGCTTGAGGATCAGCATGCCGAAGTAGCACAGAATGCCGATGATGGCGGAGTCGATGATCTTGCCGATGACAAAGCCGTTGAAGATCTTGTTTGTCTCGCGGCCGAGATAGAACAGATGGTCGGCGGCGGAGGGACGGAAGACGGCGACGATCAGCTTTTTGGCCTGCGCCTGAAAAAGATCCTTCGACCACAGCATGTAGATCGATGCGACCAGGCCGATGAGAAGGTTTGCCACGCTCTTGACCACGGCAATGACCGAGGTGGTCAGCGTGGACAGGAGCTTCTGCATGTCGCTCAGAAGGCTTGTGCTGACCCAGTTGCGCAGGAAGTTGTAGACCTCGTCGAGCGCGGCCTCCACATAGCTCTGGATCTCGGGATTGTCCTGAAGGAGCTTGTTGGCCCATGTCTCGATGCTGCGGTAATAGTCCTCAGCGCTTGCTACGATGCCCATGACGCTTTCATACAGCTGCGGCAGGAGCATGGAGAAGAACGCATAGACAAGCAGCACTGCAATGACCAGCGCAAACACGATCCCGGCGGCGCGGCTGAGCTTCTGCGGAGAGTAGCGTGCCTTGGGGTTCTTTTGCTTTTTCTTTTCCAGCACCGGACAGAGCCGGGTATCGACGAATTTTACGAGCGGATTGAGCAGGAATGCGAACACCACACCGGCGACCAGCGGGGAAAGGATCGCGCCGAAGCCCTTCAGCACGCTGAAAAAGCCCGGAATGTCCGTGAAGATCACGACCAGCAGGATGCTGATGATGATGACGACCAGCGCGGTGGTGCCCCATTTGAAATACGGCTTGTCCCGATAGGGACGGTTTGGCTCTTTGTTCATGCAACGTCCTCCGCAAATTATCTGATTCTAACGGAAAAACCCGGCCGCTGCACGGAGAAGGCGCATGGCGGCCAAATCGGCAATTCCACGACAAAGCGTAACACAGCCGTGGAGAAAGCGCAAGAAATCGGCTTGTACCTTTACAATTTATTTACACTTTTCGCGCAGCAGCGCGATCTCCGCCGCGTAGCCGGGAAGCGCATTCGGCGTCTCCAGCACCATCGGAAGGCCGCGCAGCGCCGGATGCGAGGCGATGCGCACGAGTGCCTCCAGCCCGATCGCTCCGCCGCCGATGACCTCGTGCCGGTCCTTGTGCGAGCCGCGCGGATTTTTGCTGTCGTTCAGGTGAAGCGCCTTGAGACGTGAAAGACCGACCACGCGGTCAAATTCTGTCAGCACACCATCAAGATCGTGGACAAGGTCGTACCCCGCATCGTGAACGTGACAGGTGTCCAGACAGACGCCGACGGCCTCCGGCATGGCACAGCGGTCGATGATCTCGCGCAGCTCCTCAAACCGTCCGCCGAGCTCGGTTCCCTTGCCGGACATCGTTTCCAGCAGGACCAGCGTCCGCTGACCGGGAAACATGGCCTGGTCGAGCGCCTGTGCGATCAGCGCAATGCCCGTCTCCGCACCCTGACCGACGTGACTGCCGGGATGGAAGTTATAGAGATTTCCGGGCGTGTACTCGAGCCGCCGCAGATCGTCAGAAAGCGTCTGAACGGCAAACTCGCGCGTCTTTTCCGTCTGCGAGCAGGGGTTGACCGTGTACGGCGCATGCGCGATCACGGGACCGAGCGCGCCTGCCGCCTGTGCGTCGGTGAGCGTCTGCGCGTCGGCGGGATCGATGGCCTTGGCTGCGCCGCCGCGCGGATTGCGCGTGAAAAACTGGAACGTGTTTGCACCAATGGAGTGTGCCGTGCGGCACATGGCGGCAAAGCCGCCGGATGACGACAGGTGACAGCCGAGATAGAGCATGGCGAACGCCTCCTGTTTTTATAAGGATTATAGCATAGGTGCCTGCGTTCTTCAAATTAAGAATTCCTTAACTTGCACTTTTCGCAAATGACCGATAAAATGGACAAAAGGGAGGGATGGCAGTGGCAAGATCCGAAAAGCAGAAGCTCAAGCTTCTTTATCTCAAACAGATCCTAGAGGAGCAGACGGATGAAAACCATCCCATCACAACGCAGCAGCTTGTGGAGCAGCTTGCAGAGATGGGGATCCGGGCCGAGCGCAAGAGCATTTACAGCGACATGGCCTGCCTTCAGGAGTTCGGCATGGATGTGTGTACGGCGCACGGACGCGGCGGCGGATATTTTCTGGCTTCGCGCGAATTTGAACTGCCGGAGCTGAAGCTCCTTGTCGATGCGGTGCAGTCCTCGCGCTTTCTCTCGGAGCGGAAGTCGGTGGAGCTGATCTCGAAGCTGGAAAAGCTGGCAAGCCGTTACGATGCGGGCAGCCTCCGGCGGCAGGTCACGGTCTCCGGCCGCGTCAAAACGATGAACGAGAGCATTTACTACAACGTAGACCGCATCCATGACGCGATCGCAAGCGACGTGCAGATCACGTTCCGGTATTTCGACTGGGGCGTTGACCGCGAACGCCATTACCGCGACAGACTCTATACTGCCAGCCCCTATGCCCTGTGCTGGGACGATCAGAATTACTATCTCATCGCGCATTCCGAGCGTCATGGGCTGACGCATTACCGTGTGGACAAGATGATGCGCATCACAAAGACGAAAAAACGCCGCGCGGCGGATGATTCCGTCCGGCGGCTGGATCTGACCAAGTACGGGAAAAGCGTGTTCGGCATGTTCTCCGGGGAGACGGAGCCGGTCAGGATGCGCTTTCACAACTCACTGGCGGGCGTTGTGATCGACCGCTTCGGCCGGGACGTCATGCTCATTCCGGACGGAGAGGAGCACTTCGTGTTCACGGCGGAGATCGCGGTCTCGCCGATCTATTTCGGATGGATGTCCGGCTTCGGAGACCGGGCACGGATCCTCCATCCGCAGTCTGTGATCGAAAAATACCGGCAGCTCTGCGCTCCGGCGGTGGAGCAGTACGAATAAAAAATCCGCGGCGGCCGTTTCGGCTGCCGCGGGTATTTTATGCCTGTAAGACCGCCTCGTAGAGCGCGTTTTTCGGAAAGCCCGTTTCGCGCGAGACCTCGCGCACCGCGTCCTTTTTGGAGGCGCCGCCTTCGATCCTCTGAAGCGCCAGCGCCACGGCATCCTCCAGCGTGAGCGCCTGCCCGGCAGGCTCCGGCGCGCCCTCCAGCACGAGAACATATTCTCCGCGCGGGTCGTTTTCCGTGTAGTACGCGAGCGCCTCGCCGAGCGTCATGCGCAGGATCTGCTCATGGAGCTTGGTCAGTTCCCGGCAGAGACTGATGCGCCGCTCCGTTCCGAACGCCGCGCACAGATCCTTGAGCGTGCTCTGGAGCTTGTGCGGGGCTTCGTAGAAGATCATCGTGCGCATCTCGCCTTTGAGAGAATCCAGATGCTCGCGGCGGCTTTTTTTGTTGGTGGAGAGGAAGCCCTCAAAGCAGAACCGCCCCGTCGGCAGACCCGAGACGCTCAGCGCCGTGACAACGGCGCAGGGGCCGGGAATGGCGCAGACGCAGATATCTGCTTTTGCGCACAGCGCGACCAGATCCTCTCCGGGGTCGGAGATGGCAGGGGAGCCCGCATCGGTGACGAGCGCACAGCACTCACCCGCAAGCAGCCGCTCCACGATGCGCGGGCCGCTTTCTGCCTTGTTGTGCTCGTAATAGCTCACGAGCGGCTTTTTGATCTCCAGATGATTGAGCAGCTTGAGCGTCACGCGCGTATCCTCGGCGGCGATGAAATCCGCCTCGGCGAGCGTCTTTTTTGCCCGCGGGGAGATGTCGCCGAGATTTCCGATGGGCGTTGGGACAAGATAGAGCGTTCCGGCCATGTTCAGCCCTCCTGATGATGATAAATACGTTTGTGATCTTCGCTTTCCGCGCCGTTTTCGTCAAACAGCGCCAGATCCGGCTCAAAAACAAGGCCGGGCTTTCCATCCAGCCGTGCCTCCAGCAGCACCAGACTGACCGGGCCGCCCGCGCGGTGGCGGACGAGACGCAGACGCTTCGGCTCAAGACGGTTTTCCCGAAGCGAGACCATGAGATCGGCAAGCCGCTCCGGCTTGTGAACAAGGAAAAAACGTCCGCCGCTTCTGAGCAGCCACGCCGCGCAGGTGCAGAGCTCGCCGAGTGAGCAGGTCAGCTCTGTCCGCGCTGCCGCCAGCGCCGGAGACGCGGCGCATTTTCCGCTCCCGACCGGGTAGTACGGCGGATTGGAAACAACGGCATCAAACGAGCCGTGGGCAAGCAGCGTGCGGTGCTCGCGCAGATCGCCGCGTATCACGGAAAAGCGTCCGTCAAGGCCGTCCTGCGCGGCGTTTTCCTCCGCCAGCGCGGCGGCCTGCGGCTGAAGCTCCACGCCGGTGACGCGCAGGAGCGGGTATTTTCCGCAGAGCAGCAGCGAAAGGCTCCCACATCCGCAGCCGAGATCACAGACGGCGCTTTGCGGCGCGAGCCGGCAAAAATCGGCGAGGAGCATGGAGTCTGTGCTCAAGCGGAACTGCGCCTCGCTCCAGCGCATACAAAGTCCGCCCCAAAGCTGTTCGATCATGCCGCCTCCTGAAAAAACAAATGGAAAATTGATATGAGAAAGAGCCTGTGCGATGGCACGGGCTCTTTCAGACTGTCAAAAAACCTCGCAGAGTTCGCGCCCGCAGGCGCGAATAAAGTGTGAATCGGTTTTGTCCGGGGGCGTGAACCTCGGACAAAACACACTACGGGATGCAAGTGTGGAATATGTGCGCAAACCGCGCACATATTATGCGCGCCGCATCACGCAGCCTTTTCAAACGCGAACCCAGCCACGCGGTTCGCGTTTGCGAGCTTGTCAAAAAGACTTTTTTGACAAGCTCAAAGA
>URLO01000018.1 GCA_900548625.1 uncultured Eubacteriales bacterium | reverse complement strand
CCCCATCCTCTACGGCACGACGGCGACCTTTTTGCGCTGCTTCGGCCGCGACTCGCTCGACGACCTGCCGCAGCTGCCGGATGTCCCCGAGCAGCCCGAGCAGCCCGGGCAGGAAGATGCGCCAGAGCCAGCAGAGCCGTCGCCTGGAGGCGGCAGCGCGCAGCACGAAAACGAACAACACGAATAACATCGACTGAAAAGCGGCACGCGGTTTCCCGTGCTGTTTTTTCGGATTTTCAGGAGGAATTATCTTGGTAGAACTCTTAGCACCAGCCGGCAGCCGCGAGGCACTCGTGGCAGCGGGGGAGAACGGTGCCAATGCCATCTATCTGGCGGGCAATGCCTTCGGCGCGCGCGCCTATGCAAGTAACTTCGCCCGCGAGGCGCTGCGCGAGGCCATCCACTTCGCACACCTGCGAAAGGTCGCCATCCACGTGACGGTCAACACGATCGTGGCAGACGAGGAAATGGGGCCCCTCAGGGACTTCCTGCGCTTCCTCTACGAGGCGGGCGCCGACGCCGTGCTCGTGCAGGACCTCGGCGTCGCGCGTGTCGCCCATGAGACGGTGCCCGACCTGCCGCTCCATGCGAGCACGCAGATGTCGGTCAGCAGCCTCGAGGGCGTGCGGGCGCTCGCGGAGCTCGGCTTCACGCGCGTCGTGCTCGCGCGCGAGCTTCCGCGTGTGGAGATCGCGCACATCTGCCGCCGCAGTCCCGTGGAGATCGAGGTGTTCGTCCACGGTGCGCTGTGCATGTGCTATTCCGGGCAGTGCTATCTCTCCTCCGTCATCGGAAGACGCAGCGGCAACCGCGGTCAGTGCGCGCAGCCCTGCCGTCTGCCCTACGGCTACGGCCGGTTTGAGCCGAGCCGCTACCCGCTCAGCCTCAAGGACAACTGCCTTGTGGAATATCTCGACGATCTGCGCCGTCTCGGCGTCAGCTCCTTGAAGATCGAAGGACGCATGAAGCGCCCTGAGTATGTTGCCGTCGTGACGAAGGCATATCGCTCCGCACTGGATGGCAAGCGCGTGACGCAGAGCGACCTGCGCGAGCTGGAATCCGTGTTTTCCCGTCAGGGCTTCACGCAGGGCTATTACGAGGGCAAGACCGGCCCCGCCATGTTCGGCATCCGGCAGGAGCCGGAGGACAACCGCGAGCTGTTCGCCGCGGCGCGGGCGACCTACGAATCCGGCGAGAATGTCCGCATCCCCGTCCGCTTTTATGCAATGATCCGGCGCGGTGAGCCTGCGCAGCTCGCCGTGGAGGACGACGAGGGTCACGTCTGCAAGGTCGCGGGCCCCATTGCGCAGGAGGCGCAGGTACGCGAGCTGACCGAGGACGAGCTGACCGAGCGTCTGCGCAAGACGGGCGGCACGCCCTATGCCTGCGCGATGGTGCGCGCGGTGATCGATCCGGGGCTGATGCTCCCGGCGTCCGCCATCAATGCCATGCGGCGCGATGCGGTGGCAATGCTGACGGCGCAGCGCGGACGCGCGCCGCAGCGCCATCTCGGCGCCTACAACCGGCCGGCGCTCTATGACGGCATGACCGGCGAGCCGCAGCTCACCATCTCCGTCCGCCAGGTCAGTCAGATCACGTCGCGGATGCTCGCGATGCGTCCGGCGGTTTTGTATGTGCCGCTGGAGGAGCTCGCAGCCCATCCGGAGCTTCCGGGTCTGCTCGGCGTGGAGACGCAGCTTGCCGCCGTTTTGCCGCGCGTTTTCTGGAGCGAGGACAATCAGAAGATCGCAGCCCAGCTCCGTGAGGTCTATCACATGGGCGTGCGCCAGCTTCTGGTCGGCAATCTCGGCCAGATGCGCATTGCCAAGGCAGCCGGCTTCGCCGTGCGCGGCGATTTCGGCCTCAATATCTACAACTCCCGCGCAATGCACTATCTGCGCGCGCAGGGGCTCGACTCACAGCTTCTGTCGTTTGAGATGACGCTGCCGCAGATCCGCGACGTCTCCAAGGCCATCCCCAGCGAGGTGCTGATCTATGGGCGGCTGCCGCTCATGCTGACGGAAAACTGCGTCATCCGGGGCAGAACGGGCGCATGCTCGTGCGACGCCGCCGCGCCGGTCAAGCTGACCGACCGGATGGGCGAGGAATTCCCCGTGCTCAAGGACCCCGGCACCTGCCGGAGCGTCATCTACAACGGCAAAAAGATGTATCTGATCGACAAGAAGGACGCCTTCCGCGGCATGGGCCTGTGGGCGCTCCGGCTGTCGTTCACGACAGAGAACCCCGGTGAGATCGACACCGTTCTCTACCAGCATCAGACCGGCGGCGTATTTGACGCCGGAAGTTATACCCGCGGTCTCTATTCAAGAGGCGTGGAATAAAAGGAAGCGTTCAACATGGCAATCATTCTGGCATCCAAGTCCCCCCGCCGGCAGGAGCTTCTGAAGCTGCTCGGCGTAGACTTCACCATACATACCGCAGACATCGACGAGACGATGGACCCCGCGCTCCCTCCCGAGCAGGAGGTCGCCCGTGTCGGCGAGGAAAAGGCCGAGGCCGTCGCCGCGCAGTGCGCCTCCGAGGACATCGTCATCGCTGCCGACACCATCGTTGTGGTGGACGGGCAGATTCTCGGAAAGCCCAAGAGCGAGGCGGACGCCGTGCGGATGCTGAGCCTGCTCTCCGGGCGGCGGCACGAGGTCATGACCGGCCTGACCGTTTTGCAGAGCGGGCGTATGCAGCGCTGCGTCGTGCGCACCGGCATCGAGTTCCGCCCCCTGTCAGACCGTGAGATCCGGGCCTACGTCGCCACCGGCGAACCGATGGACAAGGCCGGCGCCTACGGCATTCAGGGCGGCGCATCCATCTTTGTCCGCCATCTGGACGGAGACTATTTCTGCGTGATGGGGCTGCCGCTTTGTCCGCTGGCGGAAATGCTGCGCGCCTGCGGCGTGCAGGTGCTGGGTGATGACGGAAGAGGAGCGTGAGACATTGAAAAGGAAATTCTGGTCCACAAAAGTCAAGACGATCCTGATCCTCGCGTTGATCCTCGCGGTGCTCGCAACGGTCATCGGCGCGGTCGTCTCCGGCACGCCGTTTTTCTCCAACGTGGTCGGGACGATCCTCTCCCCCATCCGCAGCGGCATCGCCGCCATCGACCGGCAGGCGGAGCAGTATTACAACTACCTGTTCTCCTATGAGTCGCTGCAAGCACGCAATGCGGAGCTGGAAAAGCGCATTCTCGAAATGCAGGAGGACGTCCGCAACGCCGCGGCGCTGCAGCGCGAAAACGAGCAGCTCCGGCTGCTGCTGGATCTCGTGGACGAGCACGAGGACTACTCGCTCGTGTCGGCGTATATCATCTCGTGGAACGCATCGAACTACCGCAGTGCCTTCACCATCGGCAAGGGCACGAATTCCGGCCTTGAGGCGGGCATGTGCGCCATCACGGAAAACGGGCAGGTCATCGGCCTTGTCACCGAGGTCGGCGCGAACTGGGCGACGATCACCACCGTGCAGGACTCCTCCTTGGAGATCAGCGCCTCGATCGCCTCGTCCGGCTATACCGGCGTGGTGCAGGGCACCTATCTGGCGGACGGCAGCAGCGTGCTCCGCATGAACTACCTGCCGACCGACGCCATTCTCAAGAACCACGATCAGGTCGTCACGACCGGCTCGACGCTCTATCCGCGCGGGCTGCTGCTGGGCTACCTCACAAATGTCGGGCTTGACGAAACAGGCGTCGCGAAATACGCCACGCTCGAGGCCTCGTGCGATTTCGCGGGGCTTGAGCAGATCTTCATCATCACCGAATTTTCCAACCAGTGACACCACAGAGCAAAGGAGGCGTCCAGGATGCGTGAACGATACAAAAAAGCGCTGATGTGGGCGCTCTATGCGCTTTTGCTGCTGGCCGTGGCGGTCATTCAGGGCGTCATCTTCGGACGCGCGCGCTATTTCGGCACGAAGCTCAGCCTGATCCCGGTCGCGGTCGCCTGCATCGCGATGCACGGCGGCGCGGAGGACGGCGGCGTGTTCGGCCTCGCGGCGGGCCTTTTCTGGTGCCTGAGCGGCGGTGACGGCGGAGGCGTGCTCATCATTTTGTGTACGCTCTGTGCGCTGGCGGCGGGCTATCTCTGTGACCGGTATCTCAACCGGAATCTTTTGTCGGCAGCCATGATGTGCCTGCTGTCGCTGCTCATCACACAGACGCTGCTGTTTCTCTTTAAGCGCTACCTCGGCCAGACCGGAGACGAGGGCTGGCTCATCCTTCTTCGGCAGATCGGGCTTTCCATGCTGGCCTGTCCGCCGGTGTATCTCGCGGCATGGGCGATCGGAAAGGCGGGAAAATAAACCATGGGACGCATCACACGCTTTCGGACGATCGTTTTCGTCTGTCTTGTTGCGCTGCTTGTCGGCGCGTTCTCCCTGCGGCTGTACAAATTGCAGGCTGTGGAGCCGGAAAACGGCCTTGTGGCTGCCGACGCAGACTCCATGCGCTATATGACCACCGTGGAGGCCGCGCGCGGCAACATTCTGGACCGGAACGGAAACGTTCTGGTCTCCAACCGCGCAAGCTACAATCTGGTCATCATCAACTTCGTTCTTTTCAACAGCAAAAATCCGAATGAAAACCTCCTGCAGCTTCTTGAGCTGTGCGACAGTCTCGGCATCTCCTACACCTCGCACTTCCCTGTCACGCCGGAAATGCCGTACAGCTACAATATGGACGCCATCGACAGCTCGTGGCAATCCTATTTCCGCACTTTTCTGGCGTACAAGGACTATGACCTCGATATTTCCGCGCAGACGCTGATGAAAAATCTGCGCGCGCAGTACCGCATCCCCTCCGACTGGACGCAGGAGCAGGCCTATAAGGTCATCTCCATCCGTTATGAGCTGGAGCTGCGCTCCATCCCCGGCATCGGCATGGAAAACTACATGCTGGCAAGCGATGTCAGCGCGGAAAACCTCGCCGCGGTGATGGAGCTCGGCGTTCCGGGCGTCATCGTGGAGACCGGCACCGTCCGCGAATACCACACGCAGTATGCGGCGCATCTGCTCGGCTACATCGGCCAGATCTACGCCGAGGAGGCCGCGGAGTACCGCGACAAGGGCTACGCCATGAACGCGCTGGTCGGCAAGGCCGGCGTGGAGCAGGCGTTTGAGTCGTATCTCCACGGCTCGAGCGGCACGAAATACACCACCGTCGCCTCCAACGGCGAGGTGCTGGAGGAGTATTTTGAGACCGTCCCGCAGCCGGGCAGCAATGTGGAGCTGACCATTGACATCTCCCTGCAGGCCGTCGCGGAAAAAGCGCTGGAGGACGTCATCCTCAACCTCCGCGAAAACGGCGCGGGCCGAAGGCACGAGGGAAAGGACGCCGAGGGCGGCGCGGTCGTCGTGCAGCAGGTCAAGACCGGCGAGATCCTCGCCAGCGCCAGCTACCCGACCTACAACCTCGCCACCGTCAACGAGGACTACGCAGAGCTTGCCGAGAGCGAATACGGCCCGTTCCTCAACCGCGTTTTGCAGGCAACCTACTGGCCGGGCTCCATCTACAAAATGGTCACCGCCATCGCCGCCGTCGATCTCGGCGGCTACAGCCAGTATTACGAGATCACCGACAAGGGCATCTACGAATACTACAAGGAATACGGCTATGAGCCGCGCTGCTACGTCTGGACGAGCACCTCGACCACGCACGGCAAGATCAACATGCGCGAGGCCATCAAGGAGTCCTGCAACTATTACTTCTATGAGATCGGCCGTCTGACCTACAACAACTACATGACCCAGACCGGCGAGAATCCGCTGGACGTGGTCGCAAAGGCGCTCGGTCTCGGCGAGCCGACCGGCGTGGAGCTGCCGGAGGTCGTCGGCACACGCGCCAACCGCGAGACGAAGGCCGAGCTGTACGCCGGCGATCAGGCCATCTGGTATGGCGCGGACGTCATTCAGGCTGCCATCGGCCAGTCCGACAACAAATTCACGCCGATGCAGATGGTCTGCTACACCTCGGCGCTCGCCAACAACGGCACGCGCTACAACGCGACGTTCCTCTCCCGCGTCATCTCGTGGGACTATCAGGAGCTGATCATGCAGCATGAGCCGACCGTCGCGAGCGAGCTCGACATCTCCGACGAGGCCATCGACTGCTACAAGACCGGCATGAAGCTGGTCGCCAGTCAGGGCACCGCCGCGCAGTATCTCGCAACCTATCCCGTCAGCGTTGCCTGTAAAACCGGCACCGCGCAGTGGGGCAACATGCACTCCGGCTCCGACCATGCCTCGTTCGTGCTCTACGCTCCGGCGGACGATCCCGAGATCGCCATCGCCGTGTATGTGGAAAAGGGCGCGCAGGGCGGCAACCTCGCAAACGTCTGCATCCCCATCATGAACGCCTATTTCTCCGCCTCGAGCAGCCACGAGCTGGCGCTCCGGGAAAACACCGCAAACTGATCCTCCGCGGCGCTGCCGCTTACTCCGTCAAGTGAAAAGGAGCCTCCTTTTATGACCGATCTGTCAAAAATCCGTAATTTCAGCATCATCGCCCACATCGACCACGGCAAGTCCACGCTGGCTGACCGCCTGCTGGAGGAATGCAACACCGTGGAAAAGCGCGAGATGGAGGAGCAGGTGCTCGACTCGATGGATCTCGAGCGCGAGCGCGGCATCACCATCAAGGCGCGCGCCGTGCGTCTTCAGTACAGCGCCGACAACGGGGAAACGTACATTCTGAACCTCATCGACACGCCGGGCCACGTCGACTTCAACTATGAGGTCTCGCGGAGCCTGTCCGCCTGTGAGGGCGCGCTGCTCGTGGTCGATGCCTCGCAGGGCATCGAGGCGCAGACGCTCGCGAACACCTATCTTGCCATCGACAATGACCTCGAAGTCCTGCCGGTCATCAACAAGATCGACCTGCCCGCCGCACGTCCCGAGGAAGTCAAGCACGAGATCGAGGACGTCATCGGCCTTCCGGCGATGGACGCGCCCGAGATCTCCGCGAAAAACGGCATCAACATCCACTCCGTTCTGGAAATGGTCGTAAACGACGTTCCGCCTCCCAAGGGCGACCGCGCCGCGCCGCTGCAATGCCTGATCTTCGACAGCCAGTATGACTCCTACCGCGGCGCGATCGTCTATATGCGCGTTGTCAACGGCGTCGTGAAGCCCGGCATGGACATCCGCATGATGGCGACCGGTGCCGTGTACAAGGTCGTGGAGGTCGGCTACCTCCATCCGTTCGGGATGCGTCCGGCAGACGCGCTGGGCGCAGGCGAGGTCGGATACCTGACGGCGTCCATCAAGACCGTCTCCGACACGCGCGTGGGCGACACGATCACGGGTGTGGAGAATCCCGCGCCCGAGGCGCTCCCCGGCTATCATCAGGCGCAGCCGATGGTCTTTTCCGGTGTCTACCCCGCAGACGGCTCCAAATACGGCGATCTGCGCGACGCGCTGGAAAAGCTCAAGCTGAACGACGCCTCCATGAGCTATACGCAGGAAAACTCCGTCGCGCTGGGCTTCGGCTTCCGCTGCGGCTTCCTCGGACTTCTGCACATGGAGATCATTCTCGAGCGGCTTGAGCGGGAATACAACCTCGACCTCATCACCACCGCGCCAAACGTCGTCTACAAGATCACCAAGATCGACGGCACGGAGCTGGACGTCTACACACCGCTCAACTACCCTGACCCCGCCGAGATCGAGACGGCGATGGAGCCGTTTGCCAAGGTCAGCGTCCTCACGCCGCCGGAGTATGTCGGCGCGATCATGGAGCTGTGCACCAACCGGCGCGGCGAGTACAAGGACATGAAATATCTCGACACCACGCGCGTGGAGCTGCACTACTCCATGCCGCTCAACGAGATCATCTACGACTTCTTTGACGCGCTCAAGTCGCGCACGCGCGGCTACGGCTCGCTCAACTACGAGCTGGAGGGCTACCGCCCGTCCAAGCTCGTCAAGCTCGACATTCTCCTCAACGGCGAGGTCGTCGATGCGCTGAGCTTCATCCTCTTTGCCGACAATGCCTATACCCGCGCGCGGAAGATCTGCGAAAAGCTGAAGGACAACATTCCGCGCCAGATGTTCGAGATCCCCGTACAGGCCGCCATCGGCGGCAAGGTCATCGCCCGCGAGACCATCAAGGCGCTGCGCAAGGACGTGCTCGCCAAGTGCTACGGCGGCGACATTTCCCGCAAAAAGAAGCTTCTGGAAAAACAGAAGGAGGGCAAAAAACGGATGCGCACCTTCGGCACCGTCTCCGTCCCCTCCGAGGCGTTCATGGCCGTCCTCAAGCTTGACGAATAATCGATCGGAGGAGCAGCCCATGCTTCTGAAACCCAAGGACAACCAGAATAAAAAGAAAAAGCCGCTCGGCATCTACGTCCATGTGCCGTTCTGCCGCAGCAAGTGCGAATACTGCGACTTCTACTCCCTCGGCGGCGCGCGCAACAAGGAGCTGATGGACCGGTATCTGACCGCCGTTCTCGCCCACATCCGCGAGGCCGCGCCCAGCGCGCAGGGGTACGAGGTCGATACCGTCTACTTCGGCGGCGGCACGCCCTCGTTCTTCGGAGCCGGCGGCCTGAGCCGCATCTTCTCCGAGATCGACCGTCGCTTTGACGTCAGCCGCGACGCCGAGGTGTCGTTTGAGGCAAATCCGGACTCTGTCTCGCTTCCCATGCTCACGCGCCTCAACCGCGCGGGCTTCAACCGCATCTCCATCGGCGTGCAGACCGACTCCGACGAGCAGCTCAAGGCGCTCGGCCGCCCGCACAACTACCGTCAGGCGCAGCAGGCGGTCATGATGGCGCGCCGCGCGGGCTTTGACAACATCTCCGTCGATCTCATGTACGGCCTTCCGAACCAGAGCCGTGAGCAGTGGATGCAGACGCTGCGCAACATCATCGATCTCAAGACCGAGCACATCTCCTGCTACGGTCTGAAGGTCGAGCCGGGCACCAAGCTCTGGGAATACAAGGACTGCGCCAACCTCCCCGATGATGACGCGCAGGCCGACATGTATTTCTACGCCGTTGAAACGCTCGCGGAGTTCGGCTATCACCAGTATGAGATCTCCAACTTCGCAAAGGACGGCTACATCTGCCGCCACAATCTCAAATACTGGATGGGCGATGAATACCTGAGCTTCGGCCCGTGCGCCGCGTCCGACTTTGCCGGAAAGCGCTTTACCATCAAGCCGGATCTGGAGAGCTACATCACCGGCGTCATGAGCAAGGGCATCGTCCTGTCCGAGTGTGAGAGCGTTCCGCTGCGCGAGCGCGCGGGCGAGTATCTCATGCTCCGGCTGCGCACCGTCGACGGCGTGGAGGCAGGCGAGTATACGCGCTCGTTCCTGCTCCCCTTCGAGCCGATCGAAAAGGCGCTGCGGGTTTTGGAGAAGAACGACCTCGCCGTTCTGGAAAACGGCCGCTGGCATCTGACGCCGAAGGGCTTCATGCTCTCAAATCCCATCCTTGTCAAGCTCCTCGATGAGCAGCAAAAGAGCAAGCCGCTCGCCCAGAAGCGATAAAAGGGCGCGATACCGCCGCTGCGGTAAAAATAAAGATTGACACGGCGCGGTATCATCGCGTATAATATTCAGCGTATGTTCCTGCCCTATACGGCAGAAAGCAGAACACGACTCGCTGCGGCTGCGTTTTTTCGCAGCTGTTGAGCATATTATTACAGGAGGTGTACCAAAAATGGCAACTGTTCGTACCTATCAGCCCAAGAAGCGCCACAGATCCAAAGTGCATGGCTTCCGCAAGAGAATGGCGACCGCCAACGGCCGCAAGGTCCTCGCCCGCCGTCGTGCAAAGGGCAGAGCAAAGCTGTCTGCGTAACACGCAAGCCATGACCGCATATACCGCTGTGCAATGATAGGGGTGAATGGACGCTGTTCTGTTCGCCCCATCCGTTTACCAGGGATCAGAGCAAGCTGCATCCGGAGCATCTCCGGCGTGCGCCTGCCCGGAGGGAGGCCTCATGCAGTATTCCAGTTCCCTCAAGCTCAATCACATCTTCCGCCGTCTCTACCGCAAGGGTCACACCTGCGCCAACCGGTATCTTGCCATCTACTGCCGCAAAAACGGGCAGGCATGCAACCGCATCGGCCTGACGGTCAACGCGAAGCTCGGCTGCGCCGTCCGGCGCAACCGTGTCCGCCGCCGTCTGCGTGAGATCTACCGGCTGCACGAGACGCAGTTTCTTCCCGGCTACGACATCGTGGTCGTGGTGAGAGGGCGCGCCATGGACGCGCCGTATCGCGAGCTTGAGCAAGCCTACCTGTCGCTTGCGGAGAAGCTGTCGCTTCTGAGGCATGAGGACACGCAATGAAACGGCTCTTTCTCGCCCTGATCCGGTTTTATCAGAAGCACATTTCACCCGCCTTTCCGCCCCGCTGCCGGTTTACGCCGACGTGCTCCCAGTATGCACTGGAGGCCATCACAAAGCACGGCGCATGGAAAGGCGGCATTTTGGCTGTACGGCGGTTTCTGCGGTGCCATCCTTTTTACAAGGGTGACTACTTTGATCCGGTGCCGTAGGGCGCACGGGCTGTGCCCGGCTCCCGGCATCCCCACTTTGGAGGATAACAAATGAAAAGATTCCTTGCACTGTTCCTCGCACTGCTCATGATCCTCGCGCTGGCCGGCTGCGCCATGAACGCTCCGGCTGCCAACGATGAAAGCACCTCGCTCGAACCGGCGCAGGCCGCGCAGGAGGCGCTCGACTCCACACAGGACAAAATGTCCCTCTCGGACATCATCCGCGTCCCGTTCGGTTATCTGCTTGACTGGCTTGACCGGTTTGCAAACAACTACGGCGTGGCGCTGATCCTGTTCTCCCTCATCGTCAAGCTCGTGCTGCTCCCGATGAGCATCAAGAGCAAGAAAAGCATGCTGAAAATGTCGCGTCTTGCGCCGCTTGCCAAGGCACTCGAAGCAAAATACGGCGATGACAAGCAGAAATATCAGCTTGCGCTTCAGCAGCTTTACAAGGACGAGGGCGTTTCGATGAGCGGCGGATGTCTCTGGTCGTTCATTCCGCTGCTGATCATGCTGCCGCTGTACTACGTCATCCGTGAGCCGATCACGTATATGATGCACAACAGCCGTTCGATCGCGGCCGCCGTCGTCGCCTATATCAAGGCCAGCGGCGTCACCCTCGGCGGCAACAGCTTCTATGACCAGCTTGCCGCGGCAGGCCATCTCGGTGAGTTCCTTGAGGAGCTGAAGGCGCTGCCCATCTTTGAGGCAGCCTCGCTCCGCGAGATCAGCTTCACCTTCCTCGGCATCAACCTTGCCGAGATCCCGTCGTTCAGCTTCTGGACGTGGGAAAACCCTGCATGGAACCAGATCGGTCTGTTCCTGATCCCGCTGGTTTCCGGCGGTCTTCAGATGCTCTCGATGTTCGTCAGCCAGAAGATGAACAACAAGGTCGCCACCAACGAAGACGGCGAGCAGGACGCCGAGGCTGCCAAGGCCGCGGCGCAGACCAACACCACCATGATGCTCATGATGCCGATCATGTCGCTCTGGATCGGCTATTCCATGCCCGCCGCGATCTCCATCTACTGGATCGCGCAGGCCCTGTTCGGCGCTGTGCAGGACTATTTCCTGACCGTCCACTTCCGCAAGATCTATGACGCGGAGGACGCCGAGCGCCAGGAGCGCGCCGCCATGAAGCGTCTGGAGGAGGCTGAGAAGGAGCGTCAGCGCGCCCTTCGCCGCGAGCAGAATCCCGACGGCATCCAGGACAACGTCAGCAAGAAAAAGCTGAAGCAGCAGGAAAAGGAAGCCGCCGCAGCCGCCGCACGCGACTACGAGGCGAAAAAGAACCCTGCCGCAGCCGACGAGCAGGACGAAAAGAAGCCGCTCTCCGGCGACCCCAGCCGCCCCTACTGCAAGGGCCGTGCTTACGATCCCGCCCACTATGGCAAGAAGGCATCCGCGCAGGATGCGGATGCAAAATCCGAGGAGTAACGTAGAATATGGAAAAATTCATTACCGCTACCGGCAAGACCATTGACCTCGCGATCGCAGCCGCGCTCGAGCAGCTCGGCATGGACCGCGACAGCGTCTCGGTCGAAGTGCTGGACAATCCCAGATCCGGTTTCCTTGGCATCGGCGCGCAGCCCGCGAGGGTCAAGGTGACCTATGAAGCACCGGACGAGCCGCCCAAGCCCGCGCTCTCCTCTGCCTCCAGAAGCAAGCCCAAAAAGCCCGTGCAGGAGCCTGCCTCCGCACCGAAGGTCATCGCGCCCGCCGCTCCGGCAGCGCCCGCGCCGGCCATGGCACAGTCCCGTCCCGAGCCCAAGCCGCAGCAGCCGAAGCCCGCGCGCGAGCCCAAGCCGCGCCCTGAGCGCAAGCCGCAGCAGCCGAAGGCTCCGAAGGCGCCGAAGGCAGCCGCCGAGCAGAGCGCTCCGGCCGAGCCGAAGGTCTACGCCCCCGCCGAACCCGGCTCTGTCGAGGAACAGATCGAGCAGTTTGTCAAGGGTCTGCTGGAGCACATGGGCTCCAACGCCGTGCCCCATGCCGCCAAGTCCGCCGACGAGACCTATATGGTCGATCTGGTCGGTGAAAATCTCGGCATTCTGATCGGCCGCCGCGGTGAGACGCTCGACGCCATCCAGCATCTGACGAATTACGCCGTCAACCGCGGCCAGACCAAGCGCGTGCGCATCAATGTCGATGCCGAGAACTACCGTCTCAAGCGCGAGGAGTCCCTTCAGCGTCTGGCGTCGAAGGTCGCGGGCAAGGTCGTCAGGTACCGCCGCAACATCACGCTCGAGCCGATGAACGCCTATGAGCGCCATGTCATCCATGCCGCCCTTCAGGATCATCCCGACGTGACCACCTTCTCCACCGGCACCGAGCCGAACCGCCGCATCGTCGTGGCGTACAGCCGCTACAAGAGCACCCCCGCCTCCGACGAGGAATAAGCAGACAAAAAGCGTGACCGGATTGTTCCGGTCACGCTTTTTGAGCTTGTCAAAGAGTCTTTTTGGCAAGCTCTCAACCGCGAAGCGCAGGGGCTTGGTTCGCGGTTGAAAAGACTGCACCCGACTGCGCGCATAATTTGTGCGCTGCGCTTCGGGATTATTTTGCCCTTGGCGGTCTCTGGCCGGGGTGGAACTTCGGCTCCGTGCCGGCAAGCAGCCGCCGGATGTTGCTCCGGTGCATCACAATGACGAGCACCCCCGTGAACACACCGAGGATCCGCTGCGCCGCCGTCGGCGCAAGAAAGATAGAGGAAACGCCGACTGCCAGCGCCGCCGACATCGACGAGACGGAGGCCGTCCGGCTCAAAAGCGCCGCCACCGCAAAAACAGCCAGCGCGATCACAAATACCCGCCAGTCAATGGCAAGCGCCGCCGCCGCACCCGCCGAGACAGCCTTGCCGCCGCGGAAGCCGTAGTAGACCGGGAAGCAGTGCCCGATCAGTGCTGCCGCGACCGCGATGCACATGCCGACCGTGCCGCCGAGCAGATTTCCAAGCCAGAGCGAGAGCACTGTTTTCAGGAAGTCCCCCAAAAACGTCAGCGCACCCGCGCGCAGGCCGAATACACGCGCAACATTCGTCGCGCCTGCGTTTCCGCTGCCCTCCCCACGGATGTCCTGATGAAACAGATGGCGCGAGAGAAGGATCGAAATGCTGATCGAGCCGAGCAGATACCCGGCCACGGCGCTGAGAATATACGACAGAGCAGGAGGCATGACACAGATTCCTTTCAAGTATATAGTTTATTTATTGTATCACATTCGCGCCCAGTTACAATGAACATATGGTAAACTTTTGCCGTTCTTGAAAAGCAGTATACTTTTCGGCAATGTCGAATATGCCCTATTGTCGATGTGCAAAAGAATTGTTATACTGAAAAAAAGATTTTTAGGAGGGGACACACATGGCAGAAAACGATGGAAAAACCATTCATTCTGTGGCAAAGGCCATCACCCTTTTGGATATTCTGACGGCAAAGGGACGACCTGCCGCGCTGACGGATCTCTACCGCGAGACGGGCTGGCCCAAGAGCACGATCCACGGTCTGCTTTCGACGATGCGCGCCTCGGGACTGATCGAGCAGGGCCCCGACGGGCGCTACTGGCTGGGGATCCGGCTGTTTGAGTATGGCTGCGCCGTCAGCAATTCGTGGGACATCAGCACGATCGCCCGCCCGTATATGCAGAGCGTGTGTCAGACGCTGGGCGAGTCTGTTTTCCTGTCGGTCTTTGACCGCGCCAACGTCGTGACGCTGGCGGAGGAGGAGAGCCGCGCAAGTCTGCGCGTTGTCTCCGAGGTCGGCGCGCGCCTTCCGGCACACTGCACGTCGCAGGGAAAGCTGTTTCTTGCCTCGGTGTCGCAGGCCGAGTGCCGCCGCATCCTGCGTCAGGCGGAGCTGAAGGCCTACACCCCCAACACGCTCACGCAGCCGGAGCAGTTCACAGCGGAGCTTCAGCGCATCCGCGAGCAGGGCTACGCCGTGGAAAACGGCGAGTTCAAGCCCGGCCTGCGTTCGGTCTCCGCGCCCATCCGCAACGCCTCCGGCGAGGTCGCGTATGCGTTCGGCACGGTCGGCATGTTCCGCCAGCTCCATACGGACGAATTCCAGCAGGCGATCGTGCTTGTGACCGATGCCGCGGCAAAGATCTCCGCCGCCATCGGATACAGAGGCTGAGCATGTCAAACAAACCATTTTTCGCATGGAGGCACCCGGCATGAAGCCCTTTGCAAGGAAGGAATATCTCACGCTCCCGAAGCCCTCGGCAGACGATCCGCTCGATGACCGGGCGCGGCTGCTGCGGGCGCTGGAGCCGGAGACGGTACACATGACGCTCGCGGCGATGCAGGCGCTCTATCCGGCTCTGCGTGCGGATGACTACCGCGTGACCGCGACGCTCAGTCCCGCAGAGCACGGCTGGACAGTGGTGCGCGTCGAGCCCGGAGACACGACCGCGCGGTTTTTCGCGCTGGCGCTCGACATTGGGACGACAACGCTGGAAATGGAGCTGCTGCACCTGCCGGACGGCGAGGTTCTGTCCCGCGCAGGCTGCTTCAACGGGCAGTGCGCACTCGGAGACAACATCCTCGACCGCATTTTCTACGCCAAGGACAACGCGGCGCATCTGCACGAGCTGCAAACGCTGCTGCTCGGCAGCATCCGCAGTCTGATCGATTCCTGCTGCGAGAAAGCCGCCGTCCTGCCGGAGGAGATCGCCGTGCTCGGCATCGGCGGCAACACCACGATGATACACCTTCTGCTCGGCTGCGAGCCGTGGCAGGTCTTCCAGAGCCCCTACACGCCCGTTTTCCTCGACCCCGGCATCGTTCCGGCGTCGGAGCTGGCGCTGCCGCTCTGCTGCAATGTGTTCTGTATGCCCGCCGTCGCAAATTATCTCGGCGGCGACATCACGGCGGGGCTTTTGATGACGGATATGGACACGCGCCCCGACCTCGCGGTGTTTCTCGACGTCGGGACGAACGGCGAGCTGGCGCTCGGCTGCCGGGACTATCTGCTGACCGGCGCAGGCGCGGCAGGTCCCGCGCTGGAGGGCGCGGTCAGCCGCTCCGGTATGCGCGCCGAGCCGGGCGCTGTCTGCCGCGTGCGCATCGGCGCAGACAACCGCCTGCGCTGTGAGACGATCGGCGGCGCGGCTCCGCTCGGCATCTGCGGCTCCGGCATCGTCGATCTGATCGCCGAGGGCTACCTTGCCGGCTGGATCGCCGGAGACGGGACGCTCGACCCGGACGCATCGCCCCAGATCCGGACCGTGTGGGAGGAAAAAAGCGGGCGCAACGTCCCTGCCATTGTCTACGCCATGTCGCCGAACGGGCCGCTTTCGTTCACGCAGGACGACATTGCCGAGTTTGTCCGCTGCAAGGCGGCTGCGTTTACGATGGTGCAGACGCTCATGGAGGCGGCAGGCGTGTCGCTTGACGAAGTGGGGACGTTTTATCTCTCAGGCGGCTTTGGCACGCATCTCGATCTGGAATCTGCCGTCACCATCGGCATGTATCCCGACATTCCGCGTGAAAAGTTCAAAATCCTCGGCAACAGCTCGCTCGGCGGCGTGAAAAAGCTGCTGCTCGAGGCAGAGCAGCTCGCCCGCGTGCGGCAGTTTGCCGCACAGGCCGCGTATGTGCAGTTCGGCGAAATCGACAGGTTTGTGGAAAACATGATCGCGGCGCGCTTTCTTCCGCATACAAACGCGGCGCTCTACCCGAGCGTCCGCCGCCGTGCGCCGCAAGGCAGCGCCTAGGGTGTATCTCCGTATCTTTTGATGGACGCAAAAAGTCGGAGGGCGTAAAACTGTTTCCCTCCCGGCACCCCTTGCCTCTCCCTGTGGGAGAGGTGGCCGAGCGCAGCGAGGACGGAGAGGGCAAATAATAGCAATGTCCAATCGGAAAATGCCGGCGCCTTCGCAGGCAGATGACGTCCCGCGGGCGCAAGACCCTCTCAGTCACCTGCGGTGACAGCTCTCCCGAAGGGAGAGCCAAGGGTCTGCACCCTGTTACATAGTCTGTTGGCATGAGAAATGGAGCGTATCTGTATCGATACGCTCCATTCGCGCTTGTCAAAAAAGTATTTCGACAAGCCCGTCTTTGACATTTTGAATCAATATTCCGATGTTTCTGGCATGATGAGCGCCGCAATGATGTACGCCCAGAGGCTCAGTCCCGCAAAAAAGACCAGCAGCACGGTGACCAGACGCACCATGGTCGAATCGACCCCCAGATAGTGCGCGATGCCGCCGCAGACGCCAAAGATCTTCTTGTCAAACGCCGCTCTGCATAGCTTCTTGTTTTCCATAATGCTCTCTCCTTATTTACTCAGTCCGCGTCCTCCTGCGGCACCTCGGTCAAAATGCCGAAGCGTGCCTTGACGGTCAGGATGCGCAGGACGCTTTCGTTCAGACGTGCCTCGCTCAGCGTGCCGTCCTTCACGGCCGCTGCCACACCGTCATGCGCCGCCTTCAGGTCGGCCGGCATGAGGATCATGTCCGCGCCCGCTTTCAGCGCGCCGACGGCGGCCTCAGCCGGGGTGTAGTGGTCGGTGATGGAGGCCATATTCTGTGCGTCTGTGATTATGACGTTCTCAAAGCCGAGTTTGTTCCGCAGCAGCTCGGAAATTATTTTTTCGGAGAGATCGGCAGGCGTCTCGTCGCCGGTGACGGCGGGCACGCTCAGATGCGAGACCATGACAAAGGCCGCGCCGCCTTCAATGCCGGAGGCAAACGGCAGCAGGTCGCAGCCTTCCAGCTCCTCGGCAGTCTTGTTCAGAACCGATGTGCCGTAGTGGTCGTCGGTGACGGCGCTGCCGTAGCCCGGGAAGTGCTTGAGGCAGGCGGCAACGCCGCTGTCCTGAAGGGCGCCCAGCGCCACAGAGACCATCGATGCACAAAGCTCCGGCTCGGTGCCGAACGAACGGCTGCCGATCACGTTGTCCGTTCTGCCGCCGCTCACGTCCGCGACCGGCGCAAAGTCCATGTTGAAGCCCAGCCCCGTCAGCATACCGGCAACGGTACACATGGCGTTATAGAGCGCCGCCGGGTCGCCCGCCGCGCCGTAGGACGCCATATCCCCGATGTTCTGTCCGCCGAGCGCCGCGTTTGAGCCGACACGGCTGACCGTGCCGCCCTCCTCGTCGGTGCCGAGGAACAGCGGGATCTTCGTGAAGGTCTGGACGGTGGTGAGCATGGCGGTGACCTGCTCCCGATCCTCCAGATTCTGCGCAAAATAGATCAGGCCGCCGACCGGCTTGTAGCCGAGCGCCTCCTTCGTCGCAAGCCCCGCCTCCGTGACCTTCGGATAGCCGGTCAGAGACTCCGGCGTGACGAAAAAGAGCTGCCATATCTTCTCATCCAGCGACATGGCCGCAAGCGTCTGCTTTGCAAGCGTTTGCTCCGGCGAGGCCTCGCTCCCGGGCTGCTCCGCAGGCTGCTCATCTGGCACAGGCTCCTCCTGCGCGGGCTCCTGCTGCGTCTGCGGCGCAGGGCGCTCGCCGTCGTAGTCCTGCTCGCGCTCCGGCTGGACGGCGCTTCTGTTGTCATTTTCAAAAACGGCGCCCGTTTCCAGCGAGGAAACGGTGTCGGGCGCTTTTTTCTGCGGAAGCGCCCTCCACAGAAGATAGCCCGCGCCGCCCAGCAGCGCCAGACAGAGGATCACGACCAGCGCCGTCAGGGGTGAACGTTTCTTTTTTCTTCTCATGCTCGTTCCTCCTGTATCCGGAAAGAGAGATCACTTGTGATACAGCGAATGGGTCTGGTAGACCGGCTCGAAGGTGACGTTCGCGCCGAGCTTTTTGAACACATTTTCATCGACGGACGAGAGAATGACGGACGAATGCACCTCGCTTCCGCGAAGTCCCGCCAGCGCCTCCATCGCCAGCTCGGCGGTGGGGTTGGTGACAGCGCTCATGGAAAGTGCGATCAAAACCTCGTCGGTGTGCAGGCGCGGGTTGGTGTTGCCCAGATGCTCGACCTTGAGGTGCTGAATGGGCGCGAGCACCATCGGGGAGATCAGATTGACCTTGTCGTCAATGCCCGCAAGGAGCTTGAGCGCGTTGAGCAGCGCCGCGCACGACGCGCCCATCAGGCCGGAGGTGCGGCCGGTGACGATGCGGCCGTCCGGCAGCTCGATGGCGGCGGCAGGCGCGCCGGTCTGCTCGGCCTTGGCGCGTGCGGCAGGGACAGTGCGGCGCATGGTGGGGTCGATGTTCAGATAGCGCATCAGCATTTCCTGCTTTTTGAGCTCACCCGGCTCGGAGAGACCCTTGCGCACGCTGCACGCCGTGGCAAAATAGCGGCGGATGATCTCCTGCTTCGATGCCTCGCAGCACACCTCGTCATCCGAGATGGCGTAGCCGACCATGTTGACGCCCATGTCCGTCGGGCTCTTATACGGGCACTCGCCGTAGATGCGGCGGAACATGGCCTCGACGACGGGGAAGATCTCGATGTCGCGGTTATAATTGACGGTCGTGACGCCGTAGGCCTCAAGATGGAAGGGGTCGATCATGTTCACATCCGCCAGATCTGCCGTCGCGGCCTCGTAGGCAAGGTTCACCGGATGCTTGAGCGGCAGATTCCAGACCGGGAAGGTCTCATATTTCGCATAGCCCGCGCGGTTGCCGCGGCGATGCTCGTGATAGAGCTGGCTCAGGCACGTCGCCATTTTGCCGGAGCCGGGTCCGGGTGCGGTCACGACGACGACGGGCCGGGAAGTCTCGACATAGTCGTTTTTGCCGTAGCCCTCGTCCGAGACGATGAGCTGGACGTTCGAGGGATAGTCGTCGATCGGATAGTGGCGGTAGACGCGCACGCCGAGCGCCTCGAGCTTGTGCTCAAAGAGGTCTGCGGCATGCTGGCCGTGATACTGCGTGATGACGACGCTGCCGACGTACAGTCCGATGGCGCGGAAGGCGTCGATCAGCCGCATCACGTCCATGTCGTACGTGATGCCGAGGTCGCCGCGGCGCTTGCTCATTTCGATGTGCGCGGCGTTGATGGAAATGACGATCTCCGCCTGCTCCTTGAGCTGAAGGAGCATTTTGATCTTGCTGTCCGGCTCGAAGCCCGGCAGCACGCGCGAGGCGTGGTAATCGTCAAAGAGCTTGCCGCCGAACTCCAGATAGAGCTTGCCGCCGAAGTGGTCGACCCGCTCAAGGATCTTCTGTGATTGCAGCTTCAAATACTTATCATTGTCAAATCCACATTTGCTCATTGGAAACACCTCAACATTTTCTCAACTTAAATGATACCGCGAAAAGGCGCGGATTGCAACTGGCCATTTGCCGAAAATCGGGACAATCTTTTTCCCTGCTTCACTCCGTCCGCAGCGGCGCGGTGCGCGGGAAATCTTGACTTCACCGGCAAAAACGGATATACTAATAACAATATAGTGGGTTTTAATGCCTTATCAAACGCCAGAATATGTGAGGAAGCAATGAACAAACAACAATCCTACGGCAACGACAGCATCTCCGCCCTCAAGGGCGCCGACCGCGTGCGCAAGCGCCCCGCCGTCATCTTCGGCTCCGACGGGCTGGAGGGCTGCGAGCACGCAATATTTGAAATTTTATCCAACGCCATCGACGAGGCGCGCGAGGGTCACGGCGATCTTGTGATCGTGACGCGCTATGCCGACTGCTCCATCGAGGTCGAGGACTTCGGCCGCGGCTGCCCCGTTGACTGGAACGAAAAAGAGGGCCGCTACAACTGGGAGCTGGTTTTCTGCGAGCTGTACGCGGGCGGCAAGTACGACAACAACGCCGGCGGCGACTATGAATTCTCGCTCGGTCTCAACGGCCTTGGCGCGTGCGCCACGCAGTATGCCTCGCGCTATTTTGACGCGACCATCCGCCGCGACGGCTGGAAATACTCTCTGCACTTTGAACGCGGCGAGCTTGTCGGGGAGATGGGCAAGGAGCCGACCGACCGCCGCAAGACCGGCTCCACGTTCCGCTGGCTGCCGGATCTGGACGTCTTTACCGACATCCGCGTCCCGAAGGAGTATTTCGAGGACATGCTCAAGCGTCAGGCCGTTGTAAACGCGGGCGTCACGTTCCGCTTCCGCAATGAGTCCGCGCCCGGAAAATTCGAAACGGCGGACTACTGTTATCAGCAGGGTATTTTGGACTACGTCCGCGAGCTGACCGAGGATCAGGCGCTCACCATGCCGCAGTACTGGGAGGCTGAGCGCAGAGGCCGCGACCGCGAGGACAAGCCCGAGTATAAGGTCCGCATTTCCGCCGCGGTCTGCTTCTCCAATAAGATCAGCCTCACCGAGTATTATCACAATTCCTCGTGGCTCGAGCACGGCGGCGCGCCGGAGAAGGCGGCGAAGAACGCCTTTGTCTACGCCATTGACGCCTATCTCAAGCAGACAAACAAATACGCCAAGGGCGAGTCGAAGATCACGTTTCAGGACGTGGCGGACTGTCTGGTGCTGGTGACGAACTGCTTCTCCACGCAGACCTCGTATGAAAACCAGACGAAAAAGGCCATCACCAACCGGTTCGTTCAGGAGGCCATGACCGAGTTTTTCCGCAGCCGCCTGAACATCTACTTCATCGAAAACAAGCAGGAGGCCGACCGCATCGCCGATCAGGTGCTCGTCAACAAGCGCAGCCGTGAATCGGCGGAAAAGGCGCGCGTCACCATCAAGAAAAAGCTGACCGGCAACCTTGACATCTCCAACCGTGTGCAGAAATTCGTCGACTGCCGGACAAAGGACGTCTCGCGGCGTGAGATCTACATCGTCGAGGGCGATTCCGCACTCGGCTCGGTCAAGCTCTCGCGCGACGCGGAATTTCAGGGCATCATGCCCGTCCGCGGCAAGATCCTCAACTGCCTGAAGGCGGATTACGACCGCATTTTCAAATCAGAGATCATCACCGATCTCATCCGCGTGCTCGGCTGCGGCGTGGAGGTGCAGACGAAAAAGATCGCAAAGGATCTGCCGCCGTTTGACCTCGGAAGCCTCCGCTGGAACAAGGTCGTCATCTGCACCGACGCCGACGTGGACGGCTACCAGATCCGGACGCTGATCCTGACCATGATCTACCGCCTCTGCCCCACCCTCATCCGTGAGGGCTACGTCTACATCGCCGAGTCGCCGCTGTACGAGATCGGCTGCAAGGACAAGACGTGGTTTGCCTATACCGAGGCGGAGAAGGCCGCCATTGTCAAAGAGCTGGACGGCAAAAAGATCACCGTCCAGCGCTCAAAGGGTCTTGGCGAGAACGACCCGGAAATGATGTGGATGACGACGATGAATCCCGAAACGCGCCGTCTCATCAAGGTCATGCCCGAGGACGTCGAGCGGACGCAGCAGATCTTCGACCTGCTGCTGGGTGACAATCTCCAGGGCCGCAAGGACCACATCGCCGAAAACGGCTATAAATACCTCGATCAGCTCGACGTGTCGTAACGCCGGCAGCACGAGGGCAAAGGACGAAAAAAATGGCAAAGAAAAAAGAAACCGAAGCAAAAAAGCGGATCGATCCGAAGGTGCAGGGGCTGCGCGGCGCGACCGTGGAGCAGGCCATCTGCGATACGCTCGAGACGAACTACATGCCCTACGCCATGTCGGTCATCGTCTCGCGCGCCATCCCGGAGATCGACGGCTTCAAGCCGTCTCACCGCAAGCTCCTGTATACGATGTACAAAATGGGCCTTCTGACCGGCGCGCGGACAAAATCCGCCAACATCGTCGGCCAGACCATGCGCCTCAACCCCCACGGCGATCAGGCCATCTATGAGACGATGGTGCGCCTTGCGCGCGGCAACGAATCGCTGCTGCATCCGTTTGTTGACTCGAAGGGCAACTTCGGCAAGGTCTACTCGCGCGACATGGCCTACGCCGCCTCGCGTTACACCGAGGCAAAGCTCGACCCGCTCTGCGCCGAGCTGTTCCGCGACATCGACTCCGATACCGTTGACTTTGTTGACAACTACGACTCGACCATGCAGGAGCCGTCGCTCCTGCCGACCACGTTCCCGAACGTGCTGGTCTCGGCCAACATGGGCATCGCCGTCGGCATGGCGTCCAACATCTGCTCCTTCAACCTCCGCGAGGTGTGCGCTACCGCCGCCGCGCTCATCAAAAACCCGGACGCCGACCTGCTGGACACGCTTCCCGCACCCGATTTTCCGACCGGCGGCGAGATCCTCTACGATGCGGCGGAAATGCTCCAGATCTACAACACCGGCCGCGGCACGTTCCGTCTGCGCGCCAAATGGCGTTATCTCAAGGACGGCAACATGATCGAGATCTATGAGATCCCCTACACCACCGCGACGGAGATCATCATGGACAAGGTCGCGGAGCTGATCAAGGCCGGAAAGATCCGCGAGATCGCCGACATGCGCGACGAGACCGATCTGAACGGTCTCAAGCTCACCATCGACCTCAAGCGCGGCGTCGACCCGGAAAAGCTCATGCAGAAGCTCTTTAAGGCCACGACGCTGCAAGACTCGTTCGGCTGCAACTTCAACATCCTGATCGCCGGGCAGCCGCGCGTGATGGGTGTGCGCGAGATCCTGACGGAGTGGACGGCATGGCGCACCGAATGCGTGCGCCGGCGCGTGTACTTCAATCTCCAGAAAAAGCGCGACCGCCTGCATCTGCTCAAGGGTCTTGGCAGGATCCTGCTCGACATCGACAAGGCCATCGCCATCATCCGCGAGACGGAGCTGGATGCCGAGGTCGTACCGAACCTGATGATCGGCTTCGGCATCGACGAGATCCAGGCAAACTTTGTCGCTGAGATCAAGCTGCGCAACATCAACAAGGAATACATCCTCAAAAAGCTCGAGGAAACGAGCGAACTGGAAAAGGAGATCGCCGAGCTGGACGCGCTTTTGAAAAGCGAGCAAAAGCTCCGCGACGTCATCGTCAAGGAGCTCAGGGCCGTGGCGGACAAGTACGGCAAGGAGCGCATGACCACGCTGGTCTACGATCACGAGGACGCGCCGGACGAGGAGCCGGACGTGCCGGACTATCCCGTCACCGTCTTCGTCTCACGCGAGGGCTATTTCAAGAAGATCACGCCGCAGTCGCTGCGCATGGCGAGCGAGCAGAAGTTCAAGGAGGGCGACGGCCTGCTTTTCTCGCAGGAGACGAGCAACAATCAGGAGCTTCTGGTCTTTACCGACAAATGTCAGGTCTATAAGTGCCGCCTGAGTGACTTCGAGGATTCCAAGGCCTCGGTGCTGGGCGAATATCTCGCCGGAAAGCTCGGCTTTGACGAGGGCGAGAGCTTCCTGACCGCCGTGCTGCCGGGCGATTATCAGGGCAAGATCCTCTTTGTCTTTGAAAACGGCAAGGCCGCCAAGGTCGCGCTCGCGGGCTATGAGACAAAGACGAACCGCAAGCGTCTGACGGGCGCCTATTCCGATAAGAGCCCCATCCGCGCCATTCTGCCGCTCTGCGAGGACGCACAGATCGCGCTCTACGCCTCGGACGGGCGCTGCCTCATCTTCTCCACGGCGCAGATCGCCGTCAAGACCACGCGCGCCACGCAGGGCGTGGCTGTGATGGCGCTCAAGAAAAAGGCTGTCTTGCAGCGCGCCGTCCCGCTGGCGCAGGCCGGCATCGTCAACGAGTCCCGCTACCGCACGCGGACGCTTCCGGCAGCGGGCGCACTGCTGCGCGAGGAGGACAGCGAGGAGAAACAGATCTCGCTGGAATTATAAACAGAAGCTTGTAGGCAGGAAATCAAAATCGAGTAATTTGTGGGAGGAATTCGCTTGAAACGGGAAATCATTTGGAGAGAACTCAAATTTGTCGGCACGATCCTACTTGGCTGCACGGTCTTTTCACTCGGCTTCGACCTCTTTCTGGACCCGAACAACATCAACGTCGGCGGCATCACCGGCATCGCCATGATCCTGCGCGAGCTGCTCGGCTTCGGCAGCATCGGCGCGTATTTCGCCGCCATCAACATCCCCCTGTTCCTGCTCGGCTATAAGGAGCTTGGACGGCGCTTCTTCATCGGCTCCATGCTCGGCATGCTGTTCAGCACCGTTCTGCTCGACCTTCTGACGATCATTCCCGTTCCCAAAATCGATCTGATGCTGGCGGCGCTCTACGGCGGCGGTCTGACCGGACTCGGCCTTGGCCTCGTGTTTATGGCAGGCGCCTCCACGGGCGGCTCTGACATCATGGCAAAGCTGCTGCGCAAGCGCTTCCGCAGACTGAAGCTCAGCCGTCTCATGCTCATCCTCGACATCATCACCGTCACGCTGACGGGCGTCGTGTTCCACGACATCACCAGAACGCTCTACTCTGCCCTGCCGCTGTATGTCTCGGCGCTGGTCATGGACAGCGTGATCTACGGTCTGGACTATTCCTCCATGGCACTCATCATCTCCGACAAATACTCTGAAATCGTCGCGGAGATCGCACGCAAGCTCGAACGCGGCACCACGCTTCTGGATGCGCACGGCGGCTATCACGGAGACAGCCGCCAGGTCGTCATGTGCGCCATCCGCCGCCGCCAGATCACGGAGCTGAAAGATCTGGTCAGCCGCATCGACCCCAATGCCTTCATGATCCTGCAAGACGCGCATCAGGTCCTTGGCGAGGGCTTCATGCGCTATTCCGACACGATTTGACCCGTCCCCACTCTGCGGCAAAAGGAGGCGCACGCATGAAACGGCTCTTGTTCCTGATTCTGGCGTTCTGCCTGATATGCAGCGCGTGTTCTGCGTTCGTTCCGTCGCAGTATGTGCGCGTCAGCGAGCACAGCACCTCCGGCGAGGTCGCACAGAACGCGGATGTGCTGTCCGCGCGGGATTTTGCCGGCCTCAAGGACGCCATCCGCAGCTTTGTCAAGGGCGGCATCGAGCACGGTGTCATCCGCGTGCAGAGCTACAACGGCGGCGATGTGGAGGAGGATCTGAGCACAGCGGCGTATCAGATTGCGCGCGAGGACCCCTACGGCGCGTACATGGTGGACTATATGACGCACAGCTGCTCGCTGATCGTGTCGTATTATGAGATCGGGATCGACATCACGTTCCGGCAGGGCATTGTCCCCCCGGACGAGCTGCGGCACGTTTCGAGCGCCGCCAACGCGCAGGCGCTGATCCGCAGGACGATGGACCGGTACGGAAGCCGTCTCGTGCTCTACACCGGCTTCAATCTGCCGCTGGACTACGTTGCGGAGGCGCAGAGCTATTTTGACCAGAACCCCGGCAGGCTCATGGCCATGCCGGAGGTACGCTGCACCTCTTATCCGGAAAACAGCACGCCCTGCATTGTGGAGATGACCTTCACCTATCCGTATGACGAGCAGACGCTCCGCGACATGGCGCAGGCCGTGGACGATACGCTGCACGCCGCCTCGGTCTATGTCCGCTACCGCGACACAGAGCTGGAAAAGGCCACGCTTCTTTTTACCTATCTGCTCGAGCGCTTCAGCTATGTTGTGCGCGAAACGAGCACGCCGGTCTACTCCCATCTGTGTGACGGCATCACCAGCAGCAAAAGCGCCGCACAGAGCTGGCAGCTGCTGTGCGACGAGATCGGACTGAACTGCGTGACCGTGTCCGGGCTGTATCAGGGCAGCGCCCACTGGTGGAACATTCTCTCTCTGGACGGCATGTATTACCATGTTGACACCTTCCGTGACCTTCTGGAGAGCGGCGAGCTGCGTCTGTTGAGCGATGCGGACATGACGGACTATTACTGGGATACGGCGCAGTATCCGGCCTGTATCCGTCCGGAACCGGACACGCCGCCGGACGGGGACGACGCACCCGCAGCGGAGCAGCCGGGCGAGCTGCCCTTTGACCCGGAGGAGGGTTCTCCGTCCGAGGAGGAGCCTGCCCCGGAGGAACCCGGCGAGCCGGAACCCTTACCGGCCCCCCCTGCCGGGTAATTTTTCGGAAGGCGCAATTTGGGGCTTGACTTTTCCCGTTTTTCTGCTATAATAACACCTGCATTTGAGATGCGGGTGTAGCTCATCCGGTAGAGCGCCACCTTGCCAAGGTGGAGGTAGCGAGTTCGAGCCTCGTCACCCGCTCCATGATCGCTGTGAATGTTTCATTCACAGCGATTTTTCTTTTTCTGACCCCATCTCCCCTTTTGCATACAATGACCCCGGCTGTGCAGCGCACAGCCGGGGGTTTCTGTCCGGTATTGCTCTATTGCTCTGTCAGAAGGCCCAGGTGCCGTCGCGGAAGATGGCGACGGTCTTGCCGCCGGTGCAGACTGCATCGATGGAAAGGTCTGCCGAGCCGATCATGAAGTCCTCGTGGACGGAGGAATCGTTCACGCCCAGCGCGCGGCACTCCTCGAGCGTCTTGTGCTCGAAATCGCGGATGGTGTCGGCGAAGCCCATGCCGAGCGCGAGATGGCAGCAGGCGTTCTCGTCAAACAGCGTGTTGTAGAACAGGATGCCGGTCTCGTTGATGGGGGAGTTGAACGGAACGAGCGCGCACTCGCCGAGGTAGGCGCTGCCCTCGTCCATGCCGATCAGCTTGCTGAGCAGCTCATTGTTCTTCTCCGCGTGCCATTCGACGGCCTTGCCCTCATGGAAGCGGATCCAGAAGTCCTCGATCAGCTGGCCCTGATAGGACAGCGGCTTCGTCGAATACACGACGCCCTCGGCCTTGCCCTTCATCGGGGAGATGAAGCATTCCTCGGTGGGAATGTTGGGGTTGAAGAAAGTGCCCTGAAGGCTGGTGTCACCGCCACCCTTGAACTCCCCCTCGGGGATCATGCCGACGGAGAAGTCGGTACCGTTCGCGGAGTGATAGCGCAGCTCCTCGATGCCGAGGCTGTTGAGGTAGGCGCAGCGGTCGTGCAGATCCTTGTTGTGCGATTCCCACGCGGCAATGGGATCGTCGTCCACGCGGCTGGTGGCGAGGATGGCTTCCCACAGCTTTTCGATGGCCTGCGAGGTGCGCAGCTCCGGGAAGAGCTTCTTGGCCCACGCCGCGCCGGGAACGGCCGCGATGCACCACTGATATTTGTTTTCCATCTTATCGCGGTACGGCTTGATGATGGGGTAAAGCTTCTGCTGGGACTTCATCAGTTTTTCCTGATTGATGCCCTTGAGGCCGTCGGGATCCTCGGAGATCAGATAGATCCGGCAGGGAAGCACGTCCACATAGTGCTGCCAGCGCGCCTCGTCGTAGCTGGAGAGCGTGGAAAGTGTGGACAGGCTCCGATAGCGGACGTGCAGCTTCTGGAGCGGCTGATAGTTCCAATCCACGACGACCTTCTTGGCCTTCAGCTTGTAGCACTCCTCAACGACCATCTGGACGAATTCCGGCTGGTCAAGCTCGGCGTGAATAAAGACCTCCTGCCCCTTCTGAACGTTCGCACCGACCTTGGCGATCAGCTGCGCATATTTTCTGAGAATTGTTTTTTTCATCAAAAATCACTCCGTTTCTATCAGAATACGCCAAATATCATAGCACATCTTTCCGTGTTTGAAAAGCAACCGCGGAAAAATTCACAATTGCGGGCAGTTGCGCCCTTCCGCCGGATGTGGTATGGTAACGGCATGGAGTTCGGGCGTCTTTGCCCGAAAAAGAAAATGAAAAGGAATGGATGTCTATGAAAACCGCAAACGAACTGCTCACCTTTATTGAAAACAGCCCGAGCTGCTTCCATGTGATCGCAAATTTCCGCGCCATGCTGGCCGACGCCGGTTACACGGAGCTGCGCGAAACAGAAGCGTGGCAGCTTGCGGCGGGCGGCAAATACTTCACCGTCCGCAACGAGTCCTCCATCATTGCCTTCCGCGTGCCGCAGACGGATTTCACCGGCTTTATGATGAGCGCCGCGCACAGCGATTCGCCCACGTTCAAGATCAAGGAAAATCCCGAGGCCGCAGGAACCTACAACGTTCGGCTGACGACCGAGAAATACGGCGGCGCGCTGATGTCAACGTGGTTCGACCGTCCGCTTTCCGCAGCCGGACGGCTCATCGTCCGTGAGGGCGGAAAGATCGTCACGAAGCTCGTGAACATCGACCGCGACCTGCTCATCATCCCGAGTGTTGCCATCCACATGAACCGCGCCGCCAACGACGGCGTGAAGCTGCTGGCGAATGTGGACACCTATCCTCTGTTCGGCGGTGCAGACGCCAAGGGCAGCTTCCTGAAGCTGGCCGCCGAGGCGGCGGGCGTCAACGCAGACGACATTCTCGGCCACGATCTGTTCCTCTATCTGCGCGAAAAGGGCACGGTGCTCGGCGCGCAGAACGAATACATTGCCTCGCCGAAGCTCGACGATCTGGAATGCGCGTTCGGCTGCATGAAGGGCTTCCTCGCGGCACAGGATTCCCACAGCGTTCCTGTCTGCTGCGTCTTTGACAACGAGGAGGTCGGCAGCGGCACCAAGCAGGGCGCGGCCTCGACCTTCCTCTATGACGTGCTGCACCGCATCAACGACGCCTGCGGCAGAACGGAGGAGCAGTACCGCACCGCCGTGGCAAGCAGCTTCCTCGTCTCCGCCGACAACGCCCATGCCATGCACCCCAACCATCCCGAATACTCCGACGCCGTCAACTGCCCGCAGCTCGGCCTCGGCGTGGTCATCAAGTTCAACGCCAACCAGCGCTACACCACCGACGCCGTCTCCGGCGCGATCTTCCGCACCGTCTGCGCGGACGCCGGCGTGCCGGTCCAGGTCTACGCCAACCGCTCCGACCTCCCCGGCGGCTCGACGCTCGGCAACATCGCAAACGCGCACGTCTCGCTCAACACCGTGGACATCGGCCTTGCCCAGCTCGCCATGCACTCAGCTTATGAGACGGCAGCCGTCGCCGATCTCGGCTTCCTCGTAAGCGCCATGACGGCGTACTACGGTCGGAGCCTGACGGCGGAGGGCGCGGCGTATACGCTCTGAAAGCCGCATCTTCTGCCGCCTGATATGGCGCAGTCTCTTGCAAACTCCCCCATTTTCCGCTATGATAATATCAAATCCAGCATGGAGGTGCGCTTATGGCAAGAGGACGCAGAGAGCGAACAGACAAACGGCGCGGAGCGGTGCTCGGGTGGGTGCTGATCGCGCTGCTTCTGGCGGCGCTCGCGGCAGGCGGCTTTGCCGTATACCGCGCCGCCGCCTACTGGAGAAACAAGGTCATTCAGAACGCGGCGGCCCTCACCGTGCCCGCAGCCGTCATCCAGCCGGCTCCTGCGCCCGCGCAGGAGCCGCCCAAGGCGGAGACGCTCGGCGCGCTCACCCCGGAGCCGCAGCCCGAACCGCAGCCGGAGCCGGACCCGGAGCCCAGCCACGTCACGCTGATGGCGGTGGGCGACAATCTCATCCACAACTGTGTCTACTGGTCGGCGGAGCTTCCGGGCGGCGAATATGACTTCACGCCCTTTTACGCCGACATCCGCCCAACGGTCGAAGCCTATGACATCGCCTGCATCAATCAGGAGACGATCTACGTCGAGGACCCGGCGCAGTACAGCAATTATCCCTATTTCGGCTCGCCCACAGCCGTCGGCGACGCACTGGCGGAGACGGGGTTCGACGTTGTGACCGCCGCCACCAACCACTGCTTCGACAAGGGTGAGACCGGCATTCTGGATACCATCCGCTTCTGGCGCGACAAGCATCCGGATATGACGGTGCTCGGCATCCACGACACGCCGGAGGACGCGGAGAGCATTCGTGTCGTGGAGAAAAACGGCATCCGCATCGCCATGCTGAACTACACCTACGGGCTCAACTACGGCGCGCCGCAGAAAAAATACATGGTCGATACGCTCTCTGGCCGCGATGCGATCGCGGACGAGATCGGGCGCGCCAGAGAGCAGTCTGATTTTGTGATCGTCTTTGCTCACTGGGGCGAGGAGGGCATGTATGTGCCGAGTGCGGATCAGAAAAGCTGGGCGCAGTTCTTTGCCGACCACGGCGTCGGGCTGGTCATCGGCGCGCATCCGCATGTGGTGCAGCCGCTTGAGACCGTGACTGCCGCAGACGGAGCGCAAATGCCGGTCTTTTACTCGCTCGGAAACTTTCTGTCGCATCAGGTCGATCCCCAGAACATGCTCGGCGGGCTTGCCAGCGTGACGCTGGAAAAATCGCCTGAGGGCGCGGTGCGCGTTGCCGAATGCACGCTGGAGCCGACGATCAACGTCATGCTCTACCGCGGCGAGCACGGCCGCTTTGACTACCGCCCCATGCTGTTGACGGACTATACCGACGAGCTTGCCGCCCGCCATCACATCCCCGGCTGCGGCGTGGAGCAGATGTGGGCGCTTTTCCGGCAGATTACCGGCGAGCGCTGAGCCGTCCCCGCAGGATCCCGCGGCGCTGCCGCATGGAGGTTTCTATGAACATCTACATCGTCCGACATGCGGAGCCGGACTACACCATCGATTCTCTGACGGAAAAGGGCTGGCGTGAGGCGGAGCTGCTCAGCCGCCGTCTTTCCAAAGTCACGCCCGCCCACTACTACGTTTCTCCGCTTGGCAGGGCGAAGGATACCGCGTCCCTGACGCTGAAGGCCGTCGGCGCAGCGGCCGAGGAGTGCTGGTGGCTGCGCGAATTCGGCTATGATTACAAAATGGACCCTGCCGTCAGTCCGCACAACCTCGCGTGGGACATGCTGCCGCGCCTGTGGGCAGCCGACCCCGTTTATTATGACCCGGAGCGCTGGTACACAGGGCCTCTTTACCGTGGCAGCGGCATCGAAGATATCTACAAAAAGGTCGTCACCGAATTTGACGCGCTCCTCGCGCGCCACGGCTACGCCCGCGACGGCGCGTATTACCGCGCCGAGCACGCCAGTCAGGACAATCTGATCCTCTTTTGCCACTTTGGCGTGGAGTGCGTGCTGCTCTCGCGGCTGATGAACTGCTCGCCCATGCTCCCGTGGCACTTCAGCGTCGCGCTCCCCAGCTCTGTCACGATCCTCTCGACCGAGGAGCGTGAGGAGGGCCGCGCGGTGTTCCGCATGTCGCGCTTTGGCGACCTGTCGCATCTCGAGGCCGCAGGCGAGCCGCCCTCGTTTGCCGCGCGCTTCTGTGAGACATTCGCGCAGACCGACCAGCGCCACTGACCAACTGAACTTGCCAAAAAAGCCGTCCGGCAATTGTCGGACGGCATTTTGCGCCCATCGGCGCGAATCCAGTGTGAATCTCCTTATACTAAAACCTGTTTGAAATCTTTAAAAGATTTCTGAGGATAAATTGTGCCAGAAAAGGCAGATGACGCAGCTGGGCGGTTGCCCAGCAAGGAAGATAACGCATTCTGGCGCAATTTAGACCAGAAAGCATGGAAGATTTTAATCGGGTTTTAGTATTAGTGATCCTACCGCTCTGTCTCGATCCCCCACCGGGCCAGCGGGTAGCGCTGCATCGCGCCAAAGACCTTCGTCTTGAGATCCGGATACTGTGTCTGGAGCTGTACGATCAGATCCTTGACCTCCTGCCGCTTGGTGTGCTTGTCCGCCGGGCAGGTGTTGTGGACGACTGGAAGCTGCATCTGCTGCGCAAACTGCTCGACCGCCCTCTCCCCGATGTAGAGCATCGGGCGGATCTGCGTCACGCCGCTTCGCGAGAGATACGTCACCGGCTCAAAGCAGCCGATGCGTCCCTCATACAAAAGGCTCATCAGGAATGTCTCGACCGCGTCGTCAAAATGGTGCCCGAGCGCGATCTTGTTGAAGCCCCGCTCCACGAGCAGGTCGTTCAGTGCGCCTCTGCGCATCTTAGCGCACATCGAGCAGGGATTTTTCTCTTTTCTGTGATCAAAAATGATCGTCCCGATCTGCGTTTTCTTGCAGTAGTACGGCACGCCCAGCCGCTCGCACAGCGCCGCGACCGGCGAAAAATCCATGCCGCCGAGCCCCATGTCGATGCTCAGCGCCTCCAGCGCAAAGCGCTTGGGATAGTATTCCCGCACCTGCGCCAGCAGGTATAAAAGCGTCAGCGAGTCCTTTCCGCCCGAAACGCCGACCGCGATGCGGTCGCCCTCCTCGATCATATGATAGTCCTCAATGCAGCGGCGAAGCTGCCCCATCAGTTTCTGCATGATTGATACCTCAAAAATATAATTTGCGTTATGAGCATTCCGGAGCTTTCATGAGCAATCCGGAGCATTTCGGAGTACACCCTGCGTTTTCTTGATTTTTACGAAAAAACCGGTTGACACTCCGGAACCGTTGTGATATAAAATAGTGGCGCGCTTGGAGATATTTTATGTCCCTGCCGCAGTTTTGTCAAAGAAATTATGATAAAATCAAGACGGAACGGTTCCGCGCAATTCCAGTGCGATGCTTGTTTTTCGCAATCAGCGTGCTGGAATTGTACGGCGCCGATCCAAACAAAATGGAGGAAACGACATGACCACTATGGTGAAAAAGGAGAATGTCCAGAGAAAATGGTACGTTCTCGACGCAGCCGGCAAGCCCCTGGGCCGCACCGCTGTGACCGCCGCCAGACTGCTGCGCGGCAAGCATAAAGTCGACTTCACGCCCAACGTTGATTGCGGTGACTTCGTCGTGATCGTCAACGTGGACAAGGCTGTTCTGACCGGCAACAAGCTCAATCAGAAGACCTACTACCATCACACCGGCTGGATCGGCAACCTGAAGGAAGTCAAGTACAACAAGCTCATGGCTGAGCGCCCTGAGTTCGCGATGGAGCTGGCCGTCAAGGGCATGCTTCCCAAGAACGCCATCGGCAGAAATGCTCTGACCCGTCTGCATCTGTACAAGGGTGCCGAGCACAACCACGCCGCACAGAAGCCCGAAGCATGGACTTTGGACTAATCAGGAGGTAACAGACTATGTACGAGAGCAAGAGACAGTATCAGTACGGCACCGGCCGTCGTAAGTCCTCCATCGCCCGCGTCCGCCTGTATCAGGAGGGCACCGGCTCCATCATCATCAACGGTCGTGACATCGACGATTACTTCGGCCTCGATACCCTGAAGATGGTCGTTCGTCAGCCCCTGACCGTGCTCGATCTGGTCGGCAAGGTCGACCTCGTCTGCACCGTCGAAGGCGGCGGCGTCTCCGGCCAGGCCGGCGCCATCCGTCACGGCGTCGCCCGCGCGCTGCTGGGCGTCAACCCCGAATATCGCGCCGCTCTGAAGGCCGCCGGTTTCCTGACCCGCGACCCGAGAATGAAGGAAAGAAAGAAGTACGGCCTCAAAGCCGCCCGCCGCGCTCCGCAGTTCAGCAAGCGCTGATCGGACACAAATTTACAACTCAAAAGCTCAAAAACCCCGGAAAATCGGCATTTTCCGGGGTTTTCTTATACCCTTTTCGTCTGATGGATTTTGGAGCTTTTCGCTGTTTTTGACCGTTTGTGGCCTCGGTTAACCCATTTTATAAGGGCTAAAAATGGGTTAACCGGGACAAATGGGTGAGTAAATGGGTGAGTAAATGG
>URLO01000017.1 GCA_900548625.1 uncultured Eubacteriales bacterium | reverse complement strand
GCCTGGTATTCTGTGCTGTAATATCGGCTGTTTGGAATTTTGTGAAAAGACACGATGCGGTTTTCTTCATCCAGCCAGGCTTCGTTCTGCATACGCTTCGATAATCCTTCTCAAAGATTCTATTTCCGCATCGCTCAGGTGCTTGCAGTAATATGTATAGTCACCCTCGCTTTCGCGCACTACCACATCCATGTAGTCAAGGGAATCGTCCAGAAGATAACTGCAATTTTCAATATCAAACTGGTATGCACATACGGATTCGGAATCGCTTGCGGCTGACGTCATGGAATCAATCGAGAATAGCGCCTCCACTGCCGCTGCATCTTCGGCAGACAGCGTGTACGTTTTTTTGCTGGACGGAGATGTGTTCAGGGCAAAGATCGTCAGCGTCATTGCCGGAACAAAATACGATGGCGCTTCCTGATGGAGCACGTCCTGCCAGTATTGCCGCCAATACGCATACGCCTCTTCATCGCTTCCGCTTTCGGGAAGCGTCGCGCGAAACGTCTCAATCGCCGCGTTTTCCTTCCGGCAAGCTTCCATCTGCGCGGCATCGTCCGGGAAGGCGTTCATAAGCGACTCATTGTTCATCAGGCGATAGCCGATCATTTCGTTCAGCGTCTCGAAGGTCACAGGTTCCCGATAAGAATAACCGCTTTCCTTCGCGCGGTTGACCAGCTCGGTTTTGACCGTCGAAATCGCCGCCCATTTTTCGTTTTGCGCCTTTTTGCCGTCCGGCCGCAACACATTCAACTCATCCAGAAGCTGTCCCAGCGCATCGACAGACATTGCCGAAAGGTCGATGCTACCATCCAAAATCGCAGTCGGTTTCTGTATGGCTTCCGCTGCGGTCAGGTACTGGCTCAGCATATCTGCATCCGACGGGAACCAGTTTTCTGCCGTTTCCGGTAACACCCACGCTCCGTCTGCATTCTGCGTGGCAAGCGGGCCACAGAAATCGCGGATCCAGTCGCTCAGACTTCCGCTCGGGTACTCCGCAAAGCCAGTGCAAATCTCCGCGCCACTTCGCGTTTCAAGTTCTGCCCGCAGATATGTGGTCGCGCCGCCTCCGTTCCACTCCCAGTCGGGGCCGGTGTAGTCATAGTAAAAATCATAATGCAGATCGCAGATGACCACGGTTTTGCCGTCTTCTTCAAACGAACCGCGCACGCGAAGACTCGGCAGAACGATGTCGTTGTCGCTACGCGGATATTTTTGGGAGACCGCCGCGTCATAAAGCGTCGCTTCTCTTCCTGTGAGGCCGAACATGGAAGCCGTCGGCGTGGGCAGCTTCGTCGCCTCCGGCTGGGATTCCTGTTTCTCTTCCGGCTTCGTTTGCGCAGGTTCTGTTGCCGTTTCTTCTGCTGCGGGCGGCTCGGTTTCTTCCGTGTTCCCCGATAATGTGCTCTCTCCCGCTTTCTGCCGCGTCAGCTCCGTAATTGAGCACCCGGCAGCGGACATGACCAGCAGCAGCGCCAGAATGACGCACAGAACGCTCGTGCGCTGCTTCTTCGTCAGGAACAAAATCCGCTCTTTGACCGGAGGCCCGGCAAGGCTCAGAGCTGCCGTCTTGCGCGGAGCCTGCGCCAGAATCGCGCGGGCGTAGGCAAGGCGCTTGCTCTCCGGAAGCTTGGCGGCGACTGCCTCATCACACGCCAGCTCCGCGTCGCGCTTAGAGCAAATCGCAGCAAGCCAGATGAACGGATTCCACCAGTAGACGATCACTGCGATTGTTCGGCAGAGTGACCAGAGGAAGTCCAGATGATGCAAATGCGTCAGTTCGTGGCGCACAATCAGCTCAGTCGTGTCGTTCCTCAGCACGTCTTCCGTCAGGTAGACTGCCGGAATCAGACCGGCAAGGCACGGCGATTTGACTGCGCCGGAAACATAGATGCGCGTTCCGCCGCGCTTGCCGAGAAAACGCCGGTCACGGTGCAGACGAATCGTAAACACTACCCACGCGCCGAGCAGCCAGAGTCCGAGCAATGCGCTGCCGCCGAACCAGACAATTTGAAAAATCTGTGCCGTCGCCAACGGCTTTGCAGCCGGTTTCACGGTTTCCTGTACCGGGGAAACCGGCTGCTGCGCGGGTGCTTGCGGCTGCATCACGGTTTGTGCCGGCTGCTGGATCACCGGCGTAGTCTGCGCGGGCAGCTCCGAAATTTGCGTCGGCGCAACCAACTTCGCTGCCGGAAGAACCGGCAGCGAAAACAAAGTTCCCGGCAAACAGAGCTTCAAAAGCACGACCAACCAGAGCGCATAGATCATCCGCTTCGGCACGCGGTTTTTGAATATCGCCCGCACCAACAGCACGACTACAATCAGTGCGGAAACGCTCAAAACTTCTTTCAGCATGAGGATTCCTCCTGTTTTTCCGCTGCGTCCAGAATGGCTTTTAACTCCTGAATCTCCTGCTCGGACAGCGCGCCGCGCCCGACTAAGTTTGATACCATCATGCCGACGCTGCCGCCGTAGACCTTGGACAAAAACGATTCCGTTTCCTCCGGCTCGACATCGGCGTAGGTGATCGCCGCGCTGTATTTCTGAAATTTTCCGCTGTCGTCCATCGTGACTGCACCCTTGGCGATCAAACGCTTGAGCATCATAAAGATTGTCGCCCGGCTCCAACCGGTGTCCGCGTCCAAGGCAGTCACCAGCTCCGCCAACGTCTGCGGCTGCCCCGCCCAGAGCATTTTCATCAGTTTCCATTCACCGTCAGACAGTTTGAGATGTTCCATTGCATGCCACCCCTATTGCAAATATTAACGCATGTTATATTTTGAGAATAGCACAGGTGATAACGTTTGTCAACACCATTTATCAGAGCGCAAAAACTGCGCCGCAGTAAACAAAGAATAGGGAGTTCCGGCGCGTTGGGCAAACTCCGAAAAATATTCCGATCTTCCGAAATAATCAGTAGACTTTGTGCCCTTTCTGTGGTAGTTGTTTGTGCTACCAAAGCAAAGGAGGCACAAACATGGCAAAGAAACGGGCAAACGGCGAGGGCAATATCCGCAAGCGAAAAGACGGGCGCTGGGAAGGACGGTACACTGCTGGGTACGACGAGAAAACCGGCAAACGAATCACCAAGAGTGTCCTCGGCAAAACGCAGGCAGAGGTAAAAGAGAAGCTGACAAAGGCGGTCGCGGAAGCGGAAGCCGTCGATGTGCGACGCGCGGACGAGTACACGCTCGGTACATGGCTGCAAACGTGGTATGAGCTATATGCAAAGCCACACCTGCGATTCTCGACTGCCGAATACTACCGGCGCGGCATCGAATTGCATATCATACCACGCCTCGGAGATATTCCGCTGAAAAAACTGACTGGACGCGACCTGCAATGGCTCTACAAAGACCTACAGGAGCACGGACGGCTCCGCGAAGCGCAGAAAGGCAAGCAACCGGGACTGAGCGATTCGACGATTCGCGGCATCCACACGATGCTGCACAACGCACTCGACCGCGCGGTCAAAGAGCGCCTGATCCTCAGAAACCCGGCAGATGACTGCATTCCGCCCAAAATCCCGAAGCACGAAATGAGGATCCTGCCGCCGGAGCAGATCAAATCCTATTTGACGGCAGCCGACCAGCGCGGCGTCCTGCCAATGTTCTATCTGGAGCTCATCAGCGGACTGCGCAAAGGAGAACTGGTGGCGCTCCAATGGGCAGACTTGGACATCGAAAATAAGACGATTTCCGTCAGCAAGCAGGCGGGACGCAACAACGCAGGCGAGCCGGACATCACGCGCCCGAAAACGGAAAACTCCATCCGCAAAATCTCGATTCCACAGGATGCCGTCGATCTGCTAATCGCGGAGCATCAGAAGCACCCGAGCAGCCCATGGATGTTCCCATCCCCGAAAACAGGCGAGATGTACCACTCGGATTCGGTGGTCAACATCCACAAGAAGATTTTGAAGGACGCAGGGTTGGAACACCTGAGATTTCACGACTTACGACACACATTCGCGACCTTGGCGCTCCAAAACGGCGTGGATGTGAAAACGGTATCCAGTATGCTCGGACACTTTGATGCAGGCTTTACGCTCCGCACCTACACGCACGTCACACGCCAGATGCAGGAAAGCGCAGCCGAAAAGATGGGCAATTTCATGGCGCAGGTCATGTAAAAACAAAAAGAGCAGCGGAGAGAATGAGACGATCATCCTCTCCGCCGCTCTTTGGACATTTCGCCGTGTGGGTCACGGTGTGGGGCAGGCAAATTCGCCGCCTGAAAATCCGAACAAATAAAAGAGAAAACCGGCGAAAATCTTACGATTTTCACCGGTTTCTGGAGCTAGTGGCCGGACTTGAACCGGCGACCTGCTGATTACGAATCAGCTGCTCTACCGACTGAGCCACACTAGCAAAACGCGCTTCTTTCAAAGTGCTATAGTATGATAGCATGTTTTTCTCCGGAAGTCAACCAAAATTTCACCGCAGGCGGCGGCTTTCTTTTCTCTCTGTACGAACTGTACGAATTGACACGAACACACGGATATAGTATAACTATATGAGCATTTTTGAAAGGTATTGGATTATGAGTACAGAACAGGCACAAAACAAGATGGGTACGATGCCCGTCCGCAAGCTGCTGATCAGCATGTCGCTGCCGATGATGGCATCCATGCTGGTGCAGGCGCTTTACAACATCGTTGACAGCATTTTCGTTTCCCGCGTCAGTGAGGCCGCGCTCACCGCCGTCTCCATCTCCTTCCCCATTCAAAACCTGATGATCTCCCTCGGTGTCGGCATCGGCGTCGGTGTCAACGCGCTTTTGTCCAAAAGTCTTGGCGAGGGCAACCAGAAGCACGCGCAGCGCATTGCCCTGCAGGGCATCTTCATCGAGCTGATTTGCTGCCTGATTTTCATTCTGATCGGCTTTTTTGCAATGGATGTGTTTTTCCGCGGTCAGACCAACGATGCGGAGATCATCGCCCTCGGCAAGGACTATCTGTCGATCTGCTGCATTTTCTCCGTGGGTCTGTTCGCACAGCTTATTTTTGAGCGTCTGCTTCAGGCGACCGGCCGGACGATGCTCTCGATGATCTCGCAGTGCACCGGCGCGATCACCAACATTCTCTGCGACCCGCTGCTGATCTTCGGCGTTCCCGCACTCGGCATTCCCGCCATGGGCGTGACCGGTGCGGCAATCGCCACGGTCTTTGGCCAGATCGTCGGCGGCATTGTGGCGATCATTCTGAACGTACGCAAAAACAAGGAGCTGCGCTTTGCTGTGCGCGGCTTCCGTGTGGAGGGAAAGGTCTGCGGCAGCATTCTCTACATCGGCATTCCCTCCGCGATCATGGGCTCCATCGGCTCGTTCATGACCTATGGCATCAACAAGATCTTGTTCGCCTTCGGCGAGATCGGCAAGACGGCCGCCGCCGTTTTCGGCATCTACTTCAAGCTCCAGAGCTTCGTCTTTATGCCTGTCTTTGGCCTGAACAACGGCATGGTGCCCATCGTGTCGTTCAACTACGGCGCGCGCCGCGCCGACCGCATCCTACAGACCGTGCGCCTCAGTGCGATCTATGCTGTCAGCATCATGGTCGTCGGCATGGCGGTCGTGCAGCTCATTCCCGGGCAGCTTCTGCTGCTGTTCGATGCCTCGGAGCATATGCTCCGCATTGGTGTTCCGGCACTGCGCATCATCAGCCTCTGCTTTGTGTTCGCAGGCTTCACCATCGTCTGCTCCTCGGTATTTCAGGCGCTCGGAAACAGCTTTTTCAGCATGATCATGTCGATCACCCGTCAGCTCGCCGTGCTCCTGCCTGCCGCCTATGTGCTTGCGCACACGATCGGCCTCGAGGCCGTTTGGTATGCCTTCCCGATCGCCGAGGTCTTCTGCCTTGTGATCGCCGTCATCATGCTGCGCCACACCTATAACAAGGTCATCAAGCCGCTTGACGAGACATAACCCGCTTTTCACGAGACTGTCAAAAAACCTCGTAGAGTTTCGCTGCGCACGGCGCTGCGCACCACGTGGTTCCCCCTCGCGGCATAGCCGCTTCGGCCTACGCTAAAAAAGTGCCGCCGGCACTTTTTCTGAACGCTGCGGCATCGGACAAAACACACCACGGGATGCAAGTGTGGAATTTGTGCGCGAACCGCGCACAAATTATGCGCGCAGCCTTTTCAAACGCGAACCCAGCCCCGCGGTTCGCGTTTGAGAGCTTGTCAAAAAGACTTTTTGACAAGCTCCATAGCGCCTCCGTATGGAGGCGCTGTTTTTGTCCCTATATCCAGGGTGTATCTGAAAACTCCCAACGCACCCGGACAGTGGGCCTTTTCACGCCGCACTACGTCATTTTTCCTTGAAATACGTCAGTATTCCTGCGAAAAAATGTCTTGCGCAGCGCGAAAAATCCTCGCTGCTGGGCACATTTTCAGTTTTCAGATACGCCCTGGTGCTTGCAAATTCTATTTCCGTCTGTTATAATAAAACAAACGTTCAAATTCAAAAGGAGGGCCAGCCTATGCCAAGCCGGAACATCCCGATCCAGATGATTGCGCACTGCGATGCAGACGGCAGCATGCAGCCGCTCCGTTTTCGCTTTGAGGACGCCTCGCACATGCTCCATACGGTCCAGATCTGCGAGGTGCTGGACTGCCGCCGGGTCGATTATGTCGGGATCGAGGCGCTGATCTATCTCTGCAAGGCCGTGGTCGAGGATATGGAACGCATTTACGAGCTTCGCTATACCGTCCGCGCGCACAAATGGGTCTTATTTCGGGAGGTCTGCTGATGGCTGAGCGCATCGTATTTCACATTGACGTCAACAGCGCGTTTTTATCATGGACAGCGGCGCACCGCACGCAGGTGATGGGCGACCGCTTCGATCTGCGGAGCGTGCCGTCGGTGATCGCGGGCGACAAAAAATCGCGTCACAGCATCATTCTTGCCAAGAGCGCTCCGGCGAAGAAATTCGGCATCCAGACCGGCGAGCCGCTTGGAAAGGCGCTTGAGAAGTGCCCGAATCTTGTCGTTGCCGAGCCGGATTACGAGCTGTACGTGACCGCCTCGCGGAGTCTCATCGCGCTGCTGGGGACATATTCTCCTGCGGTCGAGCAGTTTTCCATCGACGAGGCGTGGGTCGATATGACCGGCACGACCGGTCTGTTCGGCCCGCCGGTGATGGCTGCGGATCGTCTGCGCGAGCGCATCCGGCGGGAGCTTGGCTTCACGGTAAACATCGGCATCTCCTGCAACAAGCTGCTGGCAAAAATGGCGGGCGATTTTGAAAAGCCCGACAAGACGCACACGCTGTTTCCGGAGGAGATCCCGGCAAAGCTCTGGCCGCTGCCGGTGCGCGAGCTGTTCATGGTGGGGCGCGCGACCGAGCGCAAGCTCAATCTGATGGGGATCTTCACCATCGGAGAGCTTGCAAACGCCGACCCGTCTATGCTGCGGCGAAGGCTCGGCAAGCAGGGCGAGATCGTCTGGCAGTTTGCAAACGGACGCGACGCGGGGCTTGTCCGCCCCGTCGCAGAACCGAACAAGGGCTACGGCAACTCCTTTACCACGCCGCGCGACGTGCTCGACCGCGAGTATGGGCATCAGGTGCTCCTGAGCCTCTGCGAGACCGTTGGAATGCGCATGCGCCGCGACGGCCAGGCAGGCGCTTGTATCAGCGTTCATCTGCGTTCAAGTTCTTTTGAGGACGTCTCACGCCAGCGTCAGCTTGCCACAGCCACAAACGTCACCGCAGAGCTTTACCGTCAGGCCTGTCAGGTGTTTGACGCGCTTTGGGACGGAAAAACGCCGCTGCGCCAGCTCGGCGTGCAGGTGACGCGCCTTTCCTCCGGAACACAGCGGCAATACAGTCTCTTTGACGAGCATGACTATGACCGGCTGGAAAAGCTCGACACCGCCGTCGATGCCATTCGGGAGAAATACGGCGAGGACGCGCTTGTCCGTGCGACCTTCCTCTCCGGCGATACGAAAAGCATGGCGGGCGGGCTTTCCAAGGAGCGCCGTACCGGCGTCACCAAGCCGGTTTGACGCGCCGCTCCCCTCTCGCACCCAAACAAAAACGCCGCAGGACTTTTGACAAGCTGACCGTCCGCAGGCTTTCGCCTGCGGACGGCTTTTATGCCTGAGGCTGCCGCAGGCATAAAAGCAAGCTCGCAGAATTTCATTTTTGTCGTAGAGACGTCCGCCCCTACGGTATGGGACAGTAATTTTGCGGATACAGGCGCGTTTGAAAGAGGGGCTTGACAGCGCGTGCCGCTCCGTGTATACTAACCGTATTACTACAGTTAGTACAGTTCAGAAAGGGGCATCGACGTGATCTCCATCAACTATCGCGATTCCAAGCCGATCTACTTGCAGATCAAGGACGCGCTGCGGCGGCTCATCCTGACCGGGACGCTCCCCGCCGGAGGCAAGCTTCCCAGCGTCCGGAGCCTTGCCTCCTCGCTCGCCATCAACCCCAACACCATCCAGCGCGCCTATCGCGAGCTGGAGGCCGAGGGCTACATCTTCTCCATCGCGGGAAAGGGCTCGTTTGCCGCCGACACGAGCCGGCTTCAGACGCCGGAGCAGCAGCAGGCCGTGGAGCGGCTGCTCGCCGACGCGCGGGTGCTCTACCGCCTCGGCTTTGACCGCGCACGCATTCTCGCGCTCATCGAAGAAACACCACTGGAAGAAAAGGAGTGATCTCATGATCCAAGTCGAAAATCTCGTCAAAGAATTTGACAGCCTGCGGGCGCTCGACGGCCTGTGCCTGAACGTGCCGGACGGCTGCGTCTACGGTCTCGTCGGCCCGAACGGCGCAGGCAAGACCACCGTCATCCGCCATCTGACCGGCGTTTACCGGCAGGACAGCGGCTGCGTGCGCATCGACGGCCAGCCTGTCTATGAAAATCCCGCCGTCAAGCAACGCATCGCCTGCATTCCCGACGAGCTGTACGCCCGCGGGAGCGAAACCATCCGCGATATGATGCAGTTTTACCGCCATCTCTATCCGCGCTTCGACGAGGCGCGTTTTCGCCAGCTCGGCGAGGTCTTTGCACTGGACGAAAAACGGCCCCTCCGCCGGTTTTCCAAGGGTATGCAGAAGCAGGCCGCGTTCTGGCTGGCCATTTCCTGCCGTCCGGATTATCTGATCCTTGACGAGCCGGTTGACGGTCTCGACCCCGTCATGCGCCGTCAGGTGTGGAGCATCGTCATGGACGATGTCAGCGCGAACGGGACGAGCGTGCTCGTTTCCTCGCACAATCTGCGCGAGCTGGAGGACGTATGCGACCATGTCGACATCATGCACCACGGAAAAATGATGCTTGAGCGCTCGCTCGACGCCTTGCAGGAGGACATCGTCAAAGCGCAGCTCGTCACCGATCAGCCGCTCCCGGAGGGGCTGACGATCCTGCATCAATCGCAGCTCGGCCGCATTCAGACGCTCATCCTGCGCGGAAATCAGGAGGACATCGCCGCAAAGCTGGCGCTCTGCCATCCGATGCTCTGCGACCTGCTGCCGCTCTCACTCGAGGAGATCTTCATCTATGAACTGGGAGGTGTCGATTATGACGTCAAGAACATCCTGCTTTGACCGCACCATTTTTCTGCATGAGCTGCGCCGTACCGCGCCGCTGTGGGCGCTGTACAGCCTGTTGCTGCTGCTTCTGCCGCTCAACCTCATCGCCTCCTTTGACCCGCAGCGCACAAACCATTCCGCATCGATCCTCACCGAGTACGCCAATGCCTTTTCCTCTCTTGCCCCGTTCGTATATGGCGCGGCACTGGCGTGGGTGCTGCATGGATCGCTGTTCCGCTGCGTCCCGACCAATTTTTATGCCGCGCTGCCGCTTCGGCGGGAAACGCTTTTTCTCACGCGCTGGCTGACCGGCTTTCTGACGGCGCTCGTGCCGAATCTGGCAGCAGCGCTGCTGGCGCTTGCCGTTACCTCCGCGATCGGCCTGCCCCTGCCCCTCGACTGCTTCCGCTTCTTCGCAGCGGCAGCGCTCGGCTTCCTGTTTTTCTACGGTCTCGGGACGCTGTGCTGCATGGTCTCGGGGCACGCCGCGATGATGCCCATTTTGTACCTCATTTTGAACTTCGTCGTCATTGTCGTGGATATGATCGTGCAGGTGCTGCTGGAGTCCTTTGTCTACGGCATGCCGCTGCCCAGCAGAAATCCGCTTGTCGTGTTCTCCCCGCTTTACTTCATGCTCTTTGATCGCTACAGTCTCGACACGTCTTATCACGACAGCTTCTCCTGGCACTATCTCATCGTGCTGGCTGCGCTCGGCGTCGTGTTCAGCGTCCTTGCGCTGCTTCTTTTCCGCCGGCGTGATATGGAGCGCAGCGGCGATGTCATCACCGTCCGCTGGCTGCGCCCGGTGTTTCAGTACGCCTTTACGCTCGGCTGTGCGCTTGTGTTCTGCCAGATCGTCAAGTCGCTCATCAGCATTTCCCGCTTTTCCTACAACTTCTACGCCGTCATGCTGCTTCTGCTCCTCGGCGCGTTCATCGGTCACATTGCCGCGCGGATGATGCTGACGAAAAGCGTCCGCGTGTTCCGGGGCGGCTGGCTGAGCTTCGCGATCTGCTGCGCGGTGCTGCTGCTCAGCTTCGGAGCGGTGCGGCTCGACCTGTTCGGCTACAGCCGCCGCATCCCTGCCGCGGACGAGGTCAAATCCGTCTGTCTCCAAACCTATGACGGCATGCAGCATCCGTTGGAAACGCCCGAGGCCATCTCCGATGTGCTCGCTCTGCATGAGCGCTTTGTGCGTGAACGCGAGGAGCTGTCCGCCATGACGAACACCAGCCGCGTCTATCTCCTTTATGCGCTGAAAAACGGCAAAACGTTCTGCCGCCGCTTCCCGCTTCCGACCGACTTGACGCAGCCGGGGTCGATCACATATGCGTTCGATCAGGTCTACAATTCGGTGCCCTTCGTGCTGGCGAGGACCGTTCCGGCGGGACTGCGCGAGACGGCCATGCTCTCCTGCACGATCCAGTACAGCCTCTATCCGGATGAGCCGGAGGATACAACCTTGCCAAATGCAGCTGCCGCTTACTACAGCGGTGACCGCACTCTCGGCAGCCGGGAGGCGTGGGAGCTGTACACGACCGCCGTTTTGCCGGATCTTGAGGATTCGTCGCTCGGACGCAGCCAGTTCCCGCTCTATTCCAATGACACGCAGACGGAGGGATACGACATCACGCTCTATTTTGACTACTACGCCGATCCGGAGGCGCCCATCGAGGAGCGCTCCCCCGAGATCTTCCATGTCTCTCTGACCGCAGATGCCTCACGCACCATCGCCTATCTGCAGGCGCTCGGATACCCCGTCGCATAACACAGAACTCAAGCTCGCGCCGCCTGCCACAGTGTTTTGGCAGGCGGCGCGAGTTCTTAATTTTCACTTTAAGCGTTGCCGAAAAAGCGGAGAAATGGTAAAATGGTGTCAAAATAGAAAGAAGGCGCTGTTATGAAAAAGATCATTCGTTTTCTGGTCTGCATGGTGCTGTGCGCCGTTTTCACGCTGTCGCTTCCGCTCGGCGCGCTGGCAGACGAGGCCCCGCAGGACAGCGGCGCAAAGCTGATGGCCATTACATTTGACGACGGCCCCGGCGATTATACGCTCGATCTGCTGGACGCGCTGGCACAGCGCGGCGTCAAGGCGACGTTTTTCATCACCGGCAGCCGCGTTTCCGCCTATCCGGGCGTGCTGGACGCCATCGCTGCGGGCGGTCATCAGCTTGCAAATCACACGCACAACCACAAGAATCTGAACACACTGACCGCCGAGCAGGTCAGCAAGGAGGTCAACGCCACGCGGGATCTGCTTGTTGCAGCGGGCGGTGAGCAGACCTATTACGTCCGCGCACCGTATGGCAACGCGAACAGCACCGTCAAATCCGCTGTGGACGCGCCGCTCATCTACTGGTCGGTCGATCCCGAGGACTGGAAGTACCGCAACGCCGACACGGTTTACAACAACATCGTGAAAAATGCCTACGACGGCTGCATCATTCTCTGCCACGACGTGTACAAGACGACGGTCAACGGCGCGCTGCGCGCCATCGACACGCTGCAATCGCAGGGCTATGAGTTCGTCACCGTGGAGCAGCTCCTCACGCGCCGCGGCATCACGCCGGAAAACGGCGTGGTCTACTACGATGCGAAAAACACCGGCATCAACCTCCCCGCGGGCGTCGCGGGCTCGGAGTATTACGACGAGTCAAAGCTGGAGCAGCACTGGGGCTACAATGCCCTGATGTTCTGTCTCGATCACGGCTATCTGGAGCGTGACGAAGAAGGAAATGTCCTGCCGAACCACAAGATCACGCGCGGCGATTTCGTCGCGGCGCTGGGGCGCTTCTGCGGCATCTCCTCCAGCTACCGCCGCCAGCGCGGCAGCGCGCTGAGCGATGTCTCCTCAAGCGATGCCAACAAGCCCTACATCGAATGGGCAAACGACATCGGACTGATGACCGGCTATGACGGCAAGTTCCGTCCGGACGACTCCCTCACACGCGAGGAAATGGCGACCGTCGTGACGCGCTATCTTGTCATGCGCGGCAAGGCCTCGGCAGACGGCTCCATTGACGGCTACAAGGACGCCGCGCGTATCTCGCGTTGGGCAGCCGACGGCGTGGGCCTTTGCACGAAGCTCGGCATTCTGAAGGGCAGCAAGGGCTATTTCATGCCGAAGCAGCCGCTCACCCGCGCACAGACCGCCGCCGTTTTACAGCGCCTGAGCGCATATTGACGCGTCTTTCCATGCAGATCGCATCCTCCTTTTTCCCTCAGCAGATCGCCGCGCACGGAGCTGACCCGCTCCGTGCGCGGCTTTTCGCGTTTCTATGGTGCTTCTCGTGCTTTGATGCGGGAAAGAAAATGAATCGCAAGAAAGTTTTCCTGCATTTATCAAAAATGCTTGAAATTTTGCTTGCATTTTGTCATCTGCGGCGCTATACTGTCCACGCTGAAAACAACCCCGGAGGCGTCTGCCATGCATAACATCAAAAACCACTGGAGCGACTGGCTCATCATCCCCGCAATGGCTGTGCTGATGGCGCTGAGCTATGCCATCTTTGTCTTTCCGAACTCCTTCGCACCGGCCGGGATCAATGGCATCATCACCATGGTCCAGTATCTGCTGCACATCGACATCGGCTATTTGTCGCTGGCGGTCAATCTGCCGCTGTTTCTTCTGACCTGGAAAAGCGCCGGAAACGGCTTTTCCATCCGCAGCCTTGTGTTCGTCGTCGTCTTTTCCATTGCGAGCCTCCTGCTCAAGCGCGTCGATCTCTCCGCCATCCAGTACCACACCGAAAACGGCACCTCCCTCATTCTCGGGCCGATCGCGGCGGGCGCCGTCAGCGGCTTTATCTACGGCGTTCTGCTCGGCCGCAGCGGTTCGACCGGCGGCATGGATCTGATCGCGGCATGGGTGCGCAGCAAGCGGCCGGAGGCCGGTCTTGTCTGGGTGATCTTCGTTCTCAACGCCTGTGTTGCCGTCATTTCGTTTTTTGTCTACGGCTGCAAGTTTGAGCCCGTCATCATGTGCATCATCTACTGCTATGTCAGCAGCACCATCAGTGACAGCATGCTGCGCGGCCACAAGAAGGCGCTGAAATTCGAGGTCGTCACCGACCGCGCCGACGAGCTTTCGCAGGTACTCCTCCGGCAGATGCGCCACGGCGTCACCGCCGTTCCCGTCGAGGGCATGTTCTCGCACTGTGAGAAAAAGCTCCTCGTCTGCATCGTCAATCGCCACCAGATCGTGCAGTTCCAGCAGATCCTCGCGAGCTTCCCCGGCACGTTTTCCTACGTCTCCGAGGTCACGGAGACCTTGGGCAACTTCAAGCGCATCACAAATTGAGCCTTCCGGCGTATATACAAACGGGACTGCCTCACAACGAGGCAGTCCCGCGCTTTTTATTTTTCCATCAGACCCACGCAGTCATAATAGGGCTTGGACGCGATGAGCGCCCGGTTTTTCTTGAACAGGTCGTGCTGGAGCGTGATGACGGCGTAATCGCAGAGCGCCATCGCCTCCTCCAGCGAATGGTTCTCATACCCCGCGACCGTGCCGCAGATATACGGCTCGCAGGCCACGATCTCATAGCCCTTGTCCCGCAGGAGATTTGCAAACAGCACCGAGGGGCTTTCGCGGGTATCGTCGATGTTGGCCTTGAAGCTCATACCGAGCACAGCGACCTTCTGCCCCGGCTTCACGTCGCGCGCAACGCGCTCTGCGACCCACGCGGGCTTGCCGTCGTTGACGAGACGCGCCTGACAGATGAGCGGCGTGATGTCCTCGAACTTCTCGTGGATGAACCACGGATCGACCGCGATGCAGTGACCGCCGACGCCGACACCGGGCGTGTGGACGTTTACTCTGGGGTGGCAGTTTGCAAGCTCGATGAGCTTGAACACGTCGATTCCGAGGCGGTCGCAGACCTTGCTCAGCTCGTTTGCATAGGCGATGTTGATATCGCGGAAGGTGTTCTCGGTCAGCTTGCACATCTCGGCAGTCAGATCGTCGGTCAGGCGGATGGTGCCGCCGGTGACGACCTTTTCATAGATGGACTTGGCGTATTCGGCCGCCTCCGGACGGTTGGAGCCGACAATGCGGTCGTTCTCGCGCAGCTCAATGAGCATCCGTCCGGGGATGATGCGCTCCGGGCAGTGCGCGGTCATGAAGCGCTCCGGCGCAAGGCCGCTGACCTCCGAGACGATCTGCTCCACGCGGCGCGTCGAGCCGGGAGGCGAGGTGGATTCGAGCACGCACAGCCCGCCCTCCCGCAGCACGGAGCCGACCTCGCGTGCGGCGGATTCCACAAAGCGCATGTCCGACACGCGCTTATGCTCCTCCGTCTCACGGTAGGGCGTCTGAACGCAGATGATGAATACGTCCGCAGGCTCGGGCTTGGTCGTAAAGTGCAGGCGTCCCGTTGCCATGGCCTCGGTCATGGCGTCCTGAAGGCCCGGCTCGACAATGTGGATGTGTCCGGCATTCAGCTGCTCGACGACCTCCGGCTTAATATCAAAGCCGCAGACCTCATAGCCCGCGAGCGTAAAGGTAATGGCTGTCGGGAGACCGATGTATCCGCAGCCCATAATTTCGATTTTTTTCATGAGGGGTCACTCCTTATCGGCAAATTGCCATACGTGGGTTATTTTACCCCAAAACGCACGCATTTGCAAGCGCTGCACAAGCCGATGCACGACAAATCCGTAAAAAATCGAAAAGCAGCCGCGCTTCGAGCGCAGCCGCTTTCGCTCTTTGGGTCACAGTAGTAAAAAATCGCGGAACTTCTCCTGAAACAGGCTTTCGCCGTATGCGCGCACCGCGGCGCAGTAGTCCTCATAAGCGCTCAGAATGGATTCTGCCTCCGGCGTCAGCGTTGCGCCACCTCCGTTTTTGCCGCCGGTCGTGGAGTGCAGGAGCTTGAAGCCGAGGTTTTCCTCGGATGCCTTGAGGATGGTCCACGCCTTGGAATACGCCATGCCCATCGACATGGCCGCCGCACGCAGAGAGTGGTGCTCGCGCACCTGCCTCAAAAGCGCGGCAATGCCGGGGCCGAAGCATTTCTCCTCCGCGAACACGCGGATGGAGATCACGGGTCGTAATTTCTTTTCCATAATTCGATCATAGCGTAAAAAGCCGCACCTGTCAACGTGCGATTGACTTGCATTTTGGGTTGTGCTATTCTGAAAAGAGAATCACGGGAGGAAGCGGCATGGAACTATCGGCGGCACTTTGTATCCGGCCCGGCGTGACGGCCATCATCGGAAGCGGCGGCAAGACCACGCTTCTGTATGCGCTTGCGCGCGTGCTTTCCGCAGACGCGCGGGTGCTCGTCTGCACGACAACGCACATTCTCCCGCCCGAGCACATGCCGGTGCTGCTGTGCCCGTCGGAATCTGCACTGCGCGCGGCGCTTCAGGCGCAAAGTCCCGTCTGCACTGCGTCCGGCATGGAAAACGGAAAGCTTCTCCCGCCAAGCCTGCCCTTTGAGCGGCTTGCCGGGCTGGCAGACTATGTGCTTGCAGAAGCGGACGGCTCGCACCGCCTGCCTGCCAAGGCGCACGCACCGCACGAGCCGGTCGTCCCGCGCGAGGCAAACCAGACCATCTGCGTATTCGGGCTCTCCGCACTGGGAATGCCCATCTGCGAGGCAGCGCACCGGCCGGCGCTGTATGCCGAAAAGCTCGGCGTTTCGCCGGACGAAGTTCTGACGCCGGAGCTGGCGGCACGGCTGCTGCGGCTTGAGGCGCTGCACACGCGCGTTTTTCTCAATCAGGCCGACACGCCAGAGAAAGAGGCGCTCGGCAGACGCATGGCGGCGGAGCTCCCCTGCCCGGTCTGCATCGGCGCATTACAGAAAGGAAGCCTTCAACTATGCTGATACTCATACGGGGCGCGGGTGATCTGGCCTCCGGCATTGCGCTGCGCCTGTGGCGCGCGGGTCTGCGCGTGGTCATGACCGACCTCCCCCAGCCGACGGCCATCCGCCGGACGGTCTGCTTTTCTCAGGCCATCCGCCTTGGGGAGGCGACCGTGGAGGACGTGACCGCCGTCCGCTGCGAAACAGAGGCCGAGGTGCGCACGGCGCTTTCGGCGGGAAAGATCCCGGTCCTGCCGGACCCGGAGGGCGCGTGCCGCCTCTGGCTGCGGCCGGACGCGCTTGTGGACGCGATTCTGGCAAAGCGGAATCTCGGCACAAGGATCAGCGATGCGCCGGTCGTCATCGGCGTCGGGCCGGGCTTTTGTGCCGGGCGCGACTGCCACGCCGCGATCGAGACAATGCGCGGGCACACGCTCGGGCGCGTCATCCGCAGCGGCTCGCCGCTGCCGAACACAAACATTCCCGGTCTCATCGGCGGCTTCGCGGGCGAGCGCGTGCTGCGCGCACCGGATACCGGGATCTTTCGTCAGCTCCGCGAGATCGGCGCTCTGGTCGAGGCGGGCGAATGCGTCGGCACAGTGAACGAAAGGCCGATGTGCTGCACGATCTCGGGCGTGCTGCGCGGCATCCTGCCGGACGGGACGCCGGTGACGGCGGGGATGAAATCCGGTGACGTTGACCCGCGCGGCGATGCCGCGGCGTGTTATACCGCATCGGACAAGGCCATCGCCATCGGCGGCGGCGTCCTACAGGCTATTTTGGAGCACTCCGGTGTCCTGACGGCGCTTCGGGGTGAAAACGCACTGGGGGTGTGAGCGATGGAAAGTGACTCGATCAAACTGACCAAACTCGCAAAATGCGCCGGATGCGGCGCAAAGGTCGGCGCGGGCGTGCTGGCGCAGCTGCTCGAGGGCATCCGCGTCCATGAGGACGCGAATCTGCTCGTCGGCTTTGACCGGAGTGACGACGCCTCGGTCTATAAGATCTCGGACGAGCTGGCGCTGGTGCAGACTGTGGACTTTTTCCCGCCCATCGCCGACGACCCGTATACCTTCGGCCAGATCGCCGCGACAAACGCCCTGTCCGACGTCTACGCAATGGGCGGCGAGCCGAAGCTCTGCCTGAACATCATGGCCATTCCCGCCGACATGCCGCAGGAGGCGGTACACGCGCTTCTGCGCGGCGGATACGACAAGGTCTACGAGGCAGGCGCGCTCATCACGGGTGGGCACTCCATTCTCGACGACGAGCCGAAGTACGGTCTCGCCGTCACGGGCTTCGTCCATCCGGACAAGGTGCTCACGAACGCGGGCGCGCAGGAGGGTGACGTGCTGTTTCTGACAAAGCCGCTCGGCATCGGCATTCTGACGACGGCGGCAAAGGCGGAGCTTTTGTCCGAGGCCGGTCAGGCGCTTGCCGTGCAGCTCATGACGACGCTCAATCGCGGTGCGCGCGATGCGATGGTGCATTACCGTGTCCACGCCTGCACCGACGTGACGGGCTTCAGCCTCCTCGGTCACGCCTGCGAAATGGCGCAGGGCAGCGATGTGCTGCTGGAGATCGCGCCGGAGCGGCTCGACCTGATCCCGGAGGCGCTGGCGTTTGCGCGGATGGGCATTTTGCCCGAGGGCATGTACCGAAACCGGAAATTTGCCGAGCGCTGGGTCGATGCCGGAAGCACGGAGCTTGCCGTGCAGGACGTGCTCTACGACCCGCAGACCTCTGGCGGGCTGCTCATTGCCGTCCACCCGGACGATGCGGACGCGCTCGAGCGTGCGCTGCGCAGCGCCGTGCCGTCGTGTCAGCGGATCGGGCGCGTGCTCGCGTATGCGGGCGGCGCGCGCATACGTCTTGTGTGAGGTGAGGATATGAACCGATACATTCTGGATCCGGAGGATGCCATCCACGTGCTGCCGCCGCAGGCAGGCGAAAGCGCCCAGATCGAGATCGTCTGCGGCAGGACGATGATCTTCTTCGACATTGCGGCGCTGGAATCCGTCTGCACGGCGCATGGGCTTTGCGGCGGAGACGCAGTGCGCTTTGTCGGCGCGGACGCGCTGCTCGGCGCGAAGCATGAGGTCTACGTCCCGTCATCGAGACCGGAGCGCGCGCCGCTTTGCGAGGCGCTCAAAAAATACGCGCCGCCGGCGGTTTTTGCGCCGGCGATGGACTATGTCCGCGAGACCTGCGACCACAAGGGCCCGCACCGCGTATAAAAATGCCCTCCGCTTCACAAACTGGAAGCGGGAGGCGAGCATATGAAAAAACGCAGACGTGCAGAGAAGGACGCCGTTGAGGCGATTGTGAACGAAGGCCCCAGCTTCACCGATCCGCAGGGAAGCTGGACGGGCAAGCCGGAGGACGCGCATGAGCTTCCGGTGCAGGACGCGGACGATCTATAAAAACGGGGCTGCCTCAGATGATTTCAGAGAATTATCTGAGGCAGCCCGTTTTCTTTATTCCTCTGCGGTGATTGCTCTTGCCTCCGCTGCCTGACGCTCTCTTGCGCGCAGGCAGGCAAAATAGGCAGGCACCAGAAACAGATCCGCAAACAACCATGCAAGCGGCCCCGCCAGACATGCCGCCGTATAGCCGAAGTGCGGCACGGCCCAAAGGCTCATCGTCGTGCGCGCGATCATCTCCATCACGCCCGCACAGAGCGCCGCGCGGCTGTAGCCCATGCCCTGAATGGAAAGGCGGAACACATTGACGAGCAGAAGCAGCGGACTGAAGAAGGCAACATAATTGCACATCTGCTGCGTGTAGGCAAGGACCGTCTGCGCCTCCTCGGCGGACATAAAGATCCAGATCGCAAAGCGCGTCCCGAACAGCGCCAGCAGCACATGCATCGCGCAGTAGCACAGCCCGATCAGCGTACATGCGGCCGTCCCCTGCCGGATGCGGTCATATTTTCCGGCGCCGAGATTCTGACCTGTGAAGCTCGTCGCCGTCATTGCCAGCGCGTCATAGGGGCAGCAAAAGAGCTGGAACAGCTTCGACGCCGCCGCGTTTCCTGCCACACAGACCGGGCCGAGCGCGTTGACCGCGCTTTGCAGCAGCACCGAACCGATGGCTGTGATGGAAAACTGAAGTCCGACCGGCACGCCCATGCCGAGCAGCCGCAGCGATTCCTCCTTGCGGAGCTTCCACTCGTCCTTCTCCATGTGCAAAACCGGGAACCGCTTCTGCATGTACCACACGCACAGCAGGCCGGAGACAAGCTGTGAAACGACCGTCGCGATCGCCGCACCCGCAACGCCCATATTCATCACGCAGACCGTCAGCAGGTCGAGCACGATGTTGACGAGCGACGCCAGCGCGAGAAACCACACGGGCGATTTGCTGTCGCCGAGTGAGCGCAGCACGCACGCGCTCAGATTATAAAGGATGGTCGTGGGAATGCCGCAGAAGATGATGAAAATATACGCAAACGCATAATCCAGCTGCTCAGCCGGCGTCTCCATCAGCTCCAGAAGGCTCCGGCAGGTCGGAAGCGTCAGCGCCAGCAGCGCCGCCGAAACGATCACACCGAGCCAAACACAGTTTCCGAGGTATCTGCGAAGCTGCCTGTGGTCTCCCGCGCCGAAGCTCTGTGCCAGCGGGATCGACATGCCGGTGCAAAGACCGTTGCAAAACCCGATCACAAGGAAGTTTACCGACGCCGTCGCGCCCACGCCGCCGAGCGCCATAACGCCCAGCGCATGGCCGACGATCGCAGTATCCACGACCGAGTAGACCTGCTGCAATAAAAGCCCGAGCAGCACGGGGATCGTAAACTGAATGATGCGCGCCATCGGTTTCCCGCTGGTCAGATCATGTGTCATATACTGTCGCCTCCATTCATCGAGTTACCAAATATAGCACAAAATCGGAAGATGTCAATACAGAAAAATCACCGCTTGGAGCGGCGATTTTTTGGTATTTTTTCTCTATGAACGGGCTTTATTTTTGGACCCGCTCAGTTTTCCGGCAGGCGCTGCTTTTCTATCCTCAAGGTGATCAGCGCGGCTGTCAGAAGATACACCGCAGCAAGAACGCCCTCCAGCACAAGCGTATCATACGGACGCGGATAACAGTTCATCAACGCCCGCACCAGAAGCCGGAGCGGAAAATAGAGCCCGAGCCACACGGATATCTCGTAAAAGCGCCTGCGAAACTGCCTTGTTTTTTCATTCTGCGCATCCGCTTTTTTCTGATACGCATACTCAAAGCCGCCGATTGCGGCAACAAAGGGCAGAAAGCTCAAAACCGTGAAAAACGTACTTTGCAGAAGGATCGCGGCCGTGAATTGCAGAATCAGCGACATCACCTCCAGCGTGACCAGCAGGATCATGCCCTGGTGTACGCCGTCTGCCTTGACCGCTCTGACCTGCGGCAGATCCGCGTCGCTTTCGTATTCCTCGTTTAACAGATAGTCAGTCGTAACATGAAAGAGCTTGCTGAGCTGAAGGATATTGACCGCATCGGGCATCGCCGTCCCCATTTCCCAGCGGGAGACCGCCTGCCTCGATACATTCAATTTCTCGGCCAGCTCCTCCTGTGACATTCCGGCGGACTTTCTCAGCCCGACGAGCTTATCGGATAATTTCATCATGAGACCTCCTGTGCTTTGGTGGGCTTATTGTAGCAAAAAGGCTCTTTCCGCGCCAGCACCTCAGCTTTACATTTGCGCAACCAAACGTTACATGGCGCGTTTTCGGCCTCACCGATGGGTGCTCTGCTCCGTTTCGGCAGCTTTTGCCGCGCCCTTCTGCGGAAGCTGCGCCAGAACGATGGCTGCAAACATCAGCGCGCAGCCGAAAAGCTCACGCCCCTGAAGCGCCTGCGACGGGATGAGGATCGCGCCGAAAATCGCCGCAAACACCGATTCCAGACTCAGAAGCATGGACGCAAGGGTCGGGCTGGTATACTGCTGACCCACGATCTGAAGCGTAAAGGCCACACCGCCCGACAGTACGCCCGCATGCAGGATCGGCAGCCAGCAGCTTGCCACGGCGCTCCACGACGGAGACTCAAAAAGCACCATACCCACGGCGGAGAGAAGCGCGTTGACAAGAAACTGCACGCACGACATCCGCACGCACTCTGTCTCTCCGCCCACGCGGGCGACGTACTGGATGTGCATCGCGAAAAACAGCGCGCACGCCAGCGTCAGAAGGTCGCCGAGATTTACGCCGCCGATGCCGCCGGACAGACAGAGGAAATACAGGCCCACAAGCGACAGCACCACCCCGAGCCAGACGCTGCGCCCCACCTTCTGGCCGAGCAGCAGTCCCAGAATCGGCACGATCAGGATATACATCGCGGTGATGAAGCCGGATTTTCCGACCGTCGTATACATAAGGCCAAACTGCTGAAACGATGTTGACACAAACAGGAGCACGCCGCACACGCTGCCCCGCACAAGCAGCCCCTTTTTCTCCTCCCGCGTGACGGGGCGGTTTACGCTCTTTCCGGTACGGTCGCGCAGCGCGATGATCGGCAGCAGCACAAGCGCCGACAGCAAAAACCGGCATGCCTGCATCGTAAACGGCCCGACATAGTCCATTCCGGCACTCTGCGCCACAAAGCCCGAGCCCCAGATCATCGCTGTGAGCAGGAGCATCAGATTTCCCCGAAGCTGCATTCTTTTCTGCATTGTCGCAAAACCTCGCTTCTTTTTTCACACTCACGCGACATGATACCACCCCTGCCGCAGATTGTCAATTTGCGCCGCAAAAACAAAAGAAGTGTGATTGTGCAACCGGAAAAAGTATGATACAATAAATATAGCATTCATTTCAATAAAAACACAGGAGGGCTACTATATGTCGAAGAAGATTCCCGAGAGAAGCGAGATCGCTGTTGAAAACACATGGCGTCTGGAAGATCTCTATGGCTCCGATGAGCTGTGGCAGGCAGACCTTGTGAAGTTCCAGCAGCAGATCGACGCACTGACCGGTTTCGCGGGCAAAATTTCGCAGTCCGCCGCCGACCTGCTTGCCTACATGAAGCTGCGGGACGAGATCTCCATCCTTGCCGACCGTCTTGGCAACTATGCCATGCGCCGCGGAGATCAGGACACCCGCAATTCGCACTATCAGGGCATGGTCGGCCAGTTCACGACCGCCTACGTCGAGGCCGATGAAAAGACCAGCTTCGAGACGCCGGAGCTTCTCTCGATCCCGGAAGAAAAAATGGCGGAATTCTACCGTGAGCAGCCGGAGCTTGCGCTTTACCGCCGCCACTTCGACCGCATTTTCCGCAAGCGCGACCACATTCTGAGCCTCGAGCAGGAAAAGCTCCTCGCGGGCGCAGGCGAGATGTCGCACTCCCCGAGCGATATTTTCTCTATGTTCTCCAATGCGGACCTGAAGTTCAAGCCCGCCCTCGACAAGGACGGCAACGAGCATCCGCTTAGCCAGGGATCCTTTGTTTCCTGTCTGGAATCCGCCGACCGCGTCCTGCGCAAGAATGCGTTCGAGGCATACTATGAATCCTATCAGGGCTTCCGCAACACCTGCGCCGCAACGCTGAAGGCAAACGTCAAGCAGCTCCAGTTCTTCGCCAACGCGCGCAACTACGCCTCCCCCCTCGAGGCATCGCTCGATCAGACCGAGGTCCCGACCAGCGTCTATCATCAGCTCATTGAGGCCGTCCACCAGAATCTCGACAAGATGCACCGCTATGTCCGCCTGCGCAAGAAGCTGCTCGGCGTAGACGAGCTGCACATGTACGACGTGTACACGCCGCTTGTCGCCGAGGCTGACGCACACATCGAATTTGCGGATGCAAAGAATACGGTTCTCGACGCGCTGCAATGTCTGGGTGAGGACTACTGCGCGGTGCTCAAGCGCGGTCTGGAGGATCGCTGGATCGACGTCTATGAAAACGTCGGCAAGCGCGGCGGCGCTTACTCCGCCGGAACGCCGGTGCATCCGTTCGTTCTGCTCAACTACACCGGCACGCTCGACAGCCAGTTCACACTCGCGCATGAGATGGGCCATGCCATGCACTCCTATCTCTCCACCAAGACCCAGCCGACCATCTACTCGGACTATGTGATCTTCGTGGCCGAGGTCGCCTCGACCTGCAACGAAGCGCTTCTGATGGAATACCTGCTCGGCAAGACCACCGACAAGAAGCAGCGCGCCTATCTCATCAACCACTTCCTCGATCAGTTCAAGGGCACGCTCTATCGTCAGACCATGTTCGCCGAGTATGAGCTGCGCATCGCCGAGCTCAACCAGCAGGGCGTCACGCTGACCGCCGACGTTCTGTGTCAGGAGTATAAGAAGCTCAACGAGCTGTACTACGGCCCGGACGTTGTCAGCGATGACCAGATCGCACTGGAGTGGGCGCGCATCCCGCACTTCTATTACAACTACTACGTCTTCCAGTATGCCACCGGCTACGCCGCGGCCATTGCGCTCTCGCGCAAGATCCTCGCCGAGGGCAAGCCCGCTGTTGACCGCTACCTCGGCTTCCTGTCCGGCGGATGCAGCAAGACGCCCATCGAGCTCCTTAAGGGCGCAGGCGTCGACATGGCCTCTCCGGAGCCTGTCAACACGGCGCTGGAGCTGTTCGGCAAGCTGCTTGACGAGATGGAAGAACTGATGCAGTAATGGAGGCGCTCTTTCTCCCCGTTCTTCACAGCTTTGAGAACAACAACGTCTTTACCGGCAGCGTCGGTGCGCTGCGCTTCAAGATCACACCGCAGATCACCATGAAGGCCCCGAAGGAGGTCGACATGGAGGCAAGCTCCATGCGCTGTGAGTTCTGGCACGGCCCGTTCTGCTATGAAAAAAGCGAGATCGAGGGCGAGCGCGTCTTTCCTCTGAGCGAGGAAGGCAAGGAGGACATGCGCCGCTGGCTCACGGAGCAGCTTTGACCGCAGCCGCCCGCTTTTCCAAGGAAAAGCGGGCGGCTTGAGCCTGTCAAAAAACTTTTGACAGGCTCTATAAAGTTCTTGACAGTCCGATCCGTCTCTCGCCGGCAGATTTCCCTTTTGCGACAGAAAACGGTTGCATTTTCCGCCGCGGGATGATAGAATACCCTTGCAAGTCAAATGCAGGGTTCGTACATCGGTAGTACAGCGGCTTCCCAAGCCGCTGAGGCGGGTTCGACTCCCGTACCCTGCTCCACTCAGAAATGACCTTTGGATGTCAGGTGACCGCGCAAGCGTGTCCACCTCGACAGCAAAGGTCTTTCTTCGTTCAAAATCGTAACCGCTGACGCTGGGTTACGATTTTGTTTTTCTGCTTTGACGCCAATCCGTCTTCTTTAGGCTATTCAATTAAAATGCCATCCAAATGGATGGCATTTCTTTTTGGAGTACGGATCCCGCAGCAGACCCGTTGGTTCGATCCCAAGCATTTGCCCGCCGTCAGGCGGGCGCGATGCACGGCAGCGCACCTTCTGTCGCAGCCAGAAAATGCGCAGGGACACGAAGGCGGCTTTGCCGCCGGAGTACTCCCGTAGTATGATATAGGCTATAGTCCACAAAACGGATAAAAACACTATGTGCGATACACCGAAAAACCACGTATCAAAGGGAACAGTGGAAAGTTATCCTTGACAAATCGCGTACCATCAGCCATCACTGACATTGTCGATGGTGGCTTTTTTGCGTTTCGGGAATTTGTTTTGCCGTTTCACTCTGGTGCCGGTTTTGCTTTGGTGATTCATGGCATCCTCATACAGCTCAATAAATTCCTTTTCCCGGAGTGTCAGAGGTGCTTGCGCATCCCGCTTTTGAATCAAATGCTGGTACAGCTTTATCTGGAGAGACGGGAAGTACAGGAGCTCTTTGTGCTCCATCTTCAAATCCCTGACAATCCCGGACAGGAAATCATTTCCGGTGAGATTGTGCATTTCGTGTGGGCAGTCGCAGAGGATATCCAGGAACTGCCCTCTGTACAAAACCGGTGAGAGAGCCCATCAGCCGTGGGAAGTCCAGTTCGCTCAGATCCGTCACATCCACCTCCAGCACCGGGCCGTTGGCCTGAAAGCGGGTATATCCCCGGGCCGCGATATCGTCCAGAAACTGCTCATAGCTTTTTCTTGTGGGGTTTTCTAGGGGGGCTCCCGGCGGCTCCGGGTAGCAGTCGTTGACCACATGGCCCCGGTGCCGGGTGTCGGACAGATCCCGGGCGGCAAACCGCCGGTAGATGACCTCCGGGTCACCGGTGAGGCGAACCGTCACGGCGGTATAATGATGGGTTTCCAGCAGTGCCATAATCCCGGGAATGGAAGCGTCCTCAAAATTATTTTCCAGAATAAACGGTTTTCCCACTTTCATCAGCTGGGCCGCGGCGTAGTACAGAATGTGCATGGCCGCTGTGCCCAGCTGAACCTTTTCTGCCCGGCTGTGAAAGCCCAGATCGTCAAACAGCACCTCCTTGATGGAGTCCTTGGACAGCATTGGAATTCCCAGAGACTCCGAAATCCTGACGGCGATGGTGCTCTTGCCGCTGGCGGGCATACCGGCAACCAGAATGCAGTACATGGCGTTTCCTCCTAAAAACGAAATGAAAGACTGTCCTGATACTCCGAGGGTGTTTTCCCGGTGATTTTTTTGAAGGTGCCGGAAAAATATGCAATATCGCGGTAGCCGCAGGCCTCCGCAACCTCGTAGACTTTCAGCTTTCCCTCGCGCAGCAACGCCATAGCCTTCTGGATGCGGCAGCGCGTAAGATACGCGCCGAGCGTCATATCCGTTTCCTTTTTGAACAGGTGGCTCAGATGTCCTTCGCTCAGTCCCAGCTGCGCTGCCGCCTGCCCGACGGACAGATCGCCGCTGCCGCAGTTTTGCTCAAGGTACACCATTGCCTCGCGCACATAGCGGCTCTTGGGGCCGGGCTTCACGCCGGGAAGCGGCTCTGGCTGCGGTGCGGTTTGTGCGGCGATGCGCTTTTGCAGCGCCAGAACGGCGTTTTCCAGATCGCCGTCATGAAAAGGCTTCAGCAGAAAGTCCACCGCGCCCAGACGGATGGCCGTCTGCGCGTAGGCGAACGAATCGTAGGCGGTCAGAATGATGACATACGCGCGGCTGCCTGCTTCGCGCAGCCGCCGCACCATCTCCAGCCCGTCCATCTTCGGCATTTTGAGATCCGTGATGATAAGCGTCGGCTGGCAGTCCTCCGCGACGGCAAGGGCCTGTTCGCCGTTGGCGGCTTCGCCGACCACGATGCAGTCCAGCGCCGCCCAGTCTACTGCCATGACGATACCCTTGCGGATCATTTCCTCATCCTCTACAACCATTACCCGCATCATACGCCGGGCCCTCCCTTCGCGGGCAGGCGCGCAAGAATACAGGCGCCGCCGCCCTCCGGATTTTCAAGACGCAGACCAAACGCGTCGCCGTAATGCTTGCGCAGGATCGTGTCTACATTTAATAGTCCCAGATGTCCCGTCTGCGTTTCCGGCGGTTTGTAAGGCCCCAGAAGGTCCGGCGGGAAGCCGCAGCCGTTGTCCCGGACGCGGATCTCGAGCACGTCCTGCTCCGCAAGCACGGCCGTGACGGAGAGTTCACCGTGTTCTACACCGGAAAGGCCGTGCAGAATGGCATTCTCTGCCAGCGGCTGCAGGAGCATTTTCGGAACCATGCACGAAAGAAGCGCCTCCGGCACGGCTTCCGTGTATGAGAAGCTTTCCGACAGGCGGATGCGCTGAATCTCGACGTACCGGCTCAAAATCTCCAACTCCCGCCGCAGGGGGACAAATTCGTCCGGCGTGATGCAGAAGCGAAGGATATCGGCAAGATTCGTTGACATCAGCGCCACCTGCGGCACTTGATTGATTTTGCTGATCCACTTCATGGTGTCGAGCGTGTTGCACAGAAAATGCGGGTTTAGCTGCGCCTGCAGCATGCGGATCTGCGCGCGGTTAAGTGCGCGCTGGTTTTCCAACAGTGCCTGCTGGTTGTGCCGGAGGGCGACGACCATGGTGTTGAACTGCTGTGCCAATTCGCCCAATTCGTCATGCCGGCCGGCGGGAACGGGAACCTGCACGTCCAGATTATTTTTCCCGACCTGCCGGATGGCATGATGCAGTCTTCCGATCGGTTGGAAGACCTGCCGGCTTAGCTGCAGGCTGAGTACGACGCTTAAAATGATGCAGGCCAGCGCGCACAGCACGCTCACCGAGTACAAAAGCCGGAGTGTTCCGGCGCTGAGCGGCTGCGGCTGCTGCAGGACGAGATACAGACCGGTTTCGGTATGCTGCCGCACGGTATAGGAAACGTCGGCAGACAGACCGGTGAGCGCCTTGCCGGACAAAAGCTGCCCGCGCAGCGCGTCGGCGAGGCTCTGGGTCTGTGCCGGCTGCGTACAGTAGACCGGACGCCAGCGCGCGTCGAGCAGAAGAAGTTCGTTCTGCGCACCAGCTGTGCCGCCGAGCAGTGTCCGCAGCTGCGTTTCCAGCATGCCGATGGTGAGATATCCGACCGGCGCGCCGTAGCGGTCGGTCAGGAGCATCGCAGCGTGCAGAAGCGGCTCGTCTGTGTCGGCCGGATCTTCTGCCGCGCTGCACACCAGAACACCGGTTCCGGCGCAGGCCGCCTCGTATAAAAGGCCCCAATTGGTCGGCAGCGACCGGATTTCGGGCGCTGTCTGTGTCGAATAGCGCCAGCGGCCGCTGATATCGTAAAGGTCAAAGCGAGCAAAGCTGCGCACGGACTCTGTAGCGTCGAACAGCTGGCTGTAGACCGCCGTGTCCTCCGCTTCTGCGTCAAACAGCGCCTGTGCAACGAGTGGATTGTGCTGCAGGGATGCGGCTGTCTGCAAAAAGCCGCTGTGCAGCGTATCAAGCGCCTCGCAGGAGGCGGACAGCTGCTGTTGGGCCGTCTGCTGGGCGTTCGACGTCATGCGCAGGCGGAAAATCTGCAGCAGCAGACCGGAGCACAACAGCATCGGCACCAGAGACACGGCCAGAAACGCCGCGTTCAGCCGCTGACGGAAGGAGGAAAAGTGAAGCCGCTTCATTGTTCCGCCTCCATCCCGAGATAAAAGGCCCAACTCATCAGAATTGCTTCGCGGTGCTCGCTTGCCCAGCTTACGTCATACGCGACCTGACGAATGGCGGATAGTTCCGGCAGTTTGCTGGCAGGACTCACGTCGCTGCGCACCGGGCGGCGGTAAAAATCAGACTGCAGCAGCTGCTGCACGTCGTAGCTGACGGCAAAATCGAGAAACAGCTTTGCGTTGTCGGGGTGCGGCGCGCCCTTCAGCGCGGCGCAGCCGTCCGGTACGCAGCTTGTGCCGTCTGCGGGGTAGACCATGGCGATCCCGTCCCCAGCAGCAATGCGCTTGCGCGCGGTCTCCTCCAGTGTGATGCCGACGAGCGCTTCGCCGTTTGCAACGGCGGAAATGATCGCACCTGAACCGGACAGGAGCTTTCCGTCCAGGTTTTCCGCAAATGTTTGCAGCACCTCATCCGCGTCGCCGCCCAGCGCGCAGAGCATCGTCACGAGCGCGGTATAGCTCGAGCCGGAGACGGATGGATCGGCAAAGGCGATCTGCCCGCGCAGCGCAGGGTCGAGGAGATCGGCCCAGCAGCTGAGCTGTCCGGAGGACAGCAGCTTCGGATTGTAGACCAGCACGACCGGAAGCGAGGAAAACGGCGTCCAGCTGCTGTCCTGCGCACGGTACTGCGGCAAAATCTGCTCCGCGCCGCGGCAGACGTAGGGCTCAAACAACGCCCGGCAGGCTTCGAGACTCTCGACGCCGCCGCCGAACATCACGTCGGCCCGTGGTGCGTCCTGCTCCTTTTGCAGCTGCTCAAGCAGTTCGTTTGTGCCGCCCTGTACGACCTCGACCCAGATTCCGGTGCGCGATTCAAATTCCTTGACGATCGGCCACCAGACCTCTTTTTTGTGCGAGGTGTACAGAACGAGACGCTCCGATTCATCCGGCGCGTAGGCGGCTGTATCCTGTGCGGCGGGCGCGCAGCCGGTCAGAAGAGCGAATGCTATACATAATATCAGAATGCATATGTGTTTCATAGTTTCCGTGTCCTGTAGCAGCGAGAACAAAATTCTCTGTTATTTTGCCCTGATTATAACACATCTCCGGCTCGGTTTTCATTGAATTTTTAAAATTATCGCAGAGAATCACAAATAATCGCAGATTTGTCCACTGTTCTTTTGTGCAGAAACACCGTAAAATGAGAGCATACGATGCAGAACTCCCGTTAGCTGCTGCACGAATTCAAATTTTATCAGGAGGAATATCAGAATGAAGAAGATGCTTGCGCTTCTGCTGGCTGCTGTGATGGTTCTGTCCATGGCTGCCTGCGCTGCCGCTCCGGCGACGACCCCGGCTGACACGACCGCTCCCGCAGAAGATACCCAGACGACCGAAACCACTGAAACCAACGAAACCGCCGAGGCTCCCGCAAAGGAAACGCCCGCTGCCGAGCCCGAAAATCTGACTGCGACCCAGCAGATCATCAAGGAAGCCGAAGGCATGACCCTTGAAGAGCTGGCGAAGAAGGCCATTGAAGAGTCCAACGGCAAGATGTTCTACGGCGTCGGCAACTCCAGCCGCGGCAAGAGCGCCCTGCCTCTGTTCATTGAGTATCTGCAGTCCATCGATTCCAGCTACAACATGGAGTTCGAGTGGCAGCAGCCCAAGAACAACAAGATCTTCGATCAGCTGACCGCTGACTCCCTGAAGGGCACCGGCACGTTCGCCATGACCCTCATTCAGGACGGCAACCAGATCGAGAGCAAGATGGTTCAGACCGGCATCCTCGACACCTTCATCCCGAAGGACTGGGCCGATGCCAACGGCACCACCGCCGACGCCTACACCGGCTTCCTGCCGCTGCAGACGCTCAACAAGGTCTTTATGTACAACTGCGTGGGCGACAAGACCTACGATAACTGCTGGGACTTCGTCGCCGAGGGCGAGCATGGCCTGTTCATGGACATCGACTCCGAGATCGTCGGCAAGAACTTCCTGTACATGCTGACCCGCGACGACTACGCAGCGTGGCTGAAGGAGTCCTTTGAGGCTCTGTCCGCTGACGAGCAGGCATACTTCCAGCCCACTATCGCAGAGATGGAATCCGAAGCTGCCGACCTCGGCCTCGGCGCTGACGGCGCTTACGCGCTGGCATGGATCAAGCTGTGGGTCGAAAGCTACAACGCCCAGACCGACGACGGCCCCATCTGCAACACCCTTGTCGACGCTTCCGCGAAGGATCAGTTCGGCCTTCTCGTTTACTCAAAGCTCCGCTCCGTCGAGGAGTCCAGCTCCGTCTCCGTCAACAACATCAAGGTCGCCGCGTATGAGGACGGCTATCAGGGTATCGGCGGCTATGGCTACTGCCATTACCTGTTCGTCACCGACAACTCCCCGCTGCCCTGGACGGCCTGCGCCTTCATCGCCTACATGACCTGCACCGCCGACGGCTTCTCTGCCTGGGGCAAGGACATGGGCGGCTACTCCTCCAACCCGACCGTGGCAGAGGAGACTGAGGCCAACTTCCATCACTCCATCGGCGGCATGGCCGAGGACGGCACCACTGTTGAATTCGCAGCAAAGAACGACCGCGGCTATGAATGGTGGACGACCAACGGCAAGCTCGTGCTCGAGGATCCGGAATACTGCGCAGACGTTGCATTCACCGTCGGCAGCTGGATCGAAATGCTGAGCAAATACTCCGCAGGCTGATCTGTCAACCAGCACCTTACCGGCGCCCCTGGATGCGCATCCAGGGGCGCCTTTGCAAAAACATCCCCCATCATCCGCCCTTCAAACCTGAGAAAAGAGGAGGAAGCCATGAGCCGACCCACTACCCTCCGCGCAAGCAGATCCACGATTGTGCTCAATAAGGTCAAGACCTTCTTTTCCAAGCCGCACAACGTCATTCTGCTGCTGCTTGGCATTGTCCTGACCTTCACCACGGTCGCGCCGATCGTCGCCATCGTGGAAGATACCTTCAAAATTCACGCCGGCACCATTGACGCCCATCTGACCGGGCAGGCGTCCGGCTATACGACCGTCAACTACACCGACCTTTTCACCAGCCGCATGGCAAAGACGAATCTGTGGACGCCGCTTCTCAACACGGTGCTCCTCGCTGTCGGCACGTGCGTGGTGTCCATTCTCTACGGCGGGCTGTTTGCGTTTTTGATTACACGTACCGACCTTGCGTGGAGAAAATATCTGAGCTCCATCTTTATTTTCCCGTACATCATGCCGCAGTGGACGCTGGCCGTCGTGTGGCAGAACCTGTTTAACTCCAACGCCGTCACCGGCACGTCCAACGGCCTGCTGGCAGCCCTGTTCGGCGTCAACATGCCGATGTGGTGGTGCAAGGGCCTGTTCCCGAGCCTGATGGTTCTGGGCCTGCACTACGCGCCGTTCGCCTATATCCTCATCGGCGGCATTTTCCGCAACATGGACGCCAATCTTGAAGAAGCCGCGACCATTCTCGACACGCCCAAGTGGAAGACCATGTTCCGCATTACGCTTCCGATGGTCAAGCCCGCGATTTTGTCCACCATTCTGCTGGTCTTCGGCAGCGCGATGGGCTCTTACCCGGTGCCGCATTATCTGGGCCTGAGCACGCTGTCGACCAAGTATGTCTCGATGAACTCCAAGTATACGGGTGAAGCGAGCATTCTTGCCATCATCATGATGGTCTTCGGTGTGGCGATCATGCTTCTGAACCAGCTCTCGCTCAGAAGCCGCAAGAATTACACGACTGTCACCGGCAAGTCCGGCCAGATCTCCAAGATCACGCTCGGCAAAACCGGCCGCGTCGTCATCGCCTTGATCCTTGTGATTCTCACGTTCTTCACGAGCATCTTCCCCATCATTTCCTTCGCGTTCGAGACGTTCCTGCCGAATCCGGGCGACTATTCGTTCCTGTACACGGGCGACGCGTCGAACCTCACGACCAAGTGGTGGGTCACGGCGGAGAACGTCACCGAAAACGGCATGTACGGCCAGAAGGGCATTTTGTATAACGAGACGATCTGGCGTGCGTTCAAGGGCACGATCCTTGTCTCCGTGGCCTGTGCGCTGCTGGCCGGCTCCATCGGCACGATGATCGGCTACGCCGTCTCGAAAAACCGCCGCAGCCGCTGGGCGAACTATGTGAACTCCGTCGCTTTCCTGCCGTATCTCATGCCGTCCATCGCTGTGGGCGTCGCATTCTTCATCCTGTTCTCGACGGAAAAGCTGAACCTGTTCAATACCTACACGCTGCTCATTATCGTCGGCACGGTCAAATACATCCCGTTTGCCAGCCGCAGCAGCCTCAATTCCATGCTCCAGCTGTCGGGCGAGATCGAAGAAGCGGCCATCATTCAGGATATTCCCTGGATCAAGCGCATGACCCGCATCATCATCCCCATCCAGAAATCCTCGATCATTTCCGGCTTCCTGCTGCCGTTCATGACGTGCCTGCGTGAGCTGTCGCTGTTCATGCTGCTGTGCGTGCAGGGCTTCATCCTCTCGACGACGCTGGACTACTTCGACGAGATGGGCCTCTACGCGTTCTCCAGCGGCATCAACCTGATCCTGATCGTGACCATTCTGGTGTGCAACACCCTTGTCAACAAAGTCACCGGCGCAAGCCTGGATAAAGGAATCGGAGGTTAAATCATGCCTGAAATCAGATTAGAGCATATCACCAAGCGCTGGGGCAAGTTCTATGGTGTGGACGACCTGAATCTGGTCATTGAAAATAACGCGTTTGTCACCCTGCTGGGCCCCTCCGGCTGCGGCAAGACCACCACCCTGCGGATGATCGCGGGACTGGAGACCCCCACTAGCGGACGCATCACCATCGGCGACACGGTGGTATTCGACAGTGAGCTGGGCATCAACATCCCCGCCAACAAGCGGAAGGTGGGCTTCCTCTTCCAGAACTATGCCCTGTGGCCCAACATGACCGTCTACCAGAATATTTCCTTCGGCCTGTCAAACATCAAGGAGGAAATGCCGAAGATCAGCTTTGAGGCGAAAAACGCCGCCCGTCTGGCACAGATCCTCAAAAATCCTCAGGATGTGGTAAAGACTCTTGCGGAATGCCGGGATAAAAACGGCAAGCTGGACGAAAAGAAGGCCATCATCAAGCTGATCGATACCTACACCATCTCCCAGTACACTGCCAAAAAGCTGTTCGGCTATCATTTGGAGCAGGGTAAGGACGTGTCCGCCGAGGTAAAGGCTCTGGAAGAAAAGGTGGAGGCCGCTCGAAAGGCTCAGCCCTTCAACGAGAACTTTGAGCTTCTTAAGGACGGCAAGGTGGAAACTGCTGTGCGCAAGCTGACCAAAGAAGAGATCGACCTGTCCGTGCGCCGGGTGTCCCGCATCGTCAAAATCAGTATGTTCATGGACCGCTATCCCGCGGAGCTGTCCGGCGGTCAGCAGCAGCGTGTGGCCATCGCCCGGACGCTGGCTCCCGAGCCCAGCGTGCTGTTCATGGACGAGCCGCTTTCCAATCTGGATGCCAAACTGCGTCTGGAAATGCGCTATGAATTGCAGCGGCTCCATGTGGAGACCGGCTCCACCTTCGTATACGTCACCCACGACCAAATGGAGGCCATGACGCTGGCAACGCAGATCTGCCTGATGAACAACGGTGTCCTTCAGCAGTATGCCGCGCCGCTGGAAGTTTACAATCACCCTGCCAATCTTTTTGCGGCAGACTTCGTGGGCAACCCCTCCATCAACTTTGTGGAGGCCAAGGGCTGGCAGGGGCCTGAGGGCAGCATTGAGCTGACGCTGCTGGACGGACACAAGGCAGTTTTCACCCCCGAGCAGCCATTGCAGCTGCCCCAGTGGTTCCACCGGCGGGACGAGGAGCTGGAAGCCCAGGCGCAGGCTCTGAAGGCCCGTGCGGGAGAGAGCGGCTACGTGGAAAAGAGCAACAAGGACGAGACCTTCCGCTACCACATCGCCAGAGTCAACGACGAGGACGACGGCATCCACGAGGAGCCGATGCTCACCAACGAGGATCTGGTGCTGGGCATCCGCCCGGAGTTCCTGTCCATCACCGGCAGTGGAAATGTGGAGTCCGAGATTTACGGTGCCATGCCCACCGGCATGGAATCCACCGTCAAGGTGCGCATCGGAGAGTATTTGCTCACCGGCGTGGTCTTCGGCAGCACCCTGTTTACCATCGGAAGCAAACACCTGCTGGATATCACCGGCAGCAGCGTGATGCTCTTTGACCGGTCAAGCGGTCGGCGCATCACCTCCGGCACCCTGAAGCTGCTGTGATCCGGGGACTGTTATTCGATCTGGACGGAGTTCTGGTGAACACGAACCCCCTCCACGCCCGGGCGTGGCAGGAGCTTGCCGAAGAATTGGGAATTCCCTTCACTCCGGCAGACCACGAGGCCTTTCTGGGCATCAGCCGGGCACAGTGCCTGGAAATTCTGCTGAAAAAGGGAAACCGCTCCCTTTCGGAATCCGAAAAAGAGAGGCTGTGCACCCGGAAAAATGACCGCTACCGGGAGATGATCGGCACTTTGACCCCGGCGGCGCTGCTGCCGGGCGTGTCGGAATTCTTACGCGTTGCCCGGGCCGAGGGATACCGGACAGCTCTTGGCAGTGTCAGCAAAAATGCGGAGTTTGTCCTGAAAAAGCTGGAAATTACGGCGTTTTTTGACGCCGTCATCGACGGCAGTAAAATTGTAAACGGCAAGCCCAACCCGGAGGTGTTCCTCAAAGGAGCGGAGGCTCTGGGACTCCCACCTGAGCAGTGCCTGGTTTTCGAGGACTCAGCCGCAGGTATCGAGGCCGCCCACCGGGGCGGAATGAAAGCCATCGGCATCGGAACGGCCCGGCTGCTCCCGTCGGCAGAGCTGACCATCCCAGGCTTCTCCGGCGTAATGCCGGACGCGCTTCTGGCGCAGTTGCTATAACACTTTTATCAGATTGATACCGTGTATCGGGGATCCTCTGAACAGTTTTGTTTCGGCTGGACAGCGAGTCTTTAGTCCCAGCTGTGCAGCTCAAAAAATGGGAAAAATATCCGTATTTTCATACTGACTTTCATTCGCGAGGATGGAAATTTTAATATGAAGATCATAAAGCGACGGGTATCCATGATTTTTCATTCCGAAAATTACGGATGCCAGATTGGAACAGGGGCATGCCGAAACCTATGCCCAGTTCAAATCCATCCGGGAGGATTCCCAGCAGCTTTGGAAAATCAAATTCTATGTGGACTCTGCCCGCAAGAATTCTGAACAGGCGCAGCAGCGCACATCCCACAAACAGGATCAGGAAATTTGATTCCTTCATTCTGTCAGAAAGGGGATAAAAGCATAATTTCAACGGGCAGCATCTGTAATCACTTACGGATGCTGCCCATCTTTTCTTTTTTCTGTGTTGTAAAACATCACCGTTGGTATGGGAGGTCGTGGGGCTACAACGTATATGACTGCCAGTACTGCCTGTACCGAAAAGGAAAAATACAGGGCTGCGTCTACCCGGACGGCTGCTGCTGTCCCGTCCCGCAAAAGCCCGCAAGACGGAACGGCATAGAA
>URLO01000016.1 GCA_900548625.1 uncultured Eubacteriales bacterium | reverse complement strand
ATTATGCGCGCAGCCGGGTGCAGCCTTTTCAAACGCGAACCCAGCCACGCGGTTCGCGTTTGAGAGCTTGTCAAAAATGCTTTTTTGACAAGCTCCAAATGCCGCGTCCGTATGGATGCGGCATTTTTTTTGTGTCTGCCGGGCGCCGTGCTTGCTTTCCGACAATCGGCATGCTATAATTCCTCGTATAAATGTTGTTTTGTGTGGTATTCCAATTTTTTCTAACAGGCGGTGTGAACGATGCTTGCGATCGAACGAAAAAATGAAATTCTGGGAAAGCTGCGTACCGAGCAGCGCGTGCTTGTCAGTGAGCTTGCCGCCCACTACGGCGTCACGGAGGAGACCATCCGCCGCGACCTCGACAAGCTCGAACGCGAGGGCTACGCAACGAAAACATACGGCGGCGCCATTCTCGGCAACAGCACCAAAACGGACCTCTCCTACACCATCCGCAACAAGACGAATGTTGAGGCGAAGAATCAGATCGCCGAGCTCGTCAGCGCCATCGTGGAGGACGGCGACCATCTGATGCTGGACGACAGCTCCACCTCGCTCTACATTGCAAAGCGCCTCAAGGAAAAGCGTGACCTGACCGTCATTACGAACTCCGTGGAGCTGGTGATGGAGCTTGCCAACGTGGAGGGCTGGACGATCATGCTGACCGGCGGACGGCTCAAAGCGGACTCTCTCGCGCTGATCGGCGGCGAAACGCAGAAAATGCTGAACACCTTCCATGTTGACCGCTCGATTCTCTCCTGCAAGGGCATCGACCCCGACGCCGGGATCACGGACTCGAGCGAGTTTCACGCGCAGACCAAGCAGTCGATGCTGCGCGCCGCAAGACAGCGCATTCTGGTGCTGGACGGCACGAAGTTCGACAAGGTCTCCTTCGTGGAGATCGCGCCGCTGCGCGAGATGGACATTGTGGTGACAAACACCCGGCCCCCGCAGCGCTGGCTGGAGGTCTTTGAAAAGGCCGGCGTGCGCGTGCTGTATCCGGGCGCTGTCTGATCCCCAAAAACAAATGCAAATCAATACGAATAAATGCAAAGGATGATGCTGTATGATCCACGGTTTTGTCAGGGCCTGTGCGCTTTCTCCCGCGCTGCGCGTCGCGGACTGCGTCTATAACACGGAGCAGACCGCCGCGGCCATGCGCCGCGCAGCCGCGCAGGATGTCCAGCTCGCCGTGTTCCCGGAGCTTGGGCTGACCGGCTACACCTGCGGCGACCTGTTTTTGCAGCAGGCGCTGCAAAAAGCAGCCGAGCGCGCGCTTGTCTCCCTGCTGGAGGTCAGCGCGGAGCTGGAGCTTCTCACGCTCGTCGGCCTGCCCGTCGTCATCGACGGAAAGCTCTATAACTGTGCCGCCGTCCTGTTCCGCGGGCGGCTGCTCGGTCTTGTGCCAAAGACGTATATCCCGAACTACGGCGAGTTTTATGAACGCCGTCACTTTACACCCGCGCCGGACGGCCTGCGCACCGTCCATTTTGCGGGGCAGGACACCCTGTTCGGTACAAAGCTGCTTTTCCGCTGCAAGAGCATGCCGGAATTCGTGCTGGCCGCAGAGATCTGCGAAGATCTCTGGTCTCCCCTGCCGCCGAGCACCGGTCATGCGCTCGCGGGCGCGACCGTGATCGCCAATCTTTCCGCCAGCGACGAGGTCGCCGGAAAGGCGGACTATCGCCGCGCGCTCGTCTCGCAGCAGTCGGCGCGGCTTTTGTGCGCATATCTCTACGCAAGCGCCGGCCACGGCGAATCGACGACGGATATGGTCTTTTCCGCGCACGATCTCATCGGTGAGGACGGCACGCTGATCGCAGAAAGCAAGCCCTTCGGCGCCGGCTGTGCCTGTACGGAGCTGGATCTCGGGCGTGTGTGCGCTGAGCGCTGCCGCAACACGAGCTTCACGGTCAGCGGCGACGGCTACACGAGCGTGGAGTTTGATCTGCCGCTGCACCGGCTCGATTTGACGCGCCGAATCTCCCCCACGCCGTTCATCCCCGCAGGCGATGACGCCTGCGGGGAGCGCTGCGAGCTGATCCTGGAGATGCAGGCCGACGGCCTTGCAAAGCGTCTGGAGCACGCCCACGCAAAAACCGCCGTCATCGGCATATCCGGCGGACTTGACAGCTCGCTCGCGCTTCTGGCTGCCGTGCGCGCCATGGAGCGTCTCGGACGTCCGGCGTCCGATATTCTCGCGATCACCATGCCGTGCTTCGGCACCACGCACCGCACGCGCTCAAACGCGGAGCTTCTGTGCGAGGAGCTGAAGGTCACGTTCCGTGAGATCCCCATTGCCAACACAGTCCGCAGCCACTTTGCCGACATCGGTCAGAGCGAGGATGTGCTGGACGTCACATATGAAAACGCGCAGGCCCGCGTCCGGACGCTGGAGCTGATGGACATCGCAAACCGCACGGGCGGTCTTGTGATCGGCACGGGCGACCTCAGCGAGCTTGCGCTCGGCTGGGCGACCTACAACGGCGACCACATGAGCATGTACGGCGTGAACGCGGGCATCCCCAAGACGCTCGTGCGCCACATCGTCCGCACTGCCGCCGAGCACGCCGAAAGCCCGCGCCTGCGGAGCGTCCTGCTCGACATTCTTGACACGCCTGTAAGCCCGGAGCTTCTGCCCGCAAACGAGGCGGGCGAGATCGCACAGGAAACGGAATCCCTCGTCGGGCCGTATGAGCTGCACGATTTCTACCTTTATTACGCGCTGCGCTTCGGCTTCTCTCCGGCAAAGATCTACCGTCTGGCCCAGCAGGCCATGGCGGGCCGTTACACGAACGAGGTGCTGCTGCACTGGCTGAAAAACTTCTACCGCCGCTTCTTCCAGCAGCAGTTCAAGCGCAGCTGCCTCCCGGACGGGCCGAAGATCGGCACCGTGACGCTTTCCCCGCGCGGTGACTGGCGGATGCCGAGCGACGCCTGCGCCGCCGTCTGGCAGGCGGAGCTGGACGGGCTTTCGTAATCTGCCGCAGACTTCATAAAAATCGCCCCTGCCGCGGAAACTCGTCCGCAGCAGGGGCTTTTCTTGTGTTTTTGTTTCCGGTGCAAAAAGCGCATCAGGCCTTGACCGTGAAGGTCATGCTCGTGAGCAGCTTGCCGTTTACATAGATCTCCAGCGTGTAGTCTCCGGCCGTCTGCGGTGTGCGCGGGAAAGAGGAGACTGCTTTCTTATTTGACCAGAAATCATTCCAGACAACGCTCTGCTCGTCAAAATCGATGAGCTTGCCGTCGGCGTTGCGGACGATCGCGAGCAGCTTGACAGAGCCGTCGTTCTTCGGAATGTCCGAGGTCGCTTCGAGCACATACGCGATCTTTTCACTTGCCGCGAAGGTCTCTCTCGCTGCGCCGAGGTTCTGGATCGTCCAGTCCTCCTGCGTCGGACAGAGGAACAGGCCCGGATAGACGCTCATCGTATGCTTTTCCGCCGCAGGGCTTTGGAGTCCCAGCTCAGAGGGGAAGCCCTCCAGCTTTTCTCCGCTGACAAGCTCCAGCGTTACGGTATAGTTTGCGTTCGGGAGCAGTGCATCCGCCGGGAAGATATAGGATTCCTTGTCCGTCTCCACGCTGACCGGCTCTGCGCCGTCAATATCCATGAGCTGATAGGTGATGCGCCACTTGTCCTCTGCGGGATCGACCTTGCACGTCCAATCGAGGCGGGCACAGCCGGTCTCCTCGTCGAGCGCCCCCTCAAATGAGGTCAGCTCGGTCGTGCGCGGCGTGACCGTCGCGGTGCAGCTTTGCAGCATGTTGGGCGCGGAGATGGTGACCTCATAGTCCTCACCCGAGATGAGATCTTCAAACGTGGCGGTCGGCGCGGTGACGACCTGTGTTTCGGTATAGCCGTTGGGGCCTTCGATCGTGACTGTCCAGTTCTCGGGGGCGTCGCCCTCATAGTTCCAGGACAGCATGACGGACGAGCTGGACGCCGCAACAGCAAGGCTGCCGACAATATCAACGGTCGGGACCGTGGAATATGTCGCGGTCAGCGTGCCGCGCAGGTGCGTTTCCTCCGGCTCCTGAAGCTCGAAGGTATACTCCGCTCCGGATTCCAGATTGGCAATGGTCGTGGAGTGGCCGGAGAATGTCGCGATCTTTTCCGGTACGCCGTCGGCGTAGTAGCGGACAGACCAGATCCCGGGATCGGGGCCGTTCAGCGTCAGGTTCAGCTCGACCTGCGTGACCGAGACAGGTGTGGCGCTGAAGCTTAGAATGTTCGTCTCGGAAACCGTCGTCACGCGGAGGGTGTAGTTGCCGGTCAGGTGCTCACCGTTTGCCGGATCGACGCTTACGGTGTATTCCGTGCCGGAATTCAGCTCATTGAAAACAACGTCCTGCCCCTGCACGAAGCCCGCGCGGGAGAGATTTCCGTAGGCGTCGGCGCAGGTGACGTCAAAGGAGCCGCTTTCTTCCTTTGTGTCGATGCGGACGGCGATGGCGTTGGCCTCGCGCGTAACGAGGGTGATGCCGTCAATGTGGATGGTGGCGGGCTTATAGAAGAAATAGTACCAGCAGCCCGCGCCAATGGCGAGCAGGAGTACGGCAGCCACTGCAATGAGCGGCCATTTTTTCTTCGGCTTGCGGCGCTTCTGCTTCCCGGAAGGCTTTTCCTCCTCCGGTGCGGCCTCATCGTCCTCCTTCGGCTCCAGCGAGTTGAGCAGCGCCCCCGGCGCGGCGTCCGTGCTCTGGTGGACAGACTCAATGATGGAGCTGAGCATATCGGTGTCCGGCGAGAAGCTCTGTTTGAAGTCCTCCGACATATTCTCCGTGTCGGCGAACTGTACCGGCTCGACCTCCTCCTCTGTTTCCGTCGTGTCGATCGGCTCGTCATCCGCCACAAGCGGCGGCACGATCAGGGTGTCGCTCAGCTGGTTGCGCTTCATGTAATCGACAAGCGCCTGCCGGAAGTCCTCCGGCGTTGCGTAGCGCTCCTCGGGCTTGAAGGCGCACGCCTTGAGGATGATCTCCGCCATCTCATAGTCGGCGTACATCGGCGCAGGAAGCGCCTCGCCGGTCACGCGGCGCTTGTCTGCCGCACGCGCGGTGGTCTGCTCGTCCTCAAACGGGCCGTGGTTGCCGTTGAAGATGCGGTAGAGGATGAGGCCGGCAGAGTAAATGTCGGTCGTGGGGTCGATGGTGCCGACCAGATCGAACAGCTCCGGTGCGGAGTAGGAGCTGAGCATATTCTCCGGCATCGAGCAGTATTTCAGCTCGTCGATCTTCGCGATCCCGAGGTCACCCAGTACAAAGTGCCCCTGCGCGCTCAGATAAATGTTCGACGGCTTGACGTCCCGGTGGACAAGGCCCGCCGCGCGCAGGTCGACCAGCGCGCTGCAAAGGTCCATCCCCAGATTGACCGCCGTGAGCTGCGTCATGGCGTTTTCGCCGAGATAGTCCGACAGCGTCTTGCGGAATTCGGCCAGCAGATACACGTCGTATCCGACGACCTCCTCCTTCGGCTCGATCTGATAGCTGCGGTAGCAGTCGAGGTTGGGGCTGCTCGAAAGTGCCTCGAGCGTTTCCAGCTCCTTCTGATAATCCGCGACGACCTGCTCATAATATTTCTGCGCCTCCTCGGGCGAGGCAGCCGCGCCGGTATAGATCAGCGCATCGACCTGAGTCTGGGACTCCGGCACGGAAATATGCTTGAGAATGTAAGTCTGGCCGCTCTTTGTGCTCCGCATGATATACACGGACGTACCGCCGCGGGTACTCAGGCACTGCACGATCTCCATGTTGGAAAGCAGCGGTGAAACGAGTTTGAGTTGGGCCAAATACTTCGCCTCCTTACATGCCTGCGCGGTGCTCCGCACAGGGGTTGACGGACGGATGCGGATATGGGCACACGTCCTGAGTTTATGATGCTTCTTATTTTAGGACATTTTTATGAAAATTGCAATACGATATATTGCGACATCCACTTGGAATATGGAGAATTCTGTGGTATAGTTAAAAAAGTGTTGTTCAGTGAACCATATTCGGCGGGTGTTTTTTTCAGATGATTCCCGCCCATACGTAAAATTGGAGGTTTTTTGATGGATCTGAGGATCTGTGAATATTGCGGAATGGAGTATTCCGCACAGGAGTCGATCTGCCCGATCTGCGGCCGCCCGGCCTCGCCGTCGGCGACGGTGATCCCCGGTACAGAGGCCAAGGCAGAAAAAAAGCAGCCCGGCGCACGCGCCGCAAAGGGCGGCAAGTTCGCCGCCAAAAAAGGCGCGCAGCGTTCTATGCGGCAGCCGCGTACAGAATCGGCGCAACCGGCGCAGCCCGCAGGCGGCAACCCCTATGGCATTCCGAAGTGGATGATGGGGCTGATCTGCGCGCTGCTGGCTCTGGCTGTGATCGCCGGCGCGCTGTTCGCGCTGTACAGCATCGGTTATTTTACCGATTTTGTATCTCTGACGCATGAGGCGCAGCCCGCGCCCACCGTGCAGCAGCCCGTCGAAACGCAGACGCAGGGCGCGACCGAGCAGCAGTATATCAACGAAGAAGATTATACGCCGGACGAGACCGAGGACATTCCGCAGGATCTCAGTGTTCCCTGCACCGGCATCCGGCTCGACTCAACGAGCGTGACCTTTCAGGAGACCGAGCAGTTTTTTAACGTCGCTGTGACCGTCGAGCCCGCCGGCTGCACCGAAACCGTCGTCTATACGTCCGGTGACGAGCTGGTCGCCACCGTCAACCAGCAGGGCAAGATCATGGCCGTCGGCGGCGGCACGACCGAGATCACCGCGACCTGCGGCGCATACAGCGCCGTCTGTCTTGTGACGTGCGACTTTGCCGCGGCAAACAGCGATCCGGCCGCCGAGAGCACCGCGCCCGGTCTCAGCAGCGAGGACATGACCTTCACCTATCCGAACCAGCAGGCAACGCTTCTGGTCACGAACGTCCCCGATGAGGCAGAGCTCCTGTTCTCCAGCGCGGACACCTCCGTTGCCACCGTTTCCTCCAGCGGCGTCATCACCGCCGTCGGAAGCGGCACCACGACCGTCACCGTGCAGGTACTCGGTCAGAGTCTCGAGTGCATCGTCCGCTGCAATCTCAGCGGCACGACCGAAAATAACGACGGCACGGGCTGCACGCTCAGTAACTTCGACGTCACCATGTCCATTAAGGGCGAATACTTCCGGCTGACGCTCAAGAAGCCCGACGGGAGCAAGGTCACCGGTCTTGTCTGGACCTCAGGCGACGAGAGCATCTGCACCGTGGATGAAAACGGCGTTGTGACTGCCGTTTCCAAGGGCACGACCACTGTAAGCACCGAATACGAGGGCGTTACCTACGAGTGCATCGTGCGCTGCAACATCAAAAACTGAACAGCAGACAAACACGCGGCAGACTCCGAATAGAGTCTGCCGCGGCTTTTATTTGCGCTGCACCGCTTCCCCTGCTCACGCCTCCGGCAGACGAACGGCAAAACGGCAGCCCGCCTCCGGCAGGTTTTCCACCGTGACGCTTCCGCCGCTGATCTCCACGATCTGGCGCACCAGCGCAAGGCCGAGGCCGTTCCCCTCCACCTCGCGCGAGGTCTCGCTCTGATAGAATTTTGCGAAAATACGCTCCTGCTCGCCCTCCGGGATGCCGGGGCCGCTGTCTTCGATCGTGAAAAGCAGCTCGCCGTCCTCGCGCTGAAGGCGCATCCGGATCAGGCTCCCGGCAGGCGTGAACTTCACCGCATTGTCAATGAGGTTCGTCCAGACATGCACCAGCAGATTCTCATACCCGCTGTACTCGATCTTGTCCAGCTCCACATCGAATTCCAGTTCTTTTTCCGTCCATTTCTGTTCCAGCGCCAAAATGGCCTGCCGCACCTGCTCATCGAGCCGGAAGCGTGTCTTTTGCGGCCGGATGGACTGATTGTTCAGCTTGGACAGCAGCAGAATGTTCCCCGTCAGTGTGGACAGGCGGCGGGTGTTAAAGAGGATCTTCTCAATATAGACCTCCTGCTCCGCCTGAGACTGCTGGTGATCCTGCAAAAGCGCGGCATAGCCCTCGATGGCGTTGATCGGCGTTTTGAACTCGTGTGAGACGCTGGAAATAAAATCGGTCTGGAGCGTCTCCGTCGTGCCAAGCTCGCGCACCATGCGGTTGAAGCTGTCGTAGATCTCGCGCACTTCGCGCAGCCTGCTCGTACACACCGCTGTCGCATGAAAATTTCCGCCCGCGACCTCCAGCATCGCCTCGCGCAGCTTCATGATGGGATCGATGAACGCACGCGTCAGAAAATTGGTCATGGCGGTGCCGATGATGACGCTGAGCACGATCGCCCACACGAAAATCGGCACATCCGGCGTCACGCCGAGCCAGCGCTGGATCACCCACGCGATGGCCTCCGCCAGAATCTCCACAACGACCAGCTCTGTCAGACAGATGATGAAAAACCGCAGCCGCAGCGTCGACCGCGCCGTTCGCTTTTTCTTCACTGCTTCACCACCTTGTATCCAACACCCCGCATGGTCACGATCCGGAAATCCGTGTTGCCCCGGAAGCGCTCGCGCAGACGCCCGATGTGGACATCGACCGTGTGCGTATCCGTGTCGGAATCGTAGCCCCAGATCTCATCCATGAGCTGCTGGCGCGTAAAAATGCGGCCCGGAAACGAGACCATCTTGTACAGCAGCATGAACTCCTTCTGCGGCAGCGTCATGCTCTCGCCGCCGGAGCGCACCGTCAGCGAGTCGCATTCCAAAACCGTATTGCCGATCACCTGCCGGTGCTCGCTCGTCATCTGCGCGCGCCGCAGCAGCGCGCTCACGCGCAGCACCATCTCATTGACGTTCACAGGCTTTACCATGTAGTCATCCGTCCCCGAAAGAAAGCCGAGCCGCATATCGTCAAAGGCATCCTTCGCCGTGATCATCATTACGGGCGTGTTCTGCCCTGCCTCGCGGATGGCGCGCACCAGCTCATAGCCGTCCATTTTCGGCATCATGATGTCGGAAATGATCAGATCGTAATATCCCGCGTCGATGGCCTCGAGCGCCTCGGCGCCGTTGGAAACGCCGGTCACGGTGTAGCCGTTTTTGACCAGCACATGCTGAAATAGCTGCCGCAGCTCGCGGTCATCCTCCGCGATCAGTATTTTAAACATATCGTCCTCCCGCGTATGCCCCTGCGTCTGCCCGCACAGCATCGCTCTTTTTCTCGTTTATCTTACCATGTCCATGCAGGCAAGTAAAGCGTTTTGAACGAAGCAGCGGCCCGGCCGGAGCATCCTCCAGCCGGGCCGCCATGATGTTACAAATTGCTTTCTTTCCGGTTTGCCTGCCGGCGCAGGTCGTTTCCGATGCTCGTGATGCTCAGAAGCGTCGCCACCAGGAACAGCCCCGGGATCAGGATGATCCACCACGCATCGGTCATCAGCGCCTTCTCTGACAGCGACAGCATACTGCCCCACGAAATGACCTCCAGCGGCAGGCCGATGCCCATGAAGCTGAGCGTTGACTCGGCCACAATGGCGCTGCGCACGTTCATGACCACCATGAACATGATCGAGGAGAAGAAGTTCGGCGTCAGATGGCGCGTCAGGATGTGGAAAAAACCGCCGCCCATGCAGCGCGCCGCCACCACATACTCGCTGCCGCGGAGCTGGCGCACCTCTGAGCGCACCACCTTCGCAATGCTCGTCCAGCTTGTCACGCCGATGACGAGCGACAGGCTCAGCACGTTCGGCTTGCCGAGGATCGCCTGCAAAAACACGACCACCAGCAGATTCGGCACGCTCATCAGGATCTCCGTCAGGCGCATCATCAGATCGTCAAGCCACGCGGGCGCGCAGCCGCTCGCCGCGCCGAACACAACAGCGATGACCGTGGAGATCGCAGTCGCGATCAGGCCGATGAACAGCGAGATGCGTCCGCCGTACCAGATCATTGAGAAAATATCGCGCCCCATTGTGTCCGTGCCGAACAGGAACTCCTGTCCCGGCGCGGCGATGCAGTGCTGCAGATCCATGTAGGTCGGGTCCTTCGTCATGACGGCCTCGCAGAACAGGCAGCCTGCGGCGAGCACGATCAAAAACGCCGACGCCAGAAGCGGCCTTCCCTGATACCATTTTTTCTTTTTCGCCGGGGCAGGCGCTTCTGCCGGACGGATGCCGACCAATTCAAACTGTTTTGTCATAGGCCCGTCACCTCCGAGGTCTCGATCGCCTGCTCCGCCCGGAAGCGCGGGTCGATCTGTTCGTTGATGATCTGCGCAAGAATGCTGCACACGATCACAAGAACGCCGGACATCAGGCTCAGCAGCATCAGAAGGTTGTAATCCTGATACCGCGCGCTCTCATATGCCAGCGTGCCAAGGCCGGGATAGGAAAAGACCATCTCGACGACGTAGGTCCCGCCCAGCACATGCGGCACAGAGATGGCCATGATGCTGAGATAGGTCGGGAATGCGTTTCGCAGGCAGTGACGGAACATCACGGCGCGCCGTGTCTGCCCCTCCGACTTTGCAAGCAGCACATAGTCCGCCCGAACCTCCTCCAGGATGCGGTTGCGCACCATGTATGCGTAGTACCACAGATGCCCCAGCACGACCACGATGATCGGCATGATCAGATGCAGGGCGCGGTCTGCAAAATCGTGCTGCTTTCCGACGGAGTACGCGCCGGAGCTTGGCAGCCACCGAAGCTCGATCGCAAAGAGCAGGATCAGCACCAGCGACATCCAGAATTCCGGAATACAGCTCGTCACCGTTCCGACCTTGCAGATGATGCGGTCAAGCGGACGGTCCTCGTGCCACGCGCACAGGATGCCGAGCAGCAGTGACAGCGCAAAAATCAGCACAAATCCGATGCCGCCCAGCAGCAGCGTGTTTCCGACACGTCCGGATATGACGTCCGACACCGCCATCTTGTACTTATACGAGATGCCGAAATCGCCGCGCAGGGCGTTCTGCGCCCAGCGGAGATACTGCACATAAATCGGCGCGTCCAGCCCGAGCTTGCTCTCCGCCCAAGCCCGCTCCTCCGGGCTCATTTTCTCCACACGGTCGCCGTAATAGGAGACGAGCGGGTCGCCCGGCGCCAGCCGGGAAACGTAGAACACCGCCACGGACAGAACCAGCACGCTCAGCAGCAGCACCAGCAGCTTCTTTCCGTAATAAAGGAACTTGTTCTGTTTTCTCACAGGCAGGCCTCTCCTTCCTGCAAAACGAAATGTCCCGGCGCAGCCTCGACCAGACTGCCCGCAAGCGGGAAGCCCTCCTCTGGAAACTGCGGCGCTTTTCTTGCGCGCTCCACACGCGGATCGGGCACCGGCATGGCTGCAAGCAGCGCGCGGGTGTAGGGGTGAAGTGGCGAAGCGAACAGCGCTTCGACCGGCGCGACCTCCACCAGCTTTCCGTGGTACATGACGCCCACGCGGTCGCAGAGAAATTCGACCATGGCAAGGTCATGGGCAATGAACAGGAACGTAAAGCCGTGCTCCTGCTGCAAATGGCGGAACAGATTCACGGTCTGCGCCTGAATGGATACGTCCAGCGACGCGATCGGCTCGTCTGCCACCAGAAGCTCCGGCTCCATCGCCAGTGCCCGCGCGATCGCCACGCGCTGCCGCTGGCCGCCGGAAAGCTCCGAGGGATACTTGTCCAGATACTCCCGGTCAAGCCCCACATAGTACATCTGAAATTCCGCCTCCGCCCGATAGCTTCCGCGCAGCGGCGTGATGTGGTGGATGCGCATCGGCTCGGCAATGATGTCGCAGACCTTCATTTTCTGGTCGAGGCTGGAATTGGAGTCCTGAAAAATGAGCTGGCGCGAGGTTTGCAGCATCCTCCGGTTGGCGCGGAATGCCGCCCGGTCGCAGACGTCGATGCCCTTATAGAGGATCTGTCCGCTCGTGGGGCGGTAGACGTTCATGATGCAGCGTGCCGCCGTCGATTTTCCCGAGCCGGATTCGCCGACAAGGCCGAAGATCTCGCCCCGTCTGAGCTGGAACGAAACATCGTCCACGGCCTTCACCGCGAGCTTTCTTGTCAGTGGGAACATATGCGTCAGGTGCCGGACGTCCAGCAGAATATCATCCTTCATGGGTATGCCCTCCTATCGGCGGAACGACCTTCGGCGCGCGCGGATCGAGGAGCCACGTCGCCGCGTAGTGCGTATCCGTGATGCGGAACATGGGCGGCTCCTCCTCGTAATCCACGTCCAGCGCATATTCGTTGCGGCAGGCAAAGGCGTCGCCCTTCGGAACACCGAGCAGCGTCGGCGGCATTCCGGGAATGGTCGGAAGCGTTTTCTTCCCGTGTGAAAGCGCCGGAAGCGAACGCATCAGCCCCCATGTGTACGGGTGGCGCGGATCGTAGAAGATCTCCTCCGCCGTTCCGGTCTCGACGATCTTTCCGGCATACATCACCGCTACGCGATCCGCCACATGTGCCACCACGCCAAGATCATGCGTCACAAACACCGTGGCCATGGAGAGCTTCTGCTGCACTTCGCGCAGAAGATCCAGAATCTGTGCCTGAATGGTCACATCCAGCGCCGTCGTCGGCTCGTCTGCAAACAGGATTTTCGGGCTGCCTGCCAGCGCGATCGCCATCACGGCGCGCTGCCGCATACCGCCGGAAAAATGGTACGGATACAGCCGCATCCGCTCTGCGGGACGGCTGATGCCAGTCAGCGTCATCAGCTCCAAAACGCGCGCCTGCGTCTGCGCGCCGGTGAGCTTCGGCTGGTGCCTGCGCACAGCCTCGGCGATCTGTGCGCCGACCGTCATCGTGGGGTCGAGCGCCGTCATCGGGTCCTGAAAGACCATCGAAAACAGCTTCCCGCGCAGGGCATTCATGTCCCGCTCGCGATAGCGCGTGATATCCGTGCCGCATGCGGTGATGGTGCCGGATTTGATTTTTGCCGTCCGCGGCAGCAGCTTCATGATGCTCTTGCACAGGACGCTTTTCCCGCAGCCGGACTCGCCCACGATGGCGAGCACCTCTCCGGACTTCAGGGAAAAGCTCACATCGCGCACGGCGTGCAGCTCGCCCGCAGGCGTATCAAAGCTCACAGACAGGTTCTTCACTTCCAGCAGCTCCTGCATGCGATTTTCTCCTTTCACGCAGACGGAGGGACTGTGACCAGTCCCCCGTCGCTTTTTTGCTTATTTGCTGATCGTCCACTCGTGGATGTTCCAGAAGATACCCACGCCGTGGTGACCCAGCACCGTATCCTTGGCAATGCCCTCGATCTTCGAGGTCGCCACGTAGTTTGCATCGATATAGCAGATGAAGGCGAACGCCGGGTCGTTTGCAAGCTCCTCCTGGAACTTGTCATAGTACTCTCTGCGCACGTTCTGGTCGTCCGTCTGACGCGCCAGCGTGAGATACTCATCGACCTTGGCGTTGGAGTAGCCGGAGTAATTCGCACCCTTGTCCGTGCCGAAGACCTTATAGGTGTGGTCGTCTGCGTCAAAGGGGCTGCCCCAGCCGATCAGGCAGGCCATCTGTCCGCCCCAGTCCATCTGTGCCGGGATCTCCACGGTGCAGTCGATGCCGACCTCGCGGAGCTGCTGCGCCGCAGCCTGCGCGATGTCGATGCGGTCCTGCTCACCGGACATGACGCTGATGACGAAGCCGATCTTCTCGCCGTTTCGCTCATAGAAGCCGTCGGCGCCCATCGTGCAGCCAGCGTTCTCGAGCACTTCCTTCGCCTTTTCGGGGTTGTAGTCGTAATGCTCGACGTTTTCGTTGTTATAGATGTTGCGCTGCAGCGGGCTGTAGGCCGGCATACCCTGTCCGAGCAGGACCGAGTCGATGATGGCCTGACGGTCGAGAGCATAGCACACCGCGGGGATGATGTCGCGGTTTTCCGTCCAATAATCGTTCCAGAAGTTAAAGAGGATGCCGCGGTAGTCGGCAGTCGTCATGTCGTAGCAGATAAAGTCATCCTTGCCCTCAAAGTTCGCTGCGTTCTTCGGGTCGAGCAGCGCAATATCCAGCTCGCCGGATTCCAGCTGCACCGCCTGCGCGTTGTCGTCCGCGACGATCTTGAAGATCACCTTGTCAATGTGCGGCGCGCCGAGGTAGTAGTCCTCGTTCTTTACCATGACGATTGCCTGACCCACGTCCCAGCTCTCCAGCTTATACGGGCCGGTGCCGACGGGTGCGCGGAAGAAGTCCGACTGCTGCATGTCCTCGCCTTCGAGAAGGTGCTTCGGGAGGATCGCCATCGTCATATACTCCAGGAACGCGACGTTCGGCTCCGCCAGACGGAAGCAGACCGTCTTTTCGTCGGGAACGGTGATCTCCTGCACGTCCTCATAGTTCGGGGCGTTCTCCGCGCCGTTCTCCGGGTCCATGATCGCCTCGATGGTGAACTTCACGTCCTCTGCCGTGAAGGGCTCGCCGTCATGCCACTTGACGCCGTCGCGGATGTGGAAGGTGTAGGTGAAGGTCTCCTCGTCATACTCCCAGCGTTCAGCCAGACCCGGAACGACATGGTCTTCTGCATCGTGTGCCGTCAGGCCGCTGAAAAGCAGGACGTTGATCTCGCAATGCTCGTCCATCGCAGGGTTGATGCGGGTGTAGTCGGCGGAGCCATAGACCAGCGTGCTCTCGCCCTTATTTTCGTCATTGCTCTTTGCCGGAGTCTCCTGCTTCGCGCAGGCGACCAGCAGCACGGTCATGACCAATGCCAGCAGAAGTGAAATTACCCTTTTCATAAAAAGCTCCTTTTCTTTTCCGGCAGGCGTGTGTATAATGAGGTCAGTACCTGCCTTGATTTTGAGATAGGTCGGTATTGCCTCCGGCTTGGTGCAAGCAGGCCGGAGGCGCTTTTTGTATTCTAGTGTATTTTCTCCATGCCCGCAAGCCGGGTAGGGGGATATTTTTGCGTCTTTCTCCGGATTTTTTCTGCCTTTGCGTACAAAAGCCGGCGTCTGCGAATGCAGACGCCGGCTCAGAGCGTGAAATTACCTTGGCTTCAACACGCGCGGCCTTTTCAAACGGGAAACCGGCAATGCGTTTTCCGTTCGATCCCTTGCTACACGGCCTTTTTGGCTTTTTGTTCAAAGCCGTGCACCCAATCGGAGAAATGGTAGTAGAAGAAATAGACGATCGAGCTGAGCGACCACGTGAGGGGATAGGCCATGTAGATATACTGGATCTCATGCACGATGCCCATGACGATGGTGATATACGCAATGCGCACCACGCACCAGAACAGCAGCATAATGACCATCGGCACGAAGGCCTTGCCCGCGCCGCGGCAGACCGCCGCAACTGCGTGAGAAAACGCAAGCAAGCAGAAAAACAGCGATATTGTGCGCATCTGACGCACACCGAGCGCAACGACCTCCGGCGTGGGGCTGAACAGCGCAACGAGCTGCGGTGCGGTCAGGTACATTACCACGCCGATGCTCTCCGCGATCACGACAGAGGCAATGATTCCGAAGCGCGACCCCTTCTTCGCCCGGTCGTAGAGCCCTGCGCCGAGGTTCTGCCCGACGAAGGTCGTCAGTGACATCGTAAAGCTCGTCACCGGCAGGAATGCGAAGCCCTCCAGCTTGGAGTACGCGCCGTATGCGGCCATCGCGACCTTGCCGAAGGCGTTGATGTTCGACTGCACAATGACGTTCGCGAAGCCAATAACGGAGTTCTGCACGCCGGACGGCAGGCCGTAGCGCACGATCTCACCGAGCATCTTGCTGTCAACGCGGAGCTTTTTGAGCTGGATCTGATAGATCGTGCCTTTCCTCGTCAGATGGATCAGACACAGCACCATGCTGACCGCCTGCGAGATCGTCGTTGCCATCGCCGCCGCCCAGACGCCCCAGTGGAAAACACCAATGAACAGGAGATCGAGCACAATGTTGGTCAGCGATGAAATAACGAGATAGTACAGCGGTCTGCGGCTGTCGCCGAGGGCATTCATGATGCTCTTGCATATGTTGTACAGAACAACAGCCAAAATACCGAAGAAATAGTACCGGAAATAGGCGACAGCGTCCGGCAAAACCTCTGGCGCGGTGCCCATCCAGCGCAGGAAGGTCGGCGTAAGCCAAACACCCACGAAGGTCAGCACAACACCGCTGATCAGGCCTATCATCACATCGGTATGGATGGCGCGCGAGACGCTTTCATAATCACCGGCGCCGAAATAGCGCGAGATCGTCACGCCCGCGCCCATTGCAAGGCCTACAAAGAAACTGATGAGCAGATAGATGAGCGGCCCGGAGGCGCTGACAGCGGCAAGCGCCTCATCACCAAGAAACCGGCCCACGATCAACGCGTCCGCCGTATTGTAAAGCTGCTGAAAAACCTGACTGAGAAATACTGGAACAGTGAACTGAACGATCAGCCTCCACGGGCTGCCCTTCGTCATGTCCAGTGTACCTCCACCCACAGAGCATCCTTCCCTTCTTTGTTTTTCGGAAAAAAAGCGCGCCGTGCGCGATATATATAAGGATAACAGAAATGCCGCCAAAAGGCAATAGCTTCTCTGTAGAGCAGCCCGCATTCTCCGTGGAGGAATCCGGCATATTTTCACAGCTGTCTTTGCGTATGCGCTGAAGGCATCGCCGTAGCGCCCGCGTGCTTAAAAAATCGGCACCTGCTTTTTGGCAGGTGCCGATTTCTGTTACCCTATCATGCGCTTGAATTTTTGGCGTAAGTGGCGTAAGTTTGGCGTAAATCCGCTTTTGCACATTCAAAAAATCAAGCAATTTCAAGGCTTTGCGGCGAATCTTAGTACATGCCGCCCATGCCGCCGCCCTGTGCTGCCGCGGCAGCCATGGCTGCGTCAGCCTGAGGATCGGGCTTGTCGGTGACAAGGGATTCGGTGGTCAGGACGCAGGCCGCGATGGAAGCGGCGTTCTCAAGCGCGGTACGAGTGACCTTGGTGGGGTCAACAATGCCGGAGGGAATCATGTCGCAGTAGGTCTCGGTGTAGGCGTTGTAGCCGTAGCCGGCCTTGCGGCTGGAGCGGATCTTGTCGTAGACGATGGAGCCGTCCACGCCCGCATTCTCCGCGATCTGGCGGATCGGAGCCTGAAGCGCCTTGGAGATGATCTGTGCGCCGGTCTTCTCGTCGCCGGTCAACTTGGCAGCCAGCTTCTCGACAGCCGGGATGGCGTTAACAAAGGCCGTGCCGCCGCCGGCAACGATGCCTTCCTCAACAGCCGCGCGCGTTGCGTTCAGAGCGTCCTCTACGCGGAGCTTCTGTTCCTTCATCGCGATCTCGGTCTGTGCGCCGACCTTGATGACGGCAACGCCGCCGGACAGCTTTGCAAGGCGCTCCTGGAGCTTTTCCTTGTCATAATCGGAGGTGGTGACAGCCAGCGTGTTCTTGATCTCGGCAACACGCGCCTTGATCTCGCCCGCATCGCCCATGCCGTCCACAATAACGGTGTTGTCCTTGGAGACCTTGATCTGGCGTGCGCGGCCAAGGTCAGAGACCTGAACATCGGTCAGAGCCATGTTCAGCTCGCCGGAAACATAGGTACTGCCGGTCAGAACGGCGATGTCCTTCAGCATTTCCTTGCGGCGGTCGCCGAAGCCGGGCGCCTTGACGCAGACGCAGTTGAAGCTGCCGCGCAGACGGTTGACCAGCAGCGTGGACAGCGCGTCGCCCTCGACGTCCTCAGCGATGATGAACAGCTTCTGGCCGCCCTTGACGATCTGCTCGAGCAGGGGCAGGATCTCCTGAATGGAGGAGATTTTCTTATCGGTGATGAGGATGTAGGGGTCGTCCACGACGGCCTCCATCTTCTCGGTATCGGTGACCATGTAGGGGGAGATATAGCCGCGGTCGAACTGCATACCCTCGACAACGTCCAGACCCGTCTCAGCGGTCTTGGACTCCTCGATGGTGATGACGCCGGAGGCGGTGACCTTCTCCATTGCTTCCGCGATCAGCTTGCCGACGGCCTCGTCGCCGCTGGAGACTGCGCCGACTCTTGCGATGTCGTCGCTGCCCTTGATGACCTCAGAATTGGCCTTGATGGCCTCCACTGCCGTCTTGACAGCCTTCTCCATGCCCTTGCGCATGACCATCGGGTTTGCACCGGCGGAGACGTTCTTCAGGCCCTCATGGACGATGGCCTGCGCGAGCAGCGTTGCGGTGGTGGTGCCGTCACCTGCCACGTCGTTGGTCTTGGTCGCAACTTCGCGGACGAGCTGCGCGCCCATGTTCTCGAATGCGTCCTCAAGCTCAATGTCCTTGGCGATGGTCACGCCGTCGTTGGTGATGAGCGGAGCGCCGTACTTCTTGCCGAGCACGACATTGCGGCCCTTCGGGCCGAGGGTGACTTTTACGGTATTGGCGAGCTGGTCGATGCCGGACTGAAGCGCCTTGCGGGCATCCTCACCATAAATGATCTGTTTTGCCATAGTAAATACTCTCCTTTATCAGTGGGCTGCTGTCTCTTATTCCACGACAGCCAGAATGTCGGAAACCTTGCAGATGACGTAGTCCACGCCGTCCAGCTTCAGCTCCTGACCTGCAAATTTACCGGTAATGACCTTGTCGCCGGCCTTGACGGTCATGGGCACGTCCTTGGTGCCGGGGCCGACAGAGACGACCTCAGAGATCACAGACTTTTCCTTCGTTGCGGTGGACAGGATGATGCCCGACGCAGTTTTTTCTTCCGCCTCATGGCTTTTCAGCAGCACATTGTCAGCAAGCGGAGTCAGTTTCATGGTAATTACCTCCTTGGAAATATGAAGAGCGGTTTTCCCGCAGTTTTACGGGTTTCTTAGCACTCGATGTCTTTGAGTGCTAACACGTATAATAATAACCAATTACACAGAAATGTCAAGAGGGATTTCCGGCAATTTTATGTCGATTCTGTGAATTCTTTCGCGCCCGGCAATCGTAGTGCAGGCCGCGCGGATAGAAAAAGCGCATTGCCTTCGGGATCAGCTCGATCTGTGCGTCGTCGGTATAGACCGCCTCGCCGTCCACGTTCACGACAGAGGGCTTGTCCGACCGGATGCGGAGCTTTCTGCACTGCACATGCCGGATGAGGTCCGGGAATTCCGCATAGCCTCCATTTTTATACCGCCCGATCACGCTCGCCACGCGGAGCAGACCGACCTTTTTGACCAGCAGCACATCCAGAAGGCCGTCGTCCGGCCGCGCCTCGGGCACCGGATTGAAGCCGCCGCCGTACCAGCGGCCGTTGCAGACACAGATCATGGTCTGCTCGGCATCGACCGTCTCGCCGCTCTCCAGCGTCACAACGTAGTGCTCACTCAGTCCGTGCATCAGGTTTGCAAGCAGCGAGAGAATATACGCACCCTTGCCTGTCACGAGCGGCAAACGCTTGAAGCGGGCGATCTCCGTCCCGACTCTCGCGTCAAGGCCGATGGACAGCACATTGAGCGCATGGGTGTCGTTGCAGCGGATGAGGTCAAAGCGCGCTTCCTCCGCGTCGAGCAGGCGCTCGATCTGAAAAAACGGCTCTGTCTCGGAAAAAATCTTGATGGCGTCGTTGCCGGAGCCGCATGGGAAATGCGTCACCGCAGCATTCGGGAAGCCCACCGCGCCGTTGACGACCTCGTTGAGCGTGCCGTCTCCGCCGCAGGCGTAAAGCCGCACCTCTGACCCGCTCTCCGCCGCCCTGCGTGCGATGGCGCGGCAGTCGCCCGCCTTCTCGGAGACGCAGATCTCATAGCGGAGGCCGCGCTCGCGGCACGCCGATTCGATCTTCGTGCGAAACTGCTGCGAGTGATCGAATTTGCCCGCCGCAGGATTGATGATAAAAATATGCTCCATGGAAGGAACAATCTCCTTTCAGCTTCGTCTTATCTATAAACGCGCCAAGCGCGGCTCAGAAATACATGTAGACGTTGCATTGCAGCCGCCCGTTGTAGAGCTTGCGCTTTTTGACGGCAGGCTTGCCGAAATAATGCTCAAACTCCGGCTCCGAGGAAATGATGTATTTCTTCCAGCCGTCGGCGAACTTCAGATGCCGCCCGAACGCCTGATAGAGCCGCTGGGCGCTGCGCTGCTCGAGCATCCGCTCGCCATAGGGCGGGTTGCAGACGATGACGCCCCGATCCGACGGCAGGCTCATCTTCGTGGCGTCTGCCTCACGGAACTCGATCCACTTTGCAACGCCCGCCTTTTTTGCGTTTTCCTTCGCGATCTCCAGAGAGGCCGGGTCGATGTCCGTGCCGAGAATGCGATACTCGCCGCGGTACTCGCGGTCAAGCGCCTCGCGGCGGACGTTCTGCCACACGTCCTTCGGGACGCACGCCCACTTCTCTGCGCCAAAGCTCCGGTTGAGTCCCGGTGCACGGTTGAGCGCGATCATTGCCGCCTCGATGCAGACGGTGCCGGAGCCGCAGAACGGGTCCCAGAAGAAATCGCGTCCGCGGTAGCGCGCCAGATTCACCATCGCCGCCGCCATCGTCTCATGCAGCGGCGCGAGATTCGCCGTCTCACGATAGCCGCGCTTGTGCAGGCTCACGCCCGAGGTGTCGAGGAAGATCTCGCACCAGTCCTTCATGATCGAGAAGCGGATCTGATACGTCGCGCCCGTCTCCGGAAGCCAGCCCAGACCGTATTTCTCCCCCAGCCGCGTGACCGCCGCCTTCTTGACGATGGCCTGGCAGTCGGGGACGGAGTGAAGCTGGCTGTTCAGGCTGTAGCCCTTGACCGGGAACGCGCCGTCCTTCGGGATGAAGTTTTCCAGTGCAATGGCCTTGACGCCCTGAAACAGGTCCTCAAAGCTCTTGGCCTCGAAGGCTGCCAGCAGGATCATGACCCGCTCGCCCATGCGGCAGCAGAGGTTGGCCTTCGCCATATCCGCAAAGCTCCCGTCAAAAAATACGCGCCGGTCCTCTACCCGGACGTTCCGGAGATCGAGCCGCTTGAGCTCGTCTCCGACCAGACCTTCCAGTCCAAACAGGCACGGCACACAGTAAGTTAGATTTTCCATATTTTCGGTACTCCATAATTACTCAATATAAATGCTAGTATAGTGGTTTTCCGGCAAAATAGCAAATCATTTCTTAAGAAATTTTACATACAACGGCAGGTGACTTTGCGCCGTGCCTGCTGTATAATGACTTTGTACACAGAAAGGGGGGATCTTTATGACAGCAGTGATCTGGTGGCTCATCGCGGTCATCGTATTTCTGGTGCTGGAGGCCGCGACGGTCGCGCTGGTGTCGATCTGGTTTGCCGGCGGCGCGCTTCTGGCGATGATCGCGGCGGCACTCGGCGCAGGCACCGCGGTGCAGCTTGTCGTGTTCTTCGTGTCCTCGTGCGCGCTTCTGGCGCTCATGTGGCCGCTTGCACGCAAGAAGATGAGCGGCCGCCACGTCCGCACCAATGCAGACCGTCTGATCGGGCGCGAGGTGCTCGTGACCGAGCAGATTGAAAACCTGAAGGAGACCGGCGAGATCAAAGTCAACGGCGTTCTCTGGACGGCGGTGAGCACAGACGGTTCGGTCATCCCCGTCGGCTCACTCGTCCGTATTGAGCGTCTGGAGGGCGCGAAGGTCTACGTCTGCCCCGTCAAAACGCAAATACCCCAGCAGTAAACCGTCAGAATCTGCGCCGCTTCTCTGCGGTGCGCCCGTTTATTCGAAAGGAGCAACACTATGGAATGGATCATCCTTCTGATCTTGATCGTTCTGGTCCTGGTCATCATCGTCAGCAACATCAATGTCGTCCAGCAGTCCCGCGCCTACGTCATCGAGCGTCTCGGCGCATTCAGCAAGGTCTGGCAGGTCGGCATCCATTTCAAAGTCCCGTTCATTGAGCGCGTGGCCAAGAAGGTCAGCCTCAAGGAGCAGGTCCTCGACTACCCGCCGCAGCCCGTCATCACAAAGGACAACGTCACGATGCAGATCGACACCGTTGTCTATTTCCAGATCACCGACCCGAAGCTCTATGCCTACGGCGTTGAGCATCCGATGATGGCGATGGAAACGCTCACTGCGACCACCCTCCGCAACATCATCGGCGACCTTGAGCTTGACCAGACGCTCACCTCGCGCGATGTCATCAACACCCGTATGCGTGCCATTCTGGACGAGGCCACCGATCCGTGGGGCATCAAGGTCAACCGCGTGGAGCTCAAGAACATTCTCCCGCCGCAGGATATCCAGAATTCGATGGAAAAGCAGATGAAGGCCGAGCGCGACCGCCGTCAGGCGATCTTGCAGGCCGAAGGCGCCAAGCACAGCCAGATCCTCGTGGCAGAGGGCGAGAAGGAAGCCGCCATTTTGAAGGCGGACGCCGAAAAGCAGGCCGCCATCCTCCGCGCCGAGGCCGAAAAGGAATCCGCCATTTTGAAGGCGGACGGCGAGGCGCAGGCCATCCGCGCCGTGCAGAAGGCGCTTGCCGACTCGCTCGAAATGCTGAACGAAAAGGCGCCGAACGATCAGGTTATCAAGCTCAAGGCGCTCGAGGCGATGCAGAAGATCGCCGACGGCAAGGCGACCAAGATCATCATTCCCTCTGAGCTCCAGGGCCTTGCCGGTATGGCAAGCGGCATCGTGGAGAGCGTAAAGGAGTCCATGTAATATGGCGAAGAAGGACGAACGCTTCGTAAAGATGCTGGACGAAGGCAGTACCTTCAGCTGGCAGCGCACGATCTGGGTCGACCGGGAGACCGGCGTCAACTACCTTTGGATGGCCAGCGGCAACGGCGGCGGTCTGACCGTCCTGCTGGACCGTGACGGCAAGCCTGTCGTCTCCAGCCTTCCCATTTCCGAATAACAGATACATTTTAGAAGGAGCATCCGATATGATCCAGATCAATGCCATCGGCGATGCCTGCCCGCTGCCCGTCGTTAAAACGCTGCGCGCCCTGCAGGAGCTCGGCGGAGCCGGCGTCGTACAGACGCTTGTTGACAACGAGACCGCCGTTCACAATCTCTCGCGCCTTGCCGAAAGCAAGGGCTGCGCCATCGAATCCGAAAAGCGCTCGGACGGAAGCTATCAGGTGACCATCACCGCAGGCGCCGATGCAGAGCTTCCCAAGGAGTCTGAGGTCATCTGCACCGTCCCTGCCGCGAAGAAAAAAACGGTCGTGGTCATCTCCGCCGCACACATGGGCGAGGGCGACGAAACGCTTGGAAAGATTCTGCTCAAGGGCTTTCTGTTCGCCCTGACGCAGCAGGAGACCCTGCCCACTGCCATTTTGTTCTATAACGGCGGCGCCAGTGTGACGTGCGAGGGCTCTGCCTCGCTGGAGGATCTCAAGACGCTCGAATCGCTCGGTGTGGAGATCCTGACCTGCGGCACCTGCCTCGGTCATCTCGGTCTGACGGAAAAGCTGCGCGTCGGCGAAAGCACGAACATGTACGTCATCGCCGAGAAGCAGATGCAGGCCGATCTGGTGATCCGGCCTTGAGACAGAAGAAAAAACAGCTCGTCATTGCCTTTGCGACGACCTCGCAGGCACTTGCCGCCGAGTCGCTGTTTGCGCGGATGCAGCTTCCGGGACGCATGATCCCCCTTCCGCCGCAGATCGACGCCGGATGCGGCCTTGCCTGGAAATCGGAGCCGGACGAGGAGACGGCGCTTCTGGCCGCACTGGAGCGCGCCGGTCTGTCCTGCGCTGACTGCCGCGTGCTGGAGATGTACGTTTAGGCACGAACCCGCTAAAATGCCTGCATGTGTTTTTACATGCAGGCATTTTTCGGCCGGTTTTGCAAAATGCATTTGCTTTTCGTCAAAAAACGAGTATGATATACGTTATATATTTCTGTCTAATGTTTCAGTTTGAGGTTTATCATGCTCTGCAACTATCACACGCACACCTTCCGCAATCGCCACAGCAGCGGCACCGAGCGGGAATACATCGAGGCCGCCATCGGCTGCGGCATCCAGACGCTCGGCTTCTCTGAGCATGCGCCGTATCGCTATCCCGACGGCTATTCCTCCTGGTTTCATTTGCAGCAGGAGGAGCTCGAGGACTATGTCACCACGATCTTGTCCCTGAAGAAAGAATACGCCGGAAAAATCGACATTCTGCTCGGCTTCGAGGCTGAATTCTATCCGAAGCTCTTTGACGAATTTCTGGCGATCATCCGCCCCTATCCGATGGATTACATGATCCTGGGCCAGCATTTCCTGCAAAATGAGTATGACGGCCGGAGCAGCGGCACGCCGACCGACGACCCCGACGTGCTGCACGCCTACGTCGAGCAGTGTATCCAGGGTATGCAGACGGGCTGCTTTTCCTATCTCGCGCACCCGGATCTGCTGGAATTCACGGGATCGGACGCGCTTTACACGCAGGAAATACAGGCGCTTTGCCGCGCGGCAAAGGAGCTGGGCGTTCCGCTGGAGATCAATCTCCACGGGCTTGTCAAAAAGCGCCATTACCCCTGCGAGCGCTTTTTCCGCATCGCCGGAGCCAGCGGCTGCACCGTTGTGGCCGGTCTTGACGCGCACAGCGCGGACGGCATTTTCCAGCCCGGCACCTGCGCGGACTACCGTGCGCTGGTCGAGCGCTGCGGGCTGACCGTCACCGACCGCATCCCGCTCAAGGAGCCGTTCGGCGGTTTCGGGCATTGACGGCAAATAATACACACAACAGCCCTCGTTCAGGCTCTGATATGCTCCCTCCATGAGAGACAGTGAAAAAGAAAAACACTGTCATCATAGGGGAGCACATCAGTTCACTCTGAACGGGGGCTGTTTTTGGTCATGTTTTCTTCTGAAAGACATTCTGCTGCCGGTGGAGCATACGTCTGAGCTGCGGCAGGTCGTTGGAAATGAACTCAAATGTCAGATACTCCGGCGCGATGCGCGCAATGAGTTCCGGCACGCCCGCGCAGGTGAAGGGCTTGTGCTGATCGACCCGGAACACATACTCAAAAAGCTGGTACGAACGTCCCGGATAACCCGCCGCCAGTTCCGGCGGGTTTTTCGCGATCCTGCGCATATAGCGCCCCGTGATGGACTGCTGCAAATGCACGCCGCGGATGGCCTTGCAGAGCTCGCCGTGGCGGTCGAGCACGCTGTGGATATACGAAAGCGCCTGTCGCTGGTTTTGAAGCGCCGGCTGCGTATGCATCAGGTGTCCGGTATCGAGCATGATGCCCTTGTTCGCATAGCGCACGCCGTCCAGAAGCCGCGCCGTCATCTCCGGGTCAGTCATGGTCAGCCCCGGCTCCCACAGGTTTTCCAGCAAAAGCGCAGGCCCGTCCGTCACGCCGTCAAACAGCAGGTTCAAAAGCTCGCACGAGGCGTCGATGACCTCCGCATCCGTGCGGTGAAAGCGACAGCGCAGCGTCTCGGGGATGCTGGCATCGGTCACATGAAACACCACATACTCCACGCCGTACTTCTTCGCATTCTCAAGGTCGCGGCGATAGTGCGCCAGAAGCGCCTCGCGCGTGTCGCCGCCGTACATCCTGCGCACGTTTTCCATGGAGCCCAGCTCCTGCACGCACGCATCGAGCCTTCCCTCCCAGAAATCAAGCCAGTAGGTCAGGCAGTTCATGTGCAGCCCTATCACGCGCTCGCGCGGAACGATGCCGCGTGCATCGTCCTCAAAGCACATCAGCTCCACACCGTCAAAGCCGTGCATCAGCCGCAGCAGCGCCTTTTGATCTTCAAACCGGTCGAGGTCGCAGGCGCACGTTGTCAGATTGAACTGCGTTTTCATGCCGTGACCTCCGCCGCGCAGGAGATCCTCCGCACATCCGTCAGAATCATCTCGCCGTCTGCCTCGCCGAGCGTGCAGACATAGCCGCAGCCGTTTTGCACCCAGGCGTCAAAATATGCCGTCTCCGGCCGCGCAAAGCGCGAGATGATGGACATGATCACGCCGCCGTGTACCACGAAAAAAGCCCGCCCGGTATCCGCCGGAAGCGTGCGCAGAGCTCTGCGGAAGCCCTCGCACACGCGCGCGGAAAATGCCGCCGTTGACTCTCCGTTCGGGCAGCAGCCAAGGCATCCGCCCTCGACCCACGCGCGGTAGACGGCGCTGTCCGTCATGTCGTCGGCGCTCCGGTTTTCAAAGTCTCCGAAGTCCATCTCCCGCAACGCCGGAAGGACGGTCTGCTCCGCACACGGAAGCAGGATGCGCGCCGTCTGCTGTGTCCGGCAAAGCGGTGTGACAAAAACGTGCCGCACTTCCGGCAGCGTTCCGAATGCCTCCAGCGCCCGGACGCCCTCCGCACTCAGCGGCTCGTCCGTGCGGCCGATGTAGCGCCGCAGCGCGTTTCCCGGCGTCTGTCCGTGGCGAATCAGCACGATCTGCATGGCAGCTCTCCTTTCAGGATCGTCGGAATGCCGCAGACCATGCGCACCACGCATTCGGCGCGCTGCGCCAGCAGGACGCAGAGCCGTCCCACCGCCTCGCGCCCGCGGCGCTGCGCATACTCGGCGGGAATGACGCCGCTTCCGACCTCACAGCAGATCACAACGTCCTTCCCGCACAGAGGCTCCAAAAGCTCCGGTGCGTGCTCCGCATCCGGAAAGACCATTTTTTCCACATGATAGACGACCGGACGTGCGTCCAGCGCCGCGTCCGCCATCTGCTCCGGCGCGTAGCCGAGTGTTTCGGCAAAGCTCCGCTTGCCGGAGCCCTCGCCGCCCACGATCAAAACCATATCTGCGCCATCCTTTCCGCAAAAACATAGCCCGCCAGCATGACGAGCTGGCTGAGTGTGATGAGATAGCCCGCAAGGTCGCCGGACATGCCGCCGAATTCCCGCGCCGCCATCCGCCGCAGGCCGAAGAAGCACACCGCCGCCAGCAGCGCCGCCGCGATGCCGCCCGGAAGCGACAGCGCGCACAGCCCCGCCGCACAGATCACCAGCCAGACGCCGAGGATCCACGCGGCCTTTTTCTCCGCTGCGCTCCGGAACGTCGCAAGAAGCCCCGTCTGTCCGGAGCCGGGCAGCGTCACTGACGCAAACGCGCCGAGCGCACGGGAGAAAATCTGAAGTCCGCCGAGGAACAGGGCTCCCTGCCATGTGCGCGCCGTCTCCGTGCAGAGCGCGAAAAACGCCAGCGTCCAGCCGGCTGTATACAAGATCGCAAATGCGCCGGTGTGCGAGTCCTTTAAGATCTCGCGCTTTCGTTCGGGCGCGGCATGGCTGGAAAGTGCGTCCGCCGTGTCACAGAAGCCGTCGAGATGGATACCGCCCGACAGCAGCGCCGGAAGGAGCGTCAGCCCCGCCGCATACAGAACGCTTCCAAAGCCGAGCACGCCGCAGACCAGCTCCCACAGCCAGAGCGCCGCCATGATCACCACGCCCACCAGCGGCAGGCAGCAGAGCATGTAGCGCATGTTTTCTTTTTTCCACTCGACACGCGGCATCGGCACGACAGAAAACATCTGAAACGCCATTGCCGCCGAGCGAAGCACATCTTTCATTCCGGAAGCGCTCCTTTCAAAACGATGGGGATGCCGCAGATCAGCTCGCAGACCGTGTCGGCTCTGCGGGCAAGCTCGGCGTTGATGCGGCCCAGCACCTCGATGTAGGCGCGCGTCTCCGGCGGATAGTCGCCCGTGTCGCTTCCGACGTCGTTTGTCACAACGATGAGCGTGCCGCTCTGACGGCGCAGATTCTCCACGCCCGCCAGCACCCGCTCATAGGGATCGGTCATGCGCCCCTCGTCGTCAAACATTTCATTTGCCGTCAGATTGCAGACGCATTCCAGAAGTGTTGTCCCGCGCGCCGGAAGCGTCAGCGCCTCCATGCCGGTGTAGCACTCAAAGGTCTCAAAGCCTTTGCCCGCGCGCAGCCTTCTGTGGCGCGCCACCTTCTCCATGCCGCCCGCGCCATAGGGCTTCATGGCGGCGATATAATGCCGCGGCAGCGGAAGCTGCATACACAGCCGCTCCGCAAACGAGCTTTTTCCGCAGCCGGAGCCGCCGGTCAGTAGGATCATCATCGCTTGTCGCCCTTCTGGATCGTGTACTGTCCGACGCCCGCATCGGCAAAGCCTGCCGAATCACGGTAAACGGACAGCGTCATGTCAAGCAGCGGCATCATGCACACCGCGCCCGTTCCCTCGCCGAGCTTCAGCCCGGCCTCGATCACGGCATGGACGCCAAGCTCGTCCAGGATCTGCCGCGCGGCAGGCTCCGCCGAGCAGTGGCTCGCCAGCATCGCGCATGTCGCGTTCGGACACAGCCGCGCCGCGATGAGCGCCGCGACCGAGCTGATCAGGCCGTCGATCAGCACCGGCACACGGTAAAGCGCGCCGCCGAGGAAGATGCCGGCCATGCCCGCAATGTCAAAGCCGCCCAGCTTGCACAAAACGTCCATCGGATCGCTCGCGTCGGGGCAGTTTATATCGATGGCGCGGTGAATGGCGTCGAGCTTGCGGACAAGCCCCTCGTTGGAAAGGCCCGCGCCGCGGCCCGTGACCGTCTCAATGGCAAGCCCAAGCAGCACCGCCGTCACGGCGCTGGAGGTCGTGGTGTTGCCGATGCCCATTTCGCCCGTCGCGATCAGGCGGTAGCCCGCATCACGGCACTCGCGCACCAGCTCCATGCCCGTTTCGATCGCCTGCTCCGCCTGCGCGCGTGTCATGGCGGGGCCCTTCGCAATGTTCTGCGTGCCGCTTGCCACATGGCAGTCTCGCACGCCGTCCACACGGCTGTTCATGCCGATGTCGATCGCAAAAACGTCCGCTCCGGCGCTTGCCGCCATCCGGCAGACCGAGGAATGCTTGCGCGAGATCTCCCCCGCCATCACCGCCGTGACAGAGGCGTCCGTCTGGGTCACGCCCTCGCACACCACGCCGTTGTCGGCGCAGAGCACCAGCACCGCGCGTCTTGCGATGTCCACATCCGTGCTGCCCGTCAGCGCTGCGATGCGCACGACGTCTTCCTCCAGCCGTCCAAGACTGCGGAGCGGCTTTGCAATGCCGTCCCAATGCGCCCACGCCGCCTGCTCGGCAGCCGCATCCGGCGGCAGAATTTTCTCATTCAGTTTCTTAAAGTCCATGTTCTACTCCCACTGTGAAAGCAGTTTCCGCATCCATGCAGCCACATCCATGTCATATACCACGTCCAGATTTTCCGGCCGCAGCACCTCCCGCACACTGCCGGAGGCAACCGTTTTTCCGTGGTGCAGCAGCACCGCATCCGTCCCGAACGCCCGCGCCAGCGACAGATCGTGTACGACCGACACGACCGCCCGTCCGGGCTCGCGCAGCCAGCGCCCGATCAGAGAAAAGACCTGCTTCTGATAGACCAGGTCAAGATGGTTCGTCGGCTCGTCGAGAATCAGAAGCCGCGGCTGCTGCGCCAGCACCTGCGCCAGAAACGTTCTTTGAAGCTCGCCGCCCGAGAGCGTCAGCACCGACTGCGCCCGCTGCGCCGTCAGGCCGGTCAGCTCCAGAGCCTCCTCGACTGCGGCGCTGTCCCTTCCGCCGCGGCCTGAAAACACGCCCGGGGCGTGCGCATAGCGACCCAGCCGCACGACCTCCTCCACAGTGAAGGAATATCCGACAAAGTTTTTCTGCATCAGAACGCCCATCCGGCGCGCGCGCTCGGTGTGCTTCATTCTGCGCACCTCCTGCCCGTCCAGCAGAACGCTCCCCGTATAGGGCGCGGCCTGCGTGACGGCCTCGAGCGCCGTTGATTTTCCCGCGCCGTTCGGGCCCGCGATCATCAGCCACTGGCCTTCCTGCACGGAAAAGCTCAGCCGGTCAACGATGGTCTTTTGCCCATAGCGGACGCTCAAATCCCGTACCTCCAGCATCTCAGCGCCCCTTTCTCGTCCGGTAAAAAATGAAAATGAACACGACTGCGCCGACAAGGCTCGTCACCACGCCCAGCGGCAGCTCCAGCGGCCGCAGAACGGTCCGCGCCGCAAGATCTGCCAGCAGCAGAAAGCCCGCGCCGGCGAGCATCGACGCCGGAAGCAGCCGTTTGTGATTCGGCCCCGAGAGCATCCGCACCATATGCGGCGTGACAAGCCCCACAAAGCCGATCGTTCCGCCGACCGAGACGCAGACGCCGATGAGAACGGACGAGGCGACGAGCACCACGAGCTTCGTCCGGCGCACGTTCACGCCGATGTTGCGTGCGTTGTCCTCACCGACGGCAAAGGCGTTGAGCTCCCGCGCATGCAGGCACAGCACCGTGCCGCAGGCGGCCAGCGTTCCCGCCAGCACTGCCGCATTCTGAAAGCTCGAGCCCTGAAGCGAGCCCATCGTCCAGAAGGTGATGCTTTTGAGCTTGTCGGAGGCAAAGGTCACGACCACGCTCATGGCGCTGGATACGAACATCGAATAGATCACGCCGATCAGGATGATGGTGTTGGTCGAAAGCGAGTAGTCCAGTCTGTACGCCAGTGCCAGAATGAGCAGCAGCGACAAAAACGCAAAGATCACCGCCATGACCATCGTTCCGGCAAACGGAAGCCCCGGAAACGTGATGCCAAGCGCAATGGCCAGCACCGCACCGAGCGCGGCTCCCGACGAGACGCCGAGCGTCGAGCCGTCTGCCAGTGGATTTTTGAGCAGGCCCTGCATACTCGCGCCCGCAAGCGACAGCGCCGCACCGCTGAGTGCAACGCACAAAACGCGCGGCAGGCGCACCGTCAGCAGAATGGAGGACGGCAGCCCCTCCGGCTGCGGCGTGTGCGTCAGCGCGTTGCGGAAGACCGCCAGCGTATCCGCCAGCGCAATGTTGACGCTTCCCACGCAGACACACAGACACATCACCGCCGCCAAAACAGCGATGAACAGCAGATACTGCCAGAGGGAAAAGTGCTCAGGTCGTGTCTTCATACATCCTCCTAACTGCCAAAAGGGGGAACTTCCGTTCCCCCTTGGTTCACTGAATTATTCGCCGTAGACGAAATCGTACATTTCCTGTGCACCGACAGCCAGTCTCGGAGACGGACGGGACAGCTCGTTGTTCTGAAGGTTCAGGATCTTGCCGTTCTTCACAGCCGTCACGTTTTCCCAACCGGCGCGGGAGGCGATCTCCTCCTCCGGGGTGGGGCCTTCGCCAAAATACATGGAAATGGTCACAATGTAATCCGGATTGCGCTCGAGCACCTGCTCCTCCGAGATGGCTGCCCAGCCCTCAACATCGGCAAACGCGTTCTTGAGGCCGAGCATCTGTGCGATCTCGTCCATGAAGGTGTGGCTGCCGGCCGTCCACAGGCCGTATTCCAGCGGAGAAACCTCAAAGTAAACGGTCTTTTCCTCGCCGTCATCCGTGACCTGAGCGGAAACGGCGTCGAACGTCGTCTGCATGGCATCGCAGATGAGATCCGCTTCCTTCTCCTTGCCAAGCAGCTTGCCGATCATATTGACAGCTTCATAGACGCCCTTGATGTCCTGTGCGTCGCTGACGACGACCTTGACGCCCGCATCCTCAAGCTGCTGGATCTGCTCCTCGCTCTGCGCCATCGTGGACATCACGAGCACCTGCGGCTCCAGCGCAAGGATCTGCTCGATGTTGGTGTCATAGCCGGACTGCACGGACGGAACGTCCATGACCTCGGCCGGATAGTCACAGTATTCACCGCGGCCGACGAGCTTATCGCCCGCGCCGAGGGCATAGATGATCTCGCAGTCCGAAGCGGTCAGGGCAACGATGCGGTCAGCAGGCTTTTCCAGCGTGATCTCGCGGCCGGTCATATCGGCAACGGTCACGGCAGTCGATTCTTCCTCGTCCTTTTCTTCCTCTGCGGGCGCGTCAACGACGGGCTTATCCTCGTTCGTTTCCGGCAGCGTCACCGGGTCCTTCGTGTCCTGTGTCTCAGGCTTGGCGCAGCCTGCCATCAGGCACGCCAGCATGCACACTGCAAGCAGCAGCGCAAGAAGCTTCGTTGTAGTCTTCATGCTTGTTTCCTCCTAATTCTTTGATGTTGTTTATTTTCTGGGGCTGCCCCCGAAAATACGTTTTTGAACGCTGCGCCGGTATACAGGGCAAAAAGGCCGCGGCAGTCCAAAGACCGCCGCAGCCGTTTTCTGCAACCATAATACCGTGCCGTCCCCCTTGCCGGAGGCGCGCACGTGCGCATTCAAGCAGGTCTCCTGACTCGCGCCTCGTAAGCGCCTGCACCGCCTTCTCCGGACTGCTCCGAATGGCTGGCTTTCGCCGTGTGCATGGCCTCCGCGCATACAGTGGCGGTACCGTTCCGGATTCTGACCGGATTCCCTATTCTCTGCCCTTCCGATGCGGTCGGGCTGCACTTGAACGTTCTGTTTTCCGTCGAAATTATATACTGCGGCCTCGAAAAAGTCAACCTTCGGAAGGCACGTCTGTCATGTGCTCAGCTCAGGCTCTCCAGCAGCATTTCAAAAACCGCCCGTGCGGCTTCCTCGCGGATCTGCGCGCGGCTGCCGGACAGATGCAGTTCCTTATTAAAAGAGAAGTGCTCCATGTCCATCGCGATATACACAAGGCCGATGGGCCGCCCCGTGCCGTCTCCGTCCGGCCCCGCAAGCCCCGTGACCGACACGCCGACACCGGCACGCGCAGCCTCGCGCGCGCCCTTTGCCATCTCCACCGCCGTCTGACGGGATACCGCCGTGTAGGCGCTGAGCGTCTGAGCCGAGACGCCGAGCAGACGTTTTTTGACGTCATCGACATACGAGATCACGCCGCCCATATAGACCGCAGAGCTGCCCGGAAAGTCGGTCAGCAGCTTTCCGATCAGGCCGCCCGTGCACGATTCCGCCGTCGCGAGCGTCAGCCCGCACGCCGCAAGTCTGTGCAGGACCTCCGCCGCCAGCTCCTCAGTTCTCATACCAGCGCACCTGGATCTTCTCCGTGTTTTCGATGGCGCGGGCGATCAGTCCCGCGACATCGAGCCTGGCCTCCTCCGCCTCGACTGCCTCGAGAACGGGCTTTGTCTTCGGGTGCTTCGGGGTAAAGACCGTGCAGCAGTCCTCATACGGCAGGATGGAGGTCTCCAGCGTGCCGATGCGGCGCGCGATGGACACGATCTCCTCCTTGTCCATGCCGATGAGCGGATGGAACATCGGCATGTGGACGACCGCGCCAGTCACCGCCATGGCGTCCATGGTCTGGCTTGCGACCTGACCGAGGTTTTCTCCGGTCACAAGGCACTTCGCGCCGTGGTCGCGGGCGATGGCCTCGGAAATGCGCATCATGAACCGGCGCATGATGATGGTGAAATACTCCTCGCGGCAGTGGTCGCGGATGGCCTCCTGAATTTCCGTGAAGCCGACCACATCCACCGTCATCCGGCCGCAGTATTTCGTCATCAGCTTCGCCAGCTCCAGAACCTTCTCCTTCGCGCGCTCCGAGGTATACGGATACGAGAAGAAATGGATGCACTCAAGCTCCACGCCGCGCTTTGCGATCATATAGCCCGCGACCGGAGAGTCGATGCCGCCCGAGAGCAGCACCGCCGCCCGTCCGCCCGTTCCGGTGGGCAGGCCGCCTGCGCCCGGCTGCGCCGGCCCGTGGATATAGGCCGCAAAATCGCGCACCTCTACGTTTACGACATACGACGGCTTGTGGACATCGACCGCGACCTGCGGGAACGCCTCCGCCAGCCGCCCGCCGATCTCCTGCGAGATCTGGATGGAGTTCAGGGGGAAGGACTTGTCCGAGCGCTTGGATTCGACCTTGAAGCTCTTCTGCACGCTCAGCTCGTCTCCGAGGTAATCGACGACCGCCTGATAGATCGCGTCGAGATCCTTGCCGCACGCGCGGCAGCGGCACATCGAGCTGACGCCGAACACATGACCGCACGCCTCCCACGCGCCGTCCAGATCGCAGTCCTCCGACTGCGGCTCGACATAGACCGTGGACTGCATGATGTAGACCTTGAACGCGCCGAAATGCGACACCGTGCGGCGGACATTTTTCTTGAGCGTTTCTTCAAACGTGCGGCGGTTTGCGCCCTTCAGGACGATCTCGCCGAGCTTCAGCAAAAACATTTCTTTCATGGCAATTTCCTATCTTGATAAAAATAATGTGATTTGGGGCTGCTTGGGCATCCGGAGCCGCTCATGCGCGGCTTCCGAACTGGAACGTGCGGTACTGCACCGCCTCTGCGATGTGCTGAGGCCCGATCTCTGCCGCACCGTCCAGATCGGCAATGGTGCGCGCCACGCGCAGCACGCGGTCGTAGCTCCGCGCCGTCATGCCGAGGCGCTCAAACGCAGTCTTCATCAGATTTGTACATGCCTCGTCGAGGACGCAGCTCGTCCGCAGGTCGGCAGGCTCCATCTGTGCGTTGCAGCGTGCGCTGTCTGCGCCGAAGCGCTCGCGCTGGATGCTTCTGGCCGCCTCCACGCGCTTTTTGATCTCGCTCGACGGCTCCGCCGTGCCGCGGCGGCTCAGCTCCTCAAAGTGCACCGCCGGGACCTCCACGATGATGTCGATGCGGTCAAGCATCGGGCCGGAGATGCGGCCAAGATACTGATCGACCGATGCCTGCGAGCAGGTACACCGCCCGCTCGGGTCGCCGTACCAGCCGCACTTGCACGGATTCATCGCGCAGACCAGCATGAACCGGCACGGATACGTCACCGTGCCCTGCACGCGGGAGATGGTCACGCTGCCGTCCTCAATGGGCTGGCGCAGGACCTCGAGCGTGTCGCGGTGGAACTCCGGAAATTCATCCAGAAACAGTACGCCCCGATGCGCCAGCGAGATCTCGCCCGGCTTCGGGTTCGAGCCGCCGCCCGCCAGAGAAACGGCGGAGACGGTGTGGTGCGGACTTCGGAACGGGCGCGTCCGCACGAGCGGCTCGCCGCTTTTCAGCATGCCCATCACGGAGTAGATCTTCGTGACCTCCAGTGCCTCGGCCCTGCTCATCTCCGGCAGGATCGACGGAAGTCTTTTGGCAAGCATGCTTTTTCCAGACCCCGGCGGGCCGATGAGCAGGATGTTGTGCCCGCCTGCCGCCGCGATCTCCAGCGCACGCTTGACGTTTTCCTGCCCCTTCACATCCCGGAAATCCGGCAGCGGCAGCTCCGTCTGCTCCGGCTGCCACGGCACGGCAGGCGCAAGCGGCGTTTCGCCCGTCAGATGCGACACAAGCTCGCGCACCGACTGCACACCGTAGACGGTAAGGCCGTCCGCAAGCGTTGCCTCGGCGGCGTTCGTCTGCGGGACATAGAGCTCCGTGATGCCAAGCTCCCGCGCCGCCAGCGCCATCGGCAGCACGCCGCTCACCGGCCGAAGCTCGCCCTGAAGGCTCAGCTCCCCCAGAAACGCGCACTGCGTCTTCGGCAGTCTGACCGCGCCGCTTGCCGCCAGGATTCCCAGCAGGATGGGCAGGTCATAGAGCGTGCCGCTCTTTTTCGTCCCCGCCGGAGCCAGATTCAGCGTGATGCGGCTGACCGGGAATTTGAAGCCGCAGTTTTTGATCGCCGCCCGGACGCGCTCACGCGCCTCCTTGACCGCCGCGTCGGGAAGCCCGACCACGTCAAACGCCGGAAGTCCGTTTGTGATAAAGCACTCGACCGAGACCTCATAGCCCTCGATCCCCTGAAGACCCATCGAGCGTACATGACTGAGCATTGCGCACCCTCCCCGTCATCTTCCTATTTGATATATCATACCGCATTTTCTCACAAATTCCAACAGAAAATTCGCCTCTGTGGAAAAAAGCGGCTGGCGCGCCATTTTTCGCCCGAAACTTGTGAATTTTCTACAAGCCAGCAGGATTTCTCATTTACATTGACAAGAAGATGTGCTATGATTAGTCAGTACAATTATGTAATTACTAGGAGGTAATTGAAATTGGCTCGTAAGTTCAAAACGATGGACGGCAACAATGCCGCGGCACACGTATCCTATGCGTTTACCGAGGTCGCCGGCATTTACCCCATCACCCCGTCTTCCCCGATGGCGGACTTCGTCGATCAGTGGTCTGCAGCTGGCCTGAAGAACATTTTCGGCACCCGTGTCAAGGTTGCTGAGATGCAGTCTGAGGCCGGTGCAGCCGGTACTGTCCACGGCTCCCTCGGCGCAGGCGCTCTGACGACCACCTACACGGCGTCTCAGGGTCTTCTGCTGATGATCCCGAACATGTACAAGATCGCTGCGGAGCAGCTTCCCTGCGTCTTCCACGTTTCGGCCCGTACCGTCTCCACCCATGCGCTGAACATTTTCGGCGATCATTCCGACGTCATGGCTTGCCGTCAGACCGGCTTTGCCATGCTGTGCGAAACCAACCCGCAGGAAGTCATGGACCTCTCCCCCGTCGCGCATCTGGCCGCGATCGAAGGCAAGGTTCCGTTCCTGAACTTCTTTGACGGCTTCCGTACCTCCCACGAGATTCAGAAGGTCGCTTGCTGGGACTACGCTGACCTCAAGGAAATGTGCAACATGAAGGCTGTTGAGGAGTTCCGTCAGCACGCGCTGAACCCGGAGCATCCCACCGCCCGCGGCTCCCACGAAAACGGCGATATCTTCTTCCAGCACCGTGAGGCCTGCAACCGCTACTACGACGAGCTGCCCGCAGTCGTCGAGAAGTACATGGGCATGGTCAACGAAAAGCTCGGCACCAACTACCAGCTCTTCAACTACTACGGCGCTGCCGATGCCGACCGCGTCATCATCGCGATGGGCTCCATCAACGATGTGGCTGAGGAAGTCATCGACTACATGAACGCCCACGGCGAAAAGGTCGGCCTGATCAAGGTCCGCCTGTACCGTCCGTTCTGCGCGGACAAGCTGGTCGCCGCCATCCCCGCGACCGCCAAGAAGATCGCCGTCCTCGACCGCACGAAGGAGCCCGGCTCCCTCGGCGAGCCTCTGTACATGGACGTCGTGACCGCGCTTGCCAACGCCGGCGTCAAGGCCACCATCATCGGCGGCCGCTACGGTCTCGGCTCCAAGGACACGCCTCCTGCATCCGTCTTCGCCGTTTACAACGAGCTGAAGAAGGACGAGCCGAAGCATGAGTTCACCATCGGCATCGTTGACGACGTGACCAACCTCTCCCTCGAGGAAGACAAGAACTGCCCGAACACCGCCGCGGAAGGCACCATCGAGTGCAAGTTCTGGGGTCTGGGCGGCGACGGCACCGTCGGCGCTAACAAGAACTCCGTCAAGATCATCGGCGACCA
>URLO01000015.1 GCA_900548625.1 uncultured Eubacteriales bacterium | reverse complement strand
CTACACGCTGACGATCATCGGGCAGATCGAGGGACATCAGACGCTGCCGGACAATGTAAAGACGACAAAATATGAGCATGTCATCCCGCTGCTGGCGGCGGTGGAGGAGAGTGAGGAGATCGACGGCCTTTTGCTGCTTCTCAACACGGTGGGCGGCGACATTGAGGCAGGGCTTGCCATCGCGGAGCTGATCGCCGGGATGAAGAAGCCGACGGTCTCGCTGGTACTGGGCGGCGGTCACTCGATCGGTATCCCGCTGGCGGTCTCGGCGAAAAAGAGCCTGATCGTGCCGACGGCCAGCATGACCGTCCATCCGGTGCGCATGACGGGGCTTGTGGTCGGCGCGCCGCAGACGTTCCTGTATTTCCAGCGCATTCAGGAGCAGATCGTGAATTTTGTGACGAAAAACTCGCGGATCACGCGCGAAAAATTCCTGAACTATATGATGGCGACGGACGAGCTTGCGACAGACGTCGGAACGGTCGTCTATGGGCGTGAGGCGGTGGCGTCGGGCATGATGGACCGCATCGGCAGCCTCTCGGACGCGCTCGACTGCCTGCACCGGCAGATCGAGCAAGGTAAAAAGCGTGCTGCGAAAAAGCAAAGCTCCGGATAGACGCGGCGCGCCGCGCGGGAAAAAAGGGCTTCCATTTGCGCCGCGAATCATGTATAATACAATCGCTTATGGCGCTTTCACGAAGGTGGGGGCGCGTAAAAAACGGACTGCCGCAGGCGTGGAGGTGGGTTGGAATGTATCAGGCGCTCTATCGGAAATACCGGCCGCAGACGTTCTCCGACGTGGTCGGTCAGCGAAGCGTCACCGAAACGCTCCGCGCGCAGATCACGGGCGGAAAGCTCAGCCATGCGTACCTGTTCACCGGAACGCGGGGCACGGGCAAGACCTCCTGCGCCAAGATCCTGGCGAAGGCGGTCAACTGTGAGGACCCGCAGGACGGAAATCCCTGCAATCACTGCGCGGCGTGCCGCGCCATCGACGCCGGAAGCTGCATGGACGTGCAGGAGATCGACGCCGCCTCCAATAACGGCGTGGACAGCGTCCGCATTCTGCGGGACGATGCCATCTATACGCCCGGCGAGGTCAAAATGCGCGTGTACATCATCGATGAGGTACACATGCTCTCGACGGCGGCGTTCAACGCGCTGCTGAAGATCATTGAGGAGCCGCCCGCGCACCTGCTGTTCATTCTGGCGACGACCGAGCTGCACAAGGTCCCGGCGACCATTCTCTCCCGCTGCCAGCGGTTTTCTTTCCGGCGGCTTTTGCAGGAGGACATCGCCTCGCGCATCAACTTTGTTGCCTATCAGGAGCATATCGAGATCGAGCCGGACGCCGTGCAGCTTCTGGCGCGGCTGGCAGACGGCGCGCTGCGCGATGGACTGAGCCTGCTCGACCAGTGTGCTTCGGCGGCAAACGGCACGGTCACGGCGGAGCTGGTCGACCGGACGCTCGGCCTTGCGGGCGAGCGAAAGGCGGCGGAGATCTTTGCTGCCGTGGCGGACAAAAACGCCGCGCGCGCACTGGAAATATTCTCCGGGCTGTATGCCTCCGGCAAGGACATTGCGGCGATGATCGACGAGCTTTGCTCGCTCTCGCGCGACCTGCTGATGCTGAAGACTGCGCCGAAAAGCGGCCTTTCCATGCTGACTGGCGTCTGCACCGACAAGGAGGCCATGGCGCTTCTCGACCGGTTCTCTCCGGCGGAGCTGCTGCGTGCCACGGCGCTTTTGCAGCAGACGGCGGCGGGCTTCCAGAAAAGCGCCAACCGGCGCGTGGACGCGGAGCTGTGCCTGCTCCAGATGTGCCAGCCGCAGCTTTCATTCGACGCGCAGGCGCTCAGCGCGCGCATCGGGCGCGTGGAGGAGCAGCTCGCCTCCGGCGCATTCACAGCGGCGCCGCGAAGCGTGCAGAAAGCTGCACTCCCGGAGGATCTGGACGATGACGAGCGGCCGCCGCTTCCGGATGATGCGGACGATCCGCTGCGCGGCATGATGCCGGACGGACAGCCGGGGCAGGCTGCGCCGCAGAGGGCGGCTTCTGCCGCAAATGACACGGCCTTCTGGCCGGATCTTGTGCAGAGCCTTCGGGCGGAGCTGAGCGTGCGCGAGCGCGGCTTTTTTACCCCGAACGGGCCGGTGCACCCGGTTTTGAAGGACGACACGCTGACGCTTGCGGCGGACACGGATTTTGTCCTGAACATCATCCGCAAGCCTGCGGTGCAGGAGCTTGTGCAGAAAAAAGCCTCCGCCGCGCTCGGACGGCCCATCGCCGTGCGCTTTGCGCGGAAGGATCAGGTCAGCGAAAACGGAAATGACCCCATGGATGCGCTGGTCGCCTTCGGCGGGCAGCATAACGATATTTTCACGATCAAGTAAAAGGAGATACAACAATGGCTAAGGGCGGTTATCGCGGCGGCATGCCGATGGGCATGGGCGGCAAGAATCAGATGCAGATGATGAAGCAGGCGCAGAAGATGCAGCAGGATCTTCTGAAGATGCAGGAGGAGATGGAGTCGCGCGAGTATGAGGCGACGGCCGGCGGCGGCGTCATCACGGCGGTCGTCAGCGGCAAGCGCGAGCTTGTGCGCGTGAACATCGATCCCGAAGCGGTCGATCCCGACGATGTGGAAATGCTTCAGGACATGATCGTTGCAGCGGTCAACGAGGCGATGCGCAAGGCCGAGGCCGACTCCGCTTCCTCGATGTCGAAGCTGACCGGCGGGCTCAATCTGGGCGGCCTGTTCTGAGATGCGCGGATTTCCTGCCGCAATGGAGCGGCTGACCGAACAGTTCGCGCGTCTGCCGGGCATTGGCGGAAAAACAGCGCAGAGGCTGTCATTTTACATACTCTCGCTTCCGGCGGAGGAGGCGCAGGCGTTTGCGGACGCGATCGTGGACGCAAAAAAAACGGTGCGCCTTTGTCCGGTCTGTCAGAATCTGACCGATCAGGACCTGTGCGACATCTGCGCCGACCCGCAGCGCGACCAGAGCAAGATCTGCGTCGTGGCGGAGCCGAAGGATGTGCTGGCGATGGAGCGGGCGCGGGAATATACCGGCGTCTACCATGTGCTGCACGGCGTGATCTCGCCGCTCAACCATGTCGGGCCGGACGACATCCGCATCCGGGAGCTCCTCACGCGCGTGGGCGAGGGAAATGTGGAGGAGATCATCATGGCAACCAATCCCGACACCGAGGGGGAGGCGACCGCAATGTATATTTCCCGCCTCCTGCGGCCGATGGGCGTCCGGGTGACGCGGCTGGCTTACGGCATCCCGGTCGGCAGCCAGCTGGAATACGCCGACGAGGTGACGCTCCTGCGTGCGCTGGAGGGACGGCGCGAGATCTGAGCCGCCAAAGGAGAGGGCAACATGCTTGGTAAAGAAGAAAACTGGTTTCAGAAGAACAGAGGCTTCATTCTGGGCTTCGCAGTCGTGGTGCTGGTGCTGAACGTCGTGCTGGCGCTGCTGCTCCCGTCACAGAAGACGGTCACGTTTGACGGCGCCGTGACGGAATATGCCGTTCAGGACGAGTCCTTTTCGCGCGCCCATACGCTCAGGCTGGAGGGCGTACTCACGGCAAGGGCTTTCCACCCGACGTTCTTTTACGGCTCCATGGAGCTGGACGGCGCAAAGTGGGAGCTGAGAGGCGAGCATGGCAGCGACGGCTGGCAGCTGGAGATCGCACAGACAGAGGGTATGCTGCACCTCGCGGAGGTACAGGCTGAGCGCGACTGGAGCACAGTTGTCCTCCTGCTTGCAGAGGACGGCGAAACGGATGCACATTTTATTTCCGTCCATGCCGGAAACCGCACAGCCGCGTTGCGGAGCTTTCAGAGCTATAAATGGTCAAAATGCACAAATAATTGATACAAGAATTGTTGATTTCGTATAGTTCCCTTCTTGTTTTTTCCGGAAAAAGCGCGTATACTGCATGTGTATCCAGAAAGAATATGTCATGTATAGGAGGGTATTGCTATGAAGCTGGTCAACATCAAAGAAGTGGAACAATTCCGCAAGGTCGTTCGTGAGTGCGAGGGTGATGTCTACCTGAAGAGCACCGAGGGCGATGTTTTCAATCTCAAGAGCGCCATGAGCGAGTATATTGCGCTTGGCCGTTTGCTCAGCGAGCAGGGTGACAGCCTCGAGCTGTTTGCTGATCGCCGCGAAGACGAGGGCCGACTGCTGCATTTCCTCGGCGAGCTGGATCGTGAAAACGAGCAGAAGTGATCGTTCCATTTTCATAACGCATACAAAATGCGGCGGACACCGGGGTGTCCGCCGCATTTGAGCTTGTCGGGCCGGGGCGCATAGGCAGCTTTTGTTTGAACGCTTCGGATATTGACACCCACAGGGCGGGAGTATAAAATAAGCTAGATTAAGGCGCTTTTCGACAAATGACCCGACGGACGAACCGCGCTGCCCGAGAAACACGACAGGAAGGAACACGCCATGGAAGTTACGGTCAGAGAACTGGAGCACTGGCAGCCGGAGAGCTACCGCATGATCGACATGCGGAACGCCGAGAGCCTTGCCTACGGCACGATCCCCGGCGCGGAGTCGCGCTCCGCGGAGTCGCTGCTGGAAGCGCCGCCGGAAAACGACGGAAAACGGCTCGTGCTCGTTTGCGCGCGCGGCCAGTTCAGTCTGGAGACGGCGCTGGAGCTTGAGGCGCGCGGCTATGCGGCCTACAGCCTCACTGGCGGCTATCTCGCGTGGCTGCGGCGGCAGATGGAAAAGCAGGACGCAGACGAGCTCTGCGCCCGCGTGGAGACAAGCCTCAGAAAGCGCTTCCGGGAGAAGCTCTGGTGCAATTTCACCAAGGCCATCCGGCAGTATGCGCTCGTCAAGCCCGGCGACCGCATCGCGGTCTGCATTTCCGGCAGCAAGGACTCCATGCTGATGGCAAAGCTCTTTCAGGAGCTGAAGCTCCACAACAAATTTCCGTTTGAGCTGCGCTTTCTCGTGATGGACCCCGGCTACAGCCCTGCCAACCGCCAGATCATCGAGGAAAACGCCCGGCGGCTGCACATTCCGATCGAGATTTTTGAAACGGAGATCTTCGACTCGGTGTATAACGTGGAAAAATCGCCATGCTATCTCTGTGCGCGGATGCGCCGCGGGTATCTCTACAGCTTCGCGAAAAAGCTCGGCTGCAACAAGATCGCGCTGGGGCACCACTATGACGACGTGATCGAGACCATTCTTATGGGAATGCTCTGGGGCGCGCAGGTGCAGACGATGATGCCGAAGCTCCACAGCACAAATTTTGAGGGGATGGAGCTGATCCGCCCGCTGTATCTGATCCGCGAGGACGATATCAAGGCGTGGCGCGACGCCAATGAGCTGCACTTTATCCAGTGTGCCTGCAAATTCACGGATACCTGCACGACCTGCCGCCCGAACGAGGAGACGAACTCCAAGCGCCTTCAGATCAAGCAGCTCATCCGCGAGCTGAAAAAGACGAACCCGGAGGTTGAGGCGCACATTTTCCGCAGCATGGAAAATGTCTGCCTCGACACGGTCCTTGCCTATAAGACGGGCGGCCGGAAAATCAGCTTTTTGGACGGCTATGACGAAAAAACGCGAAAGCCGGAGGCGGAAATGCCTGCGGCAGAGCCGGAACGATGCATGTAAGGGACAGAATATGGCAACTATCATACCGATCACAGATTTTGACGCGCCGGAGCTGGATGTCTACGCGCGTCTGAGCGAAAATCAGCTCCTCTGCCGCGAGCACCCGGAGCAGGGCGTCTTCATCGCGGAAAGCCCGGTCGTCATCGGCAGAGCGCTGGACGCCGGCTGCCGTCCGCTCTCGCTTTTGATGGAGGCGCGGCTTGCAGCGGGCGAGCAGGGAAAGACGCTCCTTGCGCGCTGCGGCGAGATCCCGGCGTATACGGCGGAGCTGGACGTGCTGCAAAGGCTGACCGGCTTTCCGCTGACGCGGGGCTTTCTCTGCGCGATGCGCCGGCCGGCGCCTATGTCCGTGGAGGCGGTTTGCGCCGGAGCGCGCCGCCTTGCCGTCCTTGAGGATGTGATGAATCCCACAAATGTCGGCGCGATCTTTCGTTCGGCGGCGGCGCTCGGCGTGGACGCGGTGCTTCTGACGCACGCCTCGAGCGACCCGCTTTACAGGCGCGCCATCCGCGTGAGCATGGGGACGGTCTTTCAGGTGCCGTGGACGTGGCTGCCCGAGACGGCGCGGCCGTGGCCGGAGCTTTTGAGGGCGCTCGGCTTCAAAACGGCGGCGATGGCGCTCCGGGAGGACTCTCTGCCGATCGGCGATGCGCAGCTGCTGTCTGCGCCGCGCCTTGCGATCGTCCTCGGCACGGAGGGTGACGGCCTTGTGCCGCAGACCATCGCGGCCTGTGATTACACCGTCCGCATTCCGATGGCGCATGGCGTGGACTCTCTCAATGTGGCGGCAGCCAGCGCCGTGGCGTTCTATCAGCTCGTACAGTGTGTCCCGGCCGCAGGCGGCCCGGCTTGACATTCCCGGCACGAGCCTATATTATATATGTATCATTTTGTAGAATTTTGGAAGAAAGGGGAGAATGCTGCCGCCATGCTTCAGCGTATTTCCGCGCGCGCAGCCAATATCCTGCGCAAAATGACGCCGCCGCAGATCATTGCGGTGATGTTCCTGACGATCATTCTGGTCGGCGCCGCCATCCTGACGCTGCCGGTATCCTCCGCGGCCGGGACGCCGACGGGCTTTCTGACGTGCCTGTTCACCGCGACCTCCGCAACATGTGTGACGGGGCTTTCGGTGGTGGAGACCGGCCTGCACTGGAGCATTTTCGGCCAGTGGGTCATTCTGCTGCTGATCCAGATCGGTGGCCTTGGCTTTATGTCCATCGCCGCGGTCTTTTACATCGTTCTGCGCCGCCGCATCGGCCTCAAAAAGCGGATGGTGCTGGCGCAGGCGCTCAGCATGGACTCCATGAGCGGCGTGGTGCGGTTGGTGCGCAACGTCGTTCTCGGCACGCTTGCGGTCGAGGGAAGCGGCGCGGTTTTGCTGACGGCGTGCTTTCTGCGCCGGTTTCCGTTCTGGACGGCGCTGCGATGCGGCGTGTTCCATGCGGTTTCCGCATACTGCAACGCCGGCTTTGACATTCTGGCGGATGTGGACGCGGGCGGAAGCCTGAGCGCCTACGCGGCAGATCCCATATTCAACTTCATCATTATGGCGCTCATCATCATCGGCGGGCTCGGTTTTCTGGTCTGGGGCGAGCTTCGCAAGATACGCCGCTTTTCAAGACTCGGCGTCTATACGCGGCTCGTGCTCGTGATCACCGGGCTTCTGATCTTCGGCGGCGCGGCGCTGATCGCGCTGCTCGAATGGGATAATCCGCTGACCATCGGCCGGATGCCGGTCTGGCAGAAGCTGATGGCGGCGCTCTTTCAGTCGGTCACAACGCGCACGGCGGGCTTTTTCACCTTCTCGCAGGCCGGCATGACCGATGCGGCGAAGGCCGTTTCGGACGTTCTGATGTTCATTGGCGGCTCCAGCGGCTCGACGGCGGGCGGCCTGAAGACCGTGACGCTCGGCGTCGTGGTGCTGACGGCGGTCGGGACAGCGCGCGGACGGAGCAAAACGTCCGTTTTCCGCCACACCATCGCGCAGGAGCAGGTGCGGCAGGCCATGACGCTGTTCATGCTGATGCTGTCGCTGGCGTTTGGAGGTGCGATCTTCATCTCCGCCTCGAGCGGATGCGGCATCTCAAACGCGCTGTATGAAGCGGTCTCGGCGCTTGGCACGGTCGGACTCACTGCGGGACTGACCGGAACGCTCAGTACGGCGCCGCTGATCCTGCTGATCGTATTTATGTTCTTTGGCCGCGTGGGCATCATGACCATCGGCATGGGATTCCTGACGGCGAGCCGCGCGGAGGAGCGCTTTGAGTACGCGCCCGCGAAGCTGCTGATCGGGTGATAGGAGGAGCTATGAAGAAAACATACGTTGTGATCGGGCTGGGCCGGTTCGGAACGGCCATTGCCTCGCGGCTGTACGCCCTCGGAAACGAAGTCCTCGCCATCGACACGGATGCGGCGAAGGTGCAGCACGCCGAGCCGTTTGTCACCTACGCGGTCATCGGCGACGCGCGGGACGAGGAGGTGCTCAAGTCCCTCGGCGTCAAGAATTACGACTGCGCCGTGGTCGCCATCGGCAAGGATCTTGCCACGAGCGTCATCGTGACGCTCAATCTCAAGGATCTGAACATTCCGGTCGTGATCTGCAAGGCGACCGATGAGATTCAGAAGAAGGCACTCGAGAAGGTCGGAGCCGACCGCGTGGTCGTCCCCGAACGGGAGATGGGTGTAAAGCTGGCGCAGGCACTGACCTCATCGAGCGTGCTCGATTTTATTGAGCTGTCCAGCGACTACGGCATCGCCGAGGTCGCGGTCCCGGAAAAATGGGTCGGGAAAACGCTGCGGGAGCTCAACCTGCGGGCAAAATACGGCACAAACATCATCGCCATCCGCGATGGTGCGTCGATCAGCGTCACGCCGGACGCCGACCTTCCGCTCAAGAGCGAAAACGTGCTTGTGGCCGTCGGGCGCAACGAGCAGCTTTCGGGGCTTCAGAAATGAGGCGCGAGATCGTGACGAGCGCGCACAATCCGCTCCTGACGCACCTGAAAAAGCTCCTGTCCTCGCGTTCCTACCGTGAAAAGTGCGGTGAATTTGCCGCCGACGGGACGAAGCTGCTGGAGGAGGCGGCAAGATGGTATCCGGGACTGGAGACGGTCGTGGCGCAGCAGGGCGTGGAGCTCTGCGCGCTGCCGGAGCATGTGCGCGTGGTGGAGATCCCGGAAAACCTGATGCGGAGCGTCTCCCAGATGGAGGCTCCGCAGGGCGCAATTTTCATCTGTAAGCTGCCGCAGACGCAGACGGCGGGCATCCGGCCGGGGACGCTCCTGCTCGACGGGATCCAGGACCCCGGCAACCTCGGGACGATCCTGCGGACGGCGGATGCGCTGGAGGTGCCGGTCGTGCTGCTGGACGGCTGCGCCGATGCCTACAATCCGAAAACCGTGCGCGCCTCGATGGGCGCGATCCTGCGCACCCAGCCGGTGCGGATGACGCGGGCGGAGGCGGTCTCGGCATGCCGCGCGGCGGGCATTCCGCTGCTTGCAACGGCCATGAGCGCGGATGCGTCCGATCTGCGGGAGCGGGCGCTCGGGCGCTGCGCGGTCGTGATCGGAAGCGAGGGACGCGGCGTGAGCGAGGAGCTTTTCTCGGCGGCGGACGGAAAGATCATCATTCCGATGAGCGCGCGCTGCGAATCGCTCAACGCCGCCGTGGCGGCGACGATCGTCATGTGGCAGATGAAGCGCTGATAGCCGACGCGCGCCGGGCGTGCGTCCGAAGGAAAGGCGGGGGAGCAGATGCTGAAATACTGGTTGTGGCTGACGACCCGAAAGGGCCTGTCCGTGTGTGAGCAGCTTGCGGTGCTGCGCCATTTCGGCACGCCCGAGGCGGCCTATTGCGCGGACACGGACGCGCTTCGCGGCGTCGAGGGGCTTCGCAGCACGAAGCCGCTCGAGGATAAGAGCCTCGATGAGGCGGAGGCGGTGCTGAGCGACTGCTATCGCGGCCAGATCGCCATCATGACCTATCAGGATGCGGCGTATCCCGACCGCCTGCGGCAGATCGACGACCCGCCGCTCGTTTTATACTATCAGGGAACCGTTCCCGCCATCGACACCGAACCCGTCATTGCCGTGGTCGGGACAAGACGCGCCTCGGCCTACGGGCTGCTGCAAGCAAAGCAGTTTGGCTATCAGCTCGGCAGACTGGGGGCAGTCGTCGTCTCCGGCGGAGCCGACGGCATCGACACGATGGCGCTCAAGGGCGCGCTCACGGCGGGGCATCCGGTCGTGACGGTGCTCGGCTGCGGTGTGGACATTGCGTATCCGGCGTGCAACCGCGGCCTTTTTGAGGATGTGCGGGCGCACGGCTGGCTCGTCAGCGAGTATCCGCCCGGAACGCCCGCGAACGGCTATCATTTCCCGGTGCGAAACCGCATCATGAGTGCGCTGAGCCTTGGAACGCTGGTGATCGAAGCGCCGCTCAAAAGCGGTGCGCTCATCACGGCAAGGCGTGCGCTCGATCAGGGACGCGATGTGTTCGCGGTCCCGGCGAACGTGGACAGCCAGACCTGCGCGGGCAATCTGGAGCTCCTGCGGCAGGGCGCACTGGTCGCGACGGACGGCTGGGATGTGCTCAAGGAGTATCAGTATCTTTTCCCGGAGCTTTCGCACCGCCAGCCGAAGACCATCCCCATGACGCTCGCCGCCGCAGAGCAGCCGAAGGAGCAAAAGCCCAAGATCGTGGCATCAAAATGCGCGCTGCCGGAGCACGACGACACAAAAAGCGTTGACAAGGCGGAAAACAAAGCTTATATTGACGTACAAGAGATCCTGGACAGCCTATCCGCCGATGAGCGCGCCATTGTCGGGCAGCTTGCGGACGGACCGAAGCACATCGACGATGTGGTCGACGGCTGTCAGCTTCCGGCGGGACGCGTGCTCGCGTCCATGACGCTGCTGGAGGTCAAGGGCTATATCAAGCGACTACCCGCGAGACGCTTCTCGCTCGCGGAAAAATAAACATTGGAGGCAAGCATGCCGAAGGAAAAGACAAATCTGGTCATCGTGGAGTCTCCCTCCAAGGCGAAGACCATCGGAAAATATCTCGGACCGGACTACGTGGTCAAGGCCAGCATGGGCCACCTGCGAGATCTGCCCAAGAGCACGCTCGGCGTGGACATCGAGCATGATTTCGAGCCGGAATACCGCCCGCTGGCGGGCAAGGAAAGCATCATCAAGGATCTGCGCGACAGCGCGAAAAAAAGCGAAAACGTCTACCTCGCGACTGACCCGGACCGCGAGGGCGAGGCGATCTCGTGGCATCTCAAATATTTGCTGGACATTCCGGACGACCGGACGATGCGCGTGACCTTCAATGAGATCACGAAGGACGTTGTCCGCCGCTCCATTGCCCAGCCGCGCGCCATCGATCAGAATCTGGTCGACGCGCAGCAGGCACGGCGCGTGCTGGACCGCATCGTCGGCTATCAGCTCAGCCCGCTGCTGTGGAAAAAGGTGCGTAAGGGTCTGTCCGCGGGCCGTGTGCAGTCGGTTGCGACGCGCCTTGTCGTTGACCGCGAAAACGAGATCCGCGCCTTCCAGCCGCAGGAATACTGGACGATCGACGCCCAGCTCAACAGAACGGATAAGCCCGGCAGCTTTGTGGCGCACTATTACGGCGACCCGAAAAAGAGGGAGCTTCACAGCGAGCAGGAGGTCGACGAGATCCTCGCCGAGGTGAAGCAGCAGCCGTTTACGGTGCAGAGTGTCAAAAAATCGGAGAAAAAGCGCAATCCCGCGCCGCCGTTCACCACGTCCACGCTCCAGCAGGAGGCCTCGCGCAAGCTCAACATGACGCCGCGCCGGACAATGATGATCGCGCAGCAGCTCTATGAAGGCGTGGAGATCACAGACGAGGGCTCCGTGGGTCTGATCACCTACATGCGTACCGACTCTCTGCGTATCTCCGAGGAGGCGCTGGAGACGGCGGGAAAAGTCATTGCCAGCCGCTATGGCGCGGCATATTATTCCGGCCCCCGGCGCTACAAGCCGAAATCCGGCGCGCAGGACGCACACGAGGCCATCCGGCCGAGCAACGCCGAGCTGACGCCGGAGGTTGTGGAAAAGGACCTGACGAAGGATCAGTACCTGCTCTACAAGCTCATCTGGAGCCGCTTCATCGCCTCGCAGATGGAAAATGCGGTCTATGACATCACGGCCATCGAGGCCGCGTGCGGAAAGCATCTGTTCCGCGCGACCCATCAGAGCCAGAAATTCGCCGGCTTCACGGCGATCTATGAGGAGGGCAAGGACGATGAACAGGAGGAGATCCAGTCTCCGCTGCCCGACCTTGCACAGGGCGAGACGCTGACGCTCGCCAGGACAGACAAGCAGCAGCACTTCACCCAGCCGCCTGCGCGCTATACCGAGGCGACGCTGGTGCGCGCGATGGAGGAAAAGGGCGTCGGCCGCCCCTCCACCTACGCCACCATCATTTCCACCATCGAGGCGCGTGAGTACGTCATCAAGAGTGACAAACGCCTCTCACCGACGCCGCTCGGCGAGGTCGTCAACGGCCTTATGATGGATCATTTCCAGAACGTCATCAACGTGGAATTCACGGCGGGAATGGAAAAACAGCTCGACGAGGTCGAGGAGGGGCAGCTTCGCTGGAAGAAGGTGCTTGAGGATTTCTACGCAGGCTTCCACCAGGAGATGATCGACGCCGAGGAGGCGCTCAAGGACACGCGCCTCAAGGTGCCGGACGAGGTCACGGATGAGATCTGCGAGCTCTGCGGCAGGAACATGGTCGTGAAGATGGGCCGCTTCGGAAAATTTCTTGCCTGCCCCGGATACCCGGAGTGCAAAAACACCAAGCCCATCGTCGAGCGGATGCCGGGCCGCTGCCCGAAGTGCGGCAGCACCATCCTCAAGCGGAAATCCAAGCGCGGCTACGCCTACTATGCCTGTGAGCGCGGTGCGGAGTGCGGCTTTATGACGTGGGACGTGCCGACCGATCAGGACTGCCCGGTCTGCGGACAGACGATGTTCAAGCGCTCCGGCAAGGGCGCGATGAAGCCGTTCTGCGCCAATCCCGAATGCTCGAATTTCCTGCCGGAGGACAAGCGCGGCTACCGGAAAAAGCCCGCCGAGGCGGCGGCAGAGGCCGATCGCGCGGCAGAAGCGGCAGAGGCGGCGCAGGCAGCCGGCGAGAGCACGCCGGAGACCGCAGAAAAGAAGCCCGCGGCAAAAAAGACCGCTGAGAAAAAGCCGGCGGCAAAGAAAACACCTGCAAAAAAGACGGCGGATGCCGAGAAAAAGCCGGCGGCGAAAAAGGCTGCCGCCAAGAAGGCGGATGGCGAGACGGAGAAGAAGCCTGCCGCAAAAAAGACCGCCGCCAAGAAGGCGGACGGTGAGACAGAGAAGGAACCGGTTGCGAAGAAGCCCGCCGCGAAGAAAACGGCGGCGAAGAAAAAGGAAGAAGCATGAAAAACAGAGTAACCGTCGTCGGTGCGGGCCTCGCGGGCTGCGAGGCCGCATGGCAGCTTGCAGAGCGCGGCTTTTTGGTGACGCTTTGCGAGATGAAGCCGCAGAAAATGTCGCCTGCGCACCACAGCACGGATTTTGCCGAGCTGGTGTGCTCCAATTCCCTGCGCGGCGAGCGCCTGGAAAATGCGGTGGGTCTTCTGAAGGAGGAGCTGCGGCGGCTGGGAAGCCTGATCCTCGCCTGCGCGGAGGCAAACCGCGTCGAGGCGGGCGGCGCGCTGGCCGTTGACCGCTATGGCTTTTCCGGCATGGTGACGCAGAAGATCCGCAGCCACCCGAACATTACGGTCGTCGAGGGCGAGGTCACCGGCATCCCGGAGCCGCCCGTCATCATTGCGACCGGCCCCCTGACGAGCGATGCCATGAGCGACGCCATCCGCGCGTATTTCGGCGGCGCGGACTATCTGAGCTTTTTTGACGCGGCAGCGCCGCTGGTGAGCTTTGATTCCATCGACATGTCGCGCGCGTGGTTCGCCTCGCGCTATGACCGCGGAGATGCGGATTATGTCAACTGCTCGATGGAGCGCGATGAATATGCCGCCTTCGTCGAGGCGCTGACCACGGCGGAGGAGGCGGAGGTGCACGGCTTTGAGGACTCCAAGGTCTTTGAGGGCTGTATGCCCGGCGAGGTCATGGCGCGGCGCGGCGTTGACACGCTGCGCTACGGGCCGCGCAAGCCCGTGGGTCTCAAGGACCCGAAGACGGGACGCGAGCCGTATGCGGTCGTCCAGCTCCGAAAGGACAACGCCGAGGGCTCTGTCTTCAATCTGGTCGGATTCCAGACGCACCTGAAATTCCCGGAGCAAAAGCGCGTCTTTTCGATGATCCCCGCGCTGCACGATGCGGAGTTCGTCCGCTACGGCGTGATGCACCGCAACACGTTCCTGTGCAGTCCGAAGCTGCTCGACCGTTACTATGCCGACCGGCGGGAGCCGCTGGTGGCGTTTGCGGGGCAGATGACCGGTGTGGAGGGGTATGTGGAGTCCACCGCCTCCGGCCTGCTTGCGGCGGTGAGCATGGCGGCAAGGCTCCGCGGCGAGCCCATACCGGATTTCCCGCGTGAAACGGCGATCGGTGCGCTCGCGGCCTATATTTCCGACGAAAGCGTTGTGAATTTCCAGCCGATGAATGTGAACTTCGGCATCATGCCCGCCCTCGGCTACCGGGTGAAGGGCAAGGCAAATAAGAATCTCGCCATCGCGAACCGGTCGCTTGCTGTGATCGATGCGATGTGCGCGGCGTGGAAGGAGAAAACGAATGAGGATCCTGATTGACGCCATGGGCGGCGATCTTGCGCCGCGCTCCAACGCGCTGGGCGCCATCCGCGCGGCGCAGGAGCTCGGCGTGGAGGTCGTTCTGGTCGGACGCGGCGAGGCCATTTTGCAGTGTCTCAAGGAAAACGGGATCGACACGCTCCCGAAGGGCGTGGAGATTGCAAACGCCGAGGATGTCGTGGACATGCACGACGATCCCGCGGCGGTCGTCCGCAAGCGCAAGGACTCATCGATGGTCGTCGGCCTGCGGATGCTCGCCGAGGGCGGCGGAGACGCATTTGTTTCGGCGGGCTCCACGGGAGCGCTGCTGACGGCTGCGACGCTCGTTGTCAAGCGCATCAAGGGCATCCGCCGCGCGGCGATGGGCCCGGTCATCCCAACAAAAACGGGCGGCGGTGCCGTCCTGATCGACTGCGGCGCGAACGCCGAATGCACACCGGAATTCCTGCTGCAATTTGCGTTCATGGGCTCGTATTACGCGCAGAAAATACTGAAGCTCGACCGCCCGCGCGTTGCGCTTTTGAACATCGGCACGGAGGATTCCAAGGGCGGCGCGCTCCAGAAGGAGGCCTACGCGCTGCTCCAAAAGGCGTCGGAGGCCGGATACCTGAATTTCACCGGCAACATCGAGGCACGCGACGTGCCGCTGGGCGGTGCGGATGTGGTCGTTGCCGACGGCTTTTCGGGAAATATCCTGCTCAAGGGCATTGAGGGCACGGCGCTGTTCATGTCGTCAATGGTCAAGGGCATTTTCAAAAAGAATCTGCTTACGAAGTTTGCCGCGCTGCTCTGCATGGGCGGCGTAAAGGAGATGAGGGCGAAGCTCGACTACCGCGAGACGGGCGGTACGCTGCTGCTGGGCATCTCAAAGCCGGTCGTGAAGGCGCACGGCTCCTCAGACGAGCGCGCGGTCTTCAGCGCCATCCGTCAGGCGGCGCAGGCTGTGGAGGCGGGCTTCACCGAGGACATCCGGCAGAATGTCGACAAGATGATGGTGCCAAAGGAGCTGGAACATGCTGAGTGAACTGGAAAAAGGTCTTGGGTATGTCTTTCACGACAAGGCCCTTCTGACAAACGCGCTGACCCACAGCTCCTATGCCAATGAGAACCGTGACCGCGGCATTCATGACAATGAACGGCTGGAATTTCTGGGCGATGCCATTTTGGGCTTCGTCGTGGCGGACTATCTCTACCGGAGCTTCCCCACCAGACCGGAGGGAGAGCTGACGCGCATCCGCGCCGACCTCGTCTGCGAGACGAATCTTGCCAAGCAGGCGGACACCGTCCGGCTGGGGGATTTCCTGCTGCTTGGCCACGGCGAGGCACAGGGCGGCGGCAGAAAACGCGCCAGCATCGTCTCGGATGCGATGGAGTCGGTCATTGCCGCGTCGTATATGGACGGCGGCTTTGAGGCGGCCAAGGGCATCATCGACCGGCTCATCCTCCGTGATGTGCCGACCGGACGGGCGCACAATTTCGACTACAAGACTGCCCTTCAGGAGCTTGTGCAGCGGAAAAAAGATCAGGAGCTGCACTATGTACTGACCGGCGAATCCGGCCCGGATCACGACAAGCATTTTGAGGTCGAGGTCTGTCTCAACGGGGCGCCTGTCGGCAAGGGAAGCGGCAGCAGCAAAAAGCGCGCCGAGCAGTCGGCGGCAGAGGCCGCCATCGAGGCGCTGTTTCCCGGCGCACTGGACGAGTGAGCGGGTTTTCAAAAGTTAGCAATAGGCGGCGGACGCATGTGAAGGCAGCGTCCGCCGCCTTTTTGCGCGCAAAAATTTTTCTGCACACACCATCCAAAGAAGGAAGAAACAGGAAAGACAGGCGCGCGAAAGCGCAAAAAAATCGTGCCGGGAAGGAGCGATTTCGAGGAGAATATATATTATTTTTGACATACAATATTGCAAAAATGATATTGATACAATAATATCGATTTTTGCGTACTGATACTAAAACCTGTTTGAAATCTTTAAAAGATTTCTGAGGATAAATTGTGCCAGAAAAGGCAGATGACGCAGCTGGGCGGTTGCCCAGCAAGGAAGATAACGCATTCTGGCGCAATTTAGACCAGAAAGCATGGAAGATTTTAATCGGGTTTTAGTATGAAATGTATGGTTTCCATCTGAAAGGAACGAATATCTTGATTTTCCTGAAAAATATGTTATTCTGTAAACAGATCAAACAAGCATACGGGTATGACATATCTGTGCAGAAACAGATGAGAGCCGGAGAAAAACTATGAAATATCGACAAACGGCGGCGGCAGGCCTCCTGCTGGCGCTGATGCTTTGCGGATGTGCGGCAGGGCAGGCCAAGGCGGAGTTTTACGCCATGGACACCGTGATGCAGATCACAGCCTGCGGCGTAGGTGCGCAGGAGGCTGTTCATGCTGCGCAGACAGAGGTTTACCGGCTGGAATCGCTCTTTTCCTGCCGTGAGGCGAGCGCGGAGCTGGCACGGTGCAACGTGGGGCAGACGGCGCTCAGCACCGAGACGGCGGAGCTGATCGGGCGCGCGCTTGAGCTCTCTGCGCAGACAGACGGTGCATACGACCCCACGCTCGGCGCGCTGACGGCGGCGTGGGGCTTTGATGACGGAAATTACCGCGTGCCGGATGCGGCGCAGCGCGCGGAGGCACTGCGCTGCTGTGGGACGGACAAGGTCTCGCTTACGGAGAACGCCGCAGTCCTTTCCGGCGGCGTGCAGCTCGACCTCGGCGGCATCGGCAAGGGCTGCGCCGCGGCGCATGTACGGCAGATCCTGCTGGACGGCGGCGTCCGCTCGGCGATCGTGTCGCTCGGGGGAAACGTCTGCGCCGTGGGCGCAAAGCCGGACGGAACAGACTGGACGATCGGCCTTCAGGACCCGCGTGAGCCGTCGTCGTATTTTGGCACCGTTGCGGTGCGCGATGCGGCGGTTGTGACCTCCGGCGGCTATCAGCGGTATTTTGAGCAGAACGGCGTGCGCTACCACCATATCCTCGACGGAAAAACCGGCGCGCCGGCGGAAAGCGGCCTGCTTTCGGTCAGCGTGGTCAGTACTGACGATACCTTGGCGGATGCGCTCTCCACGGCGCTGTACGTGATGGGTCTGGAGAAGGGGATTGCCTTCTGGCGCGCGGGCGGCGCGGATTTTGAGGCTGTCTGGATGACGGAGGACGGCTCGGTATGGCTTACCTCCGGGCTGTGCGATGCATATCGTTCGCAGACGCCGTATCAGGTGGTGGAGCGATGAAGCAGCGAAGCTGGATCTTGCTCTTTGCGGCGCTTGCGGCTGGGCTGGCGCTTGTGATCGCGCTGCGGGCGCGTCACGGCGGCACGCTTGCCGCCGTATATCAGGACGGGCGGCAGATCGCCGTGCTCGACCTGCGCCGTGACACGGAGCTGACGGTCACGGGCCCCGCCGGGACGAATGTCATCGCGGTCTGCGGCGGCGAGGTGTATATGAAGCGGGCGGACTGCCCCGACCAGATCTGCGTGAGGCATGGGCCGCTCACATCGGGCGGCGGGCCGATCGTGTGCCTGCCGAACCGGCTGAGCATCGAATGGCTGAACGCGCAGACGGCGGTCGACGCGGTGAGCGGAGGCGGCGGATGAAGCTGAAAAAACTGACATTCTGCGCCGTTTTGACGGCGGCGGCGCTCGTGACCTTTGTGCTGGAAAGTCAGATCCCGCCCCTGACGGCGATCCCGGGCGTGAAGCTGGGCCTTGCCAATGTCTTTACGCTCTTTGCGCTGGAGACGCTTGGCGCGGGCTGGGCGCTGGCGCTGTTGCTTGTCCGGGTGCTGCTCGGCAGCATTGTGACCGGGCAGATGACGGCGCTGATCTACAGTCTCAGCGGCGGCCTTGCCGCCTTTGCGGGGATGCTGCTTCTGAAAAAGCCGCTCTGCGGCAGCAAGCTATGGGTACGGAGCGTGTTTTGCGCCATGCTGCACAACGGGGGGCAGCTTGCGGCGGCCTCGGCGGTCATGGCGACAAACGCGATTTGGTATTATCTGCCGGCGCTTCTGCTGGCGGCAATTTTGACAGGAGGCTTCACGGGGCTGTGCGCCCAGCTTTGCCTGAGGCGGCTGGGGCAGTCGCGTCTGCTTCCCGGATGGAAGGAACATGAGGGGGTAACAAAGAAATGAGGATGAAACTGCACGGCGTTCATGCTCCCAGCCGGAAAAATACGGCGGAGCTGACGGCGCTGCGCCTGCCCGTCCCAAAGACGGTGGAGATCCCGATGTCAATGCACATCGGCGCGCCTGCCATCCCGGTCGTAAAGCCGGGCGAGGCAGTCAAGGTCGGACAGCTCATCGGTCAGGCGGGCGGCTACGTCTCCGCGCCGATCTATGCGAGCGTCTCCGGCACAGTCAAAAAAATCGGCCAGACAGTCACCTCCGGCGGCAAGCTCATGGAGACGGTCGTGATCGAATCGGACGGAAAGCAGGAGCCCCTTGAGGGCATCCATCCGCCGAAGCTCGATACGATGCAGGATTTTCTCGATGCGGTGCGCGCAAGCGGCCTCGTCGGCCTTGGCGGCGCAGGCTTCCCGACGGTCGTGAAGCTGACTGTCAAGAATCTGGAACAGGTCAAGGCCATCATCATCAACGGCGCGGAGTGCGAGCCGTACATCACGTCGGATACCCGCACGATGCTCGACCGCTCGCTCGAGGTCATGGAGGGCGCGCGCCTGGTGCAGAAATTCCTGCAGGTCAAGCGCGTTATTTTTGCCATCGAGGACAACAAGCCCTTCTGTGTCCGCACATACCGAAAGCTCGTGGAGGACGAGCTTGGCATGGAGGTATGTGCGCTGCCGTCGCTGTATCCGCAGGGCGGTGAGAAGGTGCTGATCTACAACACGATGGGGCAGATCGTCCCGGAGGGCAAGCTCCCGCTGGACGTCGGAGCCATCGTGCTCAACTGCACGACGCTTGCGAACATCGCCCACTACTGCCAGACCGGGATGCCGCTGGTGGAAAAGTGCATCACGGTCGACGGCTCCGCTGTGCGGAAGCCAAAGAACGTGATCGTCCCCATCGGCATGAAGATCGGAGACGTGTTTGAGGCCTGCGGCGGCTTCCGCGAGGAGCCGAAGAAGGTGCTCTACGGCGGGCCGATGATGGGCATTGCCGTGCCGGATCTCGAGCAGCCGATCCTCAAAAACACGAACGCCATCCTCGCCATGACGGCGGCAGACGCTGCGCTGCCCACGGCGTCTGCATGCATCCGCTGCGGAAAGTGCATCGCGCACTGCCCGCTGAATCTCATGCCCTGCGAGCTGGAGACGGCGTATAACACCGGAAATATGGAGCGTCTGGCGGCGCTCAAGGCAAATCTCTGCATGGAATGCGGCTGCTGCTCCTATGGATGCCCTGCACATCGCCCGCTTGTACAGACCAACAAGCTGGCGAAGGCAAAGCTCGCCGCGTGGAAACAGGCGCAGAAATCGATGCCTGACGGCGGAAAGGCGGCGGTCAAATGAGTCTCATCATATCGGCATCCCCACACATCAACTCCGGTGTCACGACGCGGAGCATCATGCGTGACGTTCTGATCGCGCTGGCGCCCGCGCTCATCGCGGGAACGGTCATTTTCGGCTGGCGTGCGCTGCTGGTGACGGCGGTCTGCACGGCAAGCTGTGTGTTTTTCGAGTGGGGCTTTGAAAAGCTCTGCAAGCGTGAGAGCACCATCGGTGATCTCTCCGCGGCGGTCACGGGCGTGATCCTCGCGTTCAATCTGCCGGTCGGCATTCCGCTCTGGCAGGCGGTGTTCGGAGGCCTCGTGGCGATCGTGGTCGTCAAGCAGCTCTTTGGCGGCATCGGCAAGAACTTTGCAAATCCGGCTCTGGTGGGCCGCATCGTCATGTTCCTTGCATTTTCCAAGAGCATGACGGCGTGGGTGTTCCCGGACGCCGTCTCGTCGGCAACGCCTCTGGCGCAGATGGCAGAGGGCGGCGCGCAGGACTATCTGAGACTGCTGCTGGGCAATCACGGCGGCTGTCTCGGTGAAACATGTGCGCTGGCGCTGCTGCTCGGCGGGGCATATCTGCTCATCCGCGGCGTCATCACATGGCAGACGCCGGTCTGCTTCATCGGTACGGTGGCGCTGCTGTCGCTGCTGCTCGGACAGGATGTGCCCGGACAGGTGCTTTCGGGCGGACTGATGCTCGGCGCGATCTTTATGGCGACCGACTATACCACCACACCGCAGACGCCGTGGGGACGCGCATTGTTCGGCATCGGTGCGGGTCTTTTGACCTGCCTCATCCGCTTCTACGGAAGCTATGCCGAGGGCGTGTCGTTTGCGATCCTGTTCATGAACATCCTCACGCCGTATCTGTCGAAATGGACACAGCCGAAGCCGTTTGGAGGTGTTGAGGAATGAGTGAAAAACAAAAGGAACGAAAGGACGTTCTGAAATCCGTGGTCGTGCTGGTCGTCATCTGTCTGCTGGTCTCGACGGCGCTGGCGGTCGTGAACCATTTCACCGCGCCGGTCTCAAAGGCCAACGCGGAAAAGCGGGAACGCGCAGCCATGCAGGACGCCGTTCCCGAGGCGGCCTCGTTTGCACCGCTGGATGCAGCGCTCCCGGACGGCGTTGTGAGCGCCTATGCCGCGCTGGACGGCAGCGGCGCGCCGCTGAGCTATCTGTTTACCGTTGAGGGCAAGGGCTTCGGCGGCACGATCCAGGTGCTGTGCGTCATAGATGCCGGCGGCCGCATCCGCTGCTGCAAGACGATGGACGTCTCCTCCGAGACGACAACGCTCGGCGGCCAGACCGCAAGCGAAAGCTACACGAGCCAGTACGCGGGTCAGGACGAGGCGCTTTCCGGCGTCAGCGCCATTTCTGGCGCGACCTTCACCTCAAAGGCATACCGCGGCTGCGTGGAAACGGCGTTTGCCGCGTTCAAGGCGATCAAGGAGGCGGGAAAATGAGCAAGCTGCAAAATTTTTTGAAGGGCCTTATCAAGGAAAATCCCGTGCTCGTGCTGGTGCTCGGCACATGCCCGACGCTTGCCATCTCGACCTCTGTTGTGGCTGCGTTCGGCATGGGCGTTGCCGCAGCAGCCGTTCTGATCCTGTCGAATATGGCGATCTCCGCCATCCGCAGGCTCGTTCCCGACCGGGTGCGCATCCCATGCTACATCGTGGTCATCGCGGGCTTCGTGACTGTGGTGGAGCTGGTCATGGAGGCGTATGCCTTCAGCCTCTATCAGTCGCTCGGCGTCTATCTGTCGCTGATCGTCGTCAACTGCATCATCCTCGGCCGCGCCGAAATGTATGCCAGCAAGCACGGCGTCATCGACTCCGCCATTGACGGCGCGGGCATGGGGCTTGGCTTCACACTCGCCATCTGCGCCATCGCGGTCGTCCGCGAGGTATTCGGCGCGGGCACGTTCTGCGGCCTTCCGGTGCCGTGGTTCCATGAAAACCCCATCGGCATCCTGACCATGGCGCCCGGCGGCTTCTTCGTCTATGGCTGCATGATCGCGCTGGTCAGCAAGATCTCGAAGGGCAAAGCCATCAAGAAGAAGGATTTCGGCTGCTCCGGCTGCCCCGGATGCAGCAAGGGCGCGTCGTGTGAGAAGAAGGAGGCGGCTGCGAAATGAAAACGGTCATTCTGGTCATTTTGACCGCTGCGATCACGAACAACTATGTGCTCGTCAAATTCCTCGGCATCTGTCCGTTCCTCGGCGTGTCGAAAAAGCTCGATCAGGCGACGGGCATGAGCCTTGCGGTCATCTTTGTCGAGGTGCTCGCAACGGCTGTCACATGGCCCATTTATCACTTCCTGCTGGCAGGGAAGATCGACTTTACCTATATGGAGACGGTCGTGTTCATCCTTGTCATCGCGGCGCTGGTGCAGCTCGTGGAGATCGTGCTCAAGCGCTATATTCCGTCGCTGCACAAGGCGCTGGGCGTCTATCTGCCGCTTATCACGACGAACTGCGGCGTGCTGGGCGTGACGATGAACGTCATCTCCGACGGCATGAACTACGGCGAGGCGCTGCTGACGGCGCTCGGCTGCGGACTTGGCTTCTTCCTTGCGATGGTGCTGTTTTCCGGCGTGCGCTCACGCGTGGAATACGCCGAGCCCCCCAAGAGCTTTGAGGGCCTGCCCATCACGCTGATCTCGGCAGCAATCGTTTCCCTTTCGTTTTTCGGCTTTACCGGCATCATTGACCGGCTGTTCGGCTAAGGAGGCGGTATGATGGAGATTTGGATCCCGATCCTGGCCGTAACGGTCATCGGCCTGATCTGCGCCGTGGGTCTTGCGGTTGCATCGAGCGTCATGGCGGTCAAGGAAGACACGCGCTTTACGGAGCTGCGCGAGTGCCTGCCGGGCGCAAACTGCGGCGCCTGCGGCTATACCGGCTGCGACGGCTACGCGAAGGCGCTTATGGAGCCCGGCACAAAGACGAATCTCTGCGTTCCGGGCGCAGACGGCGTGGCGAAGAAGATCGCGGCGCTGCTCGGCGTGAAGGCGGAGGAGGTCGTCGAAAAAATCGCGGTCGTTCAGTGCGCGGGCACCTGTGAGGCAACGAGCGTCAAGGCGGAGTACCGCGGCATCGAGTCCTGTGCGGCGGCAAAGCTGTTCTATGGCGGCAAGGGGAGCTGTATTTTCGGCTGCATGGGCTTCGGTGACTGCGCCAGGGCCTGCCCGCAGAACGCCATCCGTATGCGCGACGGCATTGCGTTCGTCATCCAGCCCAGGTGTACCGGCTGCGGCATCTGCGCACAGACCTGCCCGCAGAAGATCATTGAGGTCGTGCCCGATATCATCCGCACCGAGGTCATCTGCTCGAGTTATCACAACGGCCCGTATACGCGGAAGGTCTGCTCGAACGGCTGCATCGGCTGCAAAAAGTGCGAAAAGGAATGTCCGCACGGCGCGATCACGGTCAAGGATTTCCTTGCCCGCATCGACTGGGACAAGTGCACCGGCTGCGGAGACTGTGCGGCGGTCTGCCCGACCGGAGCGATGGTCTACGGCGACTTCTCCGGCGTGCATAAAAAGAAGGCACGCAAGGCGGAAGCGCAGCAGAGCGCGCTGAAATCTGAATAAAGACAAGAAAAACGGGAGAAATCACAATAAAGTGATTTCTCCCGTCAGACTGTCAAAAAACCTCGTAGAGTTCGCGCCCGCAGGCGCGAATAAAATGTCAATTTGTTTTGTCCGGGGGCGTGTACCTCGGACAAAACACACTACGCGATGCAAGTGTGGAATTTGTGTGCAAACTGCACACAAATTATGCGCGCCGCATCGCGCAGCTTTTTCAAACGCGAACCAAGCCCCCGCGGTTCGCGTTTGAGAGCTTGTCAAAAAGACTTTTTTGACAAGCTCGCGGGAGAAACCACAATAAAGTGATTTCTCCCGTGTCTTGTTTTTGAAAGGCGGATCCTGGCGGGCTGCATGAGCAAGGATGCCGTGCTTACGATTCTCCGATCAGCGGCAGAAGGACGCTGCACTGGCCGAAGCGCGTGTCGCGCGAGGTCGTGACAAAGACGAGCTGCGCGGGAATGTCTTCCATAGCGTCCTGCATCGCGTCCATGACCTCCATAACGTCGGCGGGATCGTCCGTCCGGTCGAACAGGTGATAACCATACGCCGCAAGCGCGGGCGATGTGGAGCCGAAACTGACGTGGATGCCGACGCCCTCGAGATTGTCCACGATGTTCTTTGCCGCATTCAGGATCGCGTCCTCCTTGGAGACGGCGGCGTTCCACGCGATGGCGTCGCTGGCGGGCACATAGAAATCGTCAAAAACGACCTCGTCAAAGCCGAGACCGCTCAGCTCTATCGCGATCGAGCTGAGCAGGCCCTGCACGGCGGTACTGTTCGGATTGAGCCAGTAGCAGCGCTGCTCGTCCATCCACAGGGCGCCGGAATAGAGCGCGAGGCTGTCGGACTGATGCTCAAAGGCGTAAAGCGGCTCGGAAAATGCCGGGACGTGCGCGATGACGGTCAGGCCGCTCCGCTTTGTCAGATCGGCAATGAGCGCATCGACGGCCTGAATGTCGGCGTCGGCGGTCTGCGCGCCGGTCTGCTCGGAGGAGTAGTAGTAATAGCCGAACACGCTCTTGACGTCGATCATCACGGTCGTAAGCCCGTCCAGCTCGTTGAGCGCCTTCCGGACGGCATCCACGTCCTTTGCCAGCATCCGGGTCGTGATGTAATAGCCGGAAAACTGTTTTCTCGTGTCGGCATCGCCGCTGCTCTGCGGGGTGGTGTCAACAATGATCTCAAAGGGATATTGCTCCGGGTCGAGTGCCTCGGGCGTCTGCCCGGTGGGCCGGATCTTCTGAGAATAGTCGAGCTTTGCGCCGCTGTCAGAGTAGGTGATGTAGCGCTGAAGATACACAAAGCGGCTGATGTACAGCGCCAGCAGCAAAAGCAGCACGCCGCCCGCAATGAAAAGCGCCCTGCGGAGCGCGCGCTTGTTGCGGTAGGAAAAGATACGCAAGCGGATGCCCCCTTAAACGGTGCGTTTTGCGGTGATGCGCCGCCAGTCCTCCTGCCGGTCGGAGGAAACGATGGTCATGCCAGCGCGCTCGATGGCGGCGGCGACCTCGTCAAAGCGCACATCCAGAATGCCGGAGCAGATGAACACGCCCTCGTCCGTCAGAAAGCGCGGCACGATGGGACTGAGCGGGATGATGACGTCGGCAACGATGTTTGCAAGCACGATGTCATAGCCGCTGCCAAGGCGCTCCATCATGGCCTTGTCTCCGATCACGTCGCCGGTGACGGCGCGGAAGCGGTCGTCGTGCAGGCCGTTGATGGCGGCGTTTTCCCGGGCAATGTCCTCGGCCTTCGGGTCGATGTCCACACCGGTGGCGGTCTTTGCGCCGAGAAGCAGCGCCGTGATCGAGAGAATGCCGCTGCCGCTGCCAAGATCCAGCACGCGCTCACCGCCATGGACGGTGCGCTCCAGCTCGCGCATACACATCTGGGTCGAGGCGTGCGCGCCGGTGCCGAAGATCATGCCCGGGTCGAGCAGGACCTCCACGCGCTGCTCCGGATTTTCAGGATGCAGCCACTCCGGTACGACTAGCAGCCGCTCGCCGATGGGCAGCGGCTGATAATACTGCTTCCAGCTGTTTTCCCAGTCCTCATCGCGGACGTTTGCCAGCGCGACCTCGAGCGAGCCGAACTCGACGGATGGATGCTGTGCGCGCAGCGCGGGAAGCTGGCTGCGGAGCAGCCCGATGGTCTCCGGGGCGGCGGGGCCGTCCTCAAGATAGAGCCGGATCTGGGACAGACCGGTCATCTGCCGCTCCAGCTCCTCGTCCACATAGTCCCAGTACTGTCTGTTCTGATCGAGAAATTCGTGGAATTCCTCCTGATCGTCTATGATAAAGCTGTCAAAACCGAGCATGGTGAGCCGCTCGCCGACCAGTTCGATGGCGGCGGATGTCGTTTTGACGGTGACTTCGATCCACTGCATAGCTGCCTCCAAGTTAGAAAGTGTGAAACTGCATATAGTTTACATGAATTGCGCAGGAATGACAAGAGATATTTTACTTTTCCGCCGCAATGGAGTATAATACATACCATCAACCATACTATCAACGAAACGCCGGCGCATGCCGCTGCGTTTACAAAACAGCAAAGGATGCTTTTATGAACGATCGTATCGAGATCCTGCCGGACGTGTTTCTGACGTCCGTACAGACAGACAAATTCAAGACCGGCTGTTTCAGCATCAATTTCCTGCGCCCGATGGCGCGGAGCGAGGCCTCGCAGAATGCACTCATCCCGAGCGTTCTGCTGCGCGGCAGCGAGCGTTATCCCGACATCTGCTCCATCTCTGCGCGGCTGGACGAGCTGTATGGCGCGAGCGTCGGAACGCTGGTGCGCAAAAAGGGCGAGGTGCAGCTTGTGGGGCTGTTCGCCGACTTTATCGAGGATGCACTGGCGGGCGAGCCGGTGTTCGGGCAGGTTCTGGACTTTGCGGCGGAGCTGCTCCTGCACCCGAGACTGGAAAACGGCGTTTTCCCCGCAGACGTGGTGAAAAGCGAGAAGCGCAATCTGGCAAACGCCATCGAGGCGCGCATCAACAACAAGCGCAGCTATGCCCTGACGCAGCTTTTGCGGCTGATGTGCGCGGACGAGGCGTATGGCGTGGCACGGCTGGGCGAGCTTGAGGACGTGGAGCGGACAGACGAGAAAACGCTGTTCACGCACTATCAGGAGCTTCTGGCGCATTCGCGTGTGGAGATCTTCTACATGGGCGCGCGCCCGGTTGAGCAGGTCTGCGAGGACTTCCGCGCGGCACTCCGGACGCTTCCGCGCGGCAGGGCCGTCTGCGTTTCCACGCAGGTGGTGCCCGCTGCGCCGCAGGTGCGCGAGCAGACGCAGAGCATGGAGGTCATGCAGGGAAAGCTCGCGCTGGGCTTTCGGACGGGCTGCACTGCGGCAGACCCGGCGTATCCGGCACTGCTGGTGATGTGCACCGTTTTTGGCGGCGGCCCCACGAGCAAGCTCTTTACCAAGGTGCGCGAGGAGATGTCGCTCTGCTATTACGCCGGCGCGTCGCTCGAAAAATACAAGGGCGTGATGCTGGTCTCGTCCGGCATCGAGACGAAAAACTTCGAAACCGCGAAAAGCGAGATCCTGAATCAGCTCGAGCTGTGCCGTCAGGGCGCGATCTCGGAGTATGAATTTGACTCTGCGAAGCGCTACATCCTCTCCGACCTGAAGGCGGCGGAGGACAGCCCCGGACGGCTGGACGACTACTATGTCGGCTGCGCGGCGGCCGGGATCGACTGCCCGCTTGAGACGCTTGCCGCGCGGGTGGAGGCGGTCACGGTGGCGGACGCCGCGGAGGCGGCGCGGCGCGTGACGCTGGACGCGGTATACTTCCTGAAAGGAGCCGAGGCATGATACGAAAGGATTTTCCGGCTCTGCGTGAGCATTATTTTGAGGAGACACTTGAAAACGGCCTTGTGGTGCGCGTGGTTCCGCGTCCGGGCTTTGCGAAGAAATTTGCATTTCTGGCGACGGATTTCGGCTCGATCGATATGCGCTTTTCGTTTGACGGCAGAAACTACGCCGTTCCGGCGGGCGTGGCACATTATCTCGAGCACAAGATGTTCGATCTGCCTGAGGGAAACGCGATGGAGATCTACGCAAAATACGGCGGCAGCAACAACGCCTTCACGAACTATACGATGACGGCCTATTATGTCGAGTGTACCGACTGCTTTGAGGAAAACCTGCAAACGCTTCTGCGCATGGTGATGACACCGTATTTTACAGACGAGAGCGTGGAAAAGGAGCGCGGCATCATCGAGCAGGAGATCCGCATGTATGAAGACAGCGCGGGCTCGGCGTGCTTTGAAAATCTGTTTGCCGCGATGTACGGCAGCCACCCGGCCCGCATTCCCATCTGCGGCACGGTCGAAAGCATTGCCGAGATCACGCCGGAGACGCTCTATGCCTGCCACAAGGCGTTCTACGATCCGGCAAACATGATGCTCTGCGTCGTGGGCGATGTGGACCCGGAGCGCGTGGCGGAGCTGGCGCGGCAGCACACACCGAAGGGGACGAAGATGCGCGCCGTGCGCGACTATGGCGCGCAGGAGCCGATGACCTGCCCGCAGCCGGTGGTGCGCAGACAGATGGAGGTCTCCATGCCGACGTTTGCCATCGGCTTCAAATGCCCGCCCGCAGGCAGCGGTGCGGAGGCTGAGCGGCTCGAGCTGATCGGTGACCTTGCGGCGGAGCTTTTGACCGGAGAATCGTCAGCGCTATACCAGCGCCTGTATGAGCAGGGCGTGATCGACGGCGATTTCTCCAGCGAGTTTGAGCACATGAAGGGGCTTGCGCTCTTAGTTGCGGCAGGTGACAGCGACACGCCCGAGCAGGTGCTTGAGGAGATCCTTGCGCAGGCGCGGCGCGTCGATGCCGAAGGCATCGACCGCGCGCACTTTGAAAGACTCAAAAAGTCGATGCTGGGACGCCGCACGCGCGGCCTTGACAGCTTCGAGGGCGTCTGCTGCGAGATGTGCGCCTGCGGCTTTGAGGGTGCGGAGTATCTGGACTATCCGGACGTGTTCCGCACGGTCACGCCCGAGGACGTGGAACTTTTCATCCGCGAAAACGTCATAAAGGAGCGGGCGGCGATCTCCATCGTCGAGCCGCTGGAAACGGGGAGGGTGTAAACATGTTTCTGGCTTCACCAATCAGCTTTCCGAACCTCGGCATCACGGTCGATCCCAATCCGGTCGCCTTTACGATTTTCGGAAAAGACATCTACTGGTACGGCATCATCATCGCGGCAGGCTTCCTGCTCGCGGTGCTGTACATGATGCTTCGCGCGAAGGAGTTCGGCGTGACGGATGATGACGTGCTGGATATGGTGCTCTGGGCAGCGCCCATCGGCGTAATCTGTGCGCGGCTTTACTACTGCATCTTTTACTGGGACCTCTACCGCGACAATCCCATCTCCGCGCTCTATATCTGGGAGGGCGGGCTTGCGATCTACGGCGGCGTCATCGGCGGCGCGCTGGCGCTGCTGGTCGTGGCAAAGGTCAAAAAGCTCCCGGCGGCGGTGATGCTTGATCTGGCGGCGATGGCGGTCATGATCGGTCAGATCTGCGGCCGCTGGGGAAACTTCATGAACCGCGAGGCACACGGCGCGGTGACGGACTGCTTCTTCAAAATGGGCCTTGTGGAGGCAAACGGGCAGACGGTCTACTACCACCCGACGTTCCTCTATGAGTCCGTCTGGAATCTGGTCGGCTTCATCGGGCTGCATGTTTACTCGAAGCGGCGGAAGTTTGACGGCGAGGTGTTCCTGCTGTATATGGGCTGGTACGGCCTCGGACGGGCGTGGATCGAGGGTCTTCGCACCGACAGCCTGTACCTTTTCTCCACCGGCATCCGTGTCAGCCAGCTTCTTGCGGTCATTTTCTTCGTGGTGTCCGCCGCGGCGATCGTCTGGGTGCGCCTCAAGCGCAAGCCGACGCCCGAGGGGCTTTATGTGAACCGCAAACGGGCGGCAGAGGCGGCGGAGCACGCCGGACAGCAGCCGGAGGAACCGGAAGATTCGGGCAATTTGTGAACATTGCGCAAATTTTGCAGGAAAATACTTCACAAAACATCCGCATGGATTATAATGAATACAATGAAGCACACAGGAAAGGAGACCTCATTATGAACTTTACTGAGAATTTGGAAAACGCCAAGAACTTTGCGGTCGAGACCGCGCTTGCAGCCAAGGAAAAGGCCGTTCAGCTCGCCTCCATCGCCAAGGCAAACATCGCCATCTACGCCGAAGAAGACAAGATCAAAAAGGCGCAGCAGCAGCTTGGCCAGCTCTATTACCGCGACTATGCCGTGGGTGAGGAGATGGACAGCGCCGAATATCTGCCGTGGTGCAATAAGATCGACGAGTCCAACAAGCTGATCGCGGAGCTCCGCGACCGGATCGAGCAGCTCCGAGCGAGCGACAAGGAGGACGAGCCGGTCGAGGCTGAGGCCGAGACGGCCGAGCCCGAGCAGCCGCAGGCTGTCGAAGCGCCCGCAGAGGAAGCTCCCGCAGAACCGGAGGCTCCCGCCGAGGAAAAGCCCGAGGAGGATGCCGGGATCGAGATCCACATCGAGCCGAAGAACGACGACGCGGAATAAACACAAAATCACAAAAGCGCCTGCGCAGCAGGCGCTTTTGCTTATGGTGGAATGATGCCGTTTGGCATCATTCCACGCGGCACGATGACGCTGTATGGTATCGTTCTTTCTGGGGGGTGAGCGCATGTATTTTCAGAGGATCCGTGACCTTCGCGAGGACAATGACAAGACGCAGCAGGAGATCGCAGACTTCCTGCACATGCAAAGAAGCGTTTACCGCCGGTATGAGCTGGGCGAGCGGGAGATCCCGGTCTGGGCGCTGATCCGTCTGGCGGAGTACTACGGCGTATCGACAGATTATCTGCTTGGGCTGAAGGAGCAGGCATGATGCGCAGATTGGGGATTTTTGCGGCTGCGTTTGCGCTGGCGGCAGCCGGGTTCATATTGCTTGGAAATGCGGCGGCAGCGCTGATCACCGCGGCTGTGACGGGTGCGCTGGCAGGGGCCTTCCTGCTTTTGCGCGACCGGCGGCTTCGGGCAGCGCGCATCTTTCTTCTGGGCCTTTGCGTCGGGCTTTTGTGGTGCGCGGGCTACCGCGCGGTGTTCCTCGGGCGCGCGGCACGCCATGACGGGGAAAGATTGCCCGTGACCGTGACGGCGCTGGCTGCGCCGTCCAAGACGCCCTACGGCGCAGCCGTTCCGGTCGAGCTTCCGCTGGAAGGAAGGCGGCTTTCCTGCACGCTCTATCTGCGTGAGAGCGCGGAGGAGATCTGCCCCGGCGACTGCATTTCCTGCACGGCAAAGCTGCGCCTTGTGGATGCGCGGTCCAAGAAGGCCTCCGATCGCTACAGCCAGTCGCATGGCGTCTGGTTCCGGCTGAGTGCCGGCACGGGCGCCGCGGTGACGCACCCGGCGCATCCGGGCGTGCGGTTCTGGCCTGCATGTTTTTCGATGCGTTTGCGGCAAAAGATCAACACGGTCTTTGATGCGGACACGGCGGGCTTTCTTTCGGCGCTTCTGACCGGCGGCCGGGGCGGGCTCGACATGCAGACGCGCAATGAGCTTTCCATCGCGGGCATCTATCATACGGTCGCCGTTTCGGGTATGCATGTCTCCATCCTGCTTGGAATGGTCATGCAGCTCTGCGGCAGCCGCCGGAGGCTTTCCGCGGCGATCGGCGTTCCGACCATCGTATTTTTCGTTTTGATGACCGGCGCGCCGGCCTCCGCCGTCCGCGCGGGCGTCATGCAGACGCTGCTGCTGCTCGCGCCGCTCGTTCAGAGGGAGGATGACCCGATCACCTCGCTCAGTGCGGCGGGGCTGTTTCTGCTGCTCGTCAATCCATGGACGCTTCTGGACGTCGGCTTTCAGCTCTCATTTGCGTCGGCAGCCGGAATCCTGCTCTTTGCAGGCAGGCTCTATCGCGCTCTGGCGGAGAGACGGGCGCTGCGCGCATGTTTGCGCCGCGGCGGCATCGGAGGGCAGCTTGCGGCGGTGCTTGTCTCGTCTGTCAGCTGCTCCGCCGCATCGATGACGTTCGCGCTGCCGCTTTCGGCATACTATTTCGGAACGGTCTCTCTGGTCGCGCCGCTTGTCAACATGCTGACGCTGTGGGCGGTGTCGCTGATTTTCACGGTGGGAATGCTCATCGCGCTTCTGGCGCTCGTCTGGACGGGCGCGGCATACGGCCCGGCGTGGCTCCTGAGCTGGCTCGTGCGGTATGTGCTTTTGAGTGCGCGCGGCTTTTCCAAGCTCCCGTGTGCGGCGATCTATCCGGAGAATTTCTATATGACGGCATGGTGCGTCCTGCTGTACGGCGCGATTTTGTTTTACGCGCTTTCGCCGGTGCGGCCGCGCTTTTCTGTGACGGCGGCCAGCCTTGCCGCAGCGCTCTGCGCGGCGCTTGTCTGCGCGTATGCGCAGTTTCACCTGCCGTACTTTACGTTCACAGCGCTGGATGTCGGGCAGGGACAGTGCCTTGTCTATCAGCGCGGGACATGGACGGCGGTGATCGACTGCGGCGGCAGCACATGGAACGCGGGCGAGGACGCAGCGCGCTACCTGCAAAGCTATGGCGAGTACCGCATTGAGGCGCTGATCCTGACGCACTATGATGCAGACCACGCCGGCGGCGCCGCACAGCTCATAGAGCGGCAGCGGGTGGAGCGCGTGCTTCTTCCGCGCGGCGTCGAGGCTTCCGATTTGAAGGAAACGATCCTTGCCAAGGCCGCCGAGCGCGGCACGGAGGTCATTTTCGTGGACGAGGATCTGCTGCTCAGCTTTGACGGCGGCGAGCTTCGCGTTTTTGCACCGCTTTCCGACAAAGACAGCAACGATTCCGGAATCTCCGTCTTGGCATCGGCGGGAGAATATGATATGCTAATCACCGGCGACATGACGGCAAAGACCGAGCTTCGGCTTCTGACGGAGAAGGACATCCCGCAGGCGGAGCTGCTGGTCGCGGGCCACCACGGCGCGAGGACCTCGACAAGCCTTGCGCTGCTTTCCGGTGTCCGGCCGCAGACGGTGCTCATCTCCGTAGGCGAGGACAACGCCTATGGCCATCCGTCGCCGCAGACGCTCGCACGCATCGAGGCGGCGGGCGCGGAGGTTTACCGCACCGACATGTGCGGAACGATCACGATCAGAGGGCCGAGACATGGCAAAACAAACGGCAAAGACTCCGGATGAGGGCTTTCAGAGACTGAAAGCAGACCTCAAAAACGGAGAATTTCAAAATTTCTATATTTTCTGCGGCGAGGAAGCGTATCTGCGGGAGCACTATCTGCGCCTGCTGACGGGAAAGCTCACCGGAGGGCCGGCGGGCGCGTTCAACGAGCACCGCTTCAGCGCCGAAACGCTGACGCCCGAGTCCTTTTCCGAGGCGCTTGAGGCAATGCCCATGATGGCGGAGCGGACGTTTATCCGCGTGGACGACGTCGATCTGTTCAAGCTCCCCGAGGCGCAGCGGACGCAGTACACGGGGCTCCTTTCCGACATCCCCGACTATTGCTGCGTGGTGTTCATCTACGATACGGTGGAGTTCAAAATCAACGGCACCATGAAAAAGCTCGCCGAGGCCGTCAAAAAGAACGCCTGCATCGTCGAGTTCAAGCGTCAGAGCGAGCGGGAGCTTGCCGCGTGGATCGCGCGGCATTTCCGTGCCGCCGGAAAGGACATCTCGGACGAGCTGTGCCGCTATCTGATCTTCATTACCGACGGCATGATGACGACGCTCGGGCCGGAGATCCGGAAGGTCGCCTCCTACTGCACCACGCCCGCCGTCGCCAAAAGCGACATTGACGCCGTGGTTACGCCCGCGCTCAAGGCGCGCACGTTTGACATTTCAAACGCGCTGGCTGGCGGCGAGTATGAGCGGGCGCTTTCCGGTATGCGCGAGCTGTTTGCCATGCAGGAGGATTGCAGCCTGATCCTCGGCGCGATCGGCTCGCAGATGCGAAGACTGCACTATGCAAAAACCATCATGGCCTGCGGCAAGGGGCAGGATACGCTCATGGAGCTGACAGGCCTCAAAAGCTATCCGGCAGGCCTCACCATGACGGCGGCGCGCCGAGCCTCCGAAAACTTCTGCCGCCGTGCGGTGGAGCTGTGCCTGCAAACCGACGTGCGCATGAAAACGAGCTTTGACGACCCGGAGCGGCTTCTGGAGCTTCTGATCGTGGAGCTTGCACAGGAGGCGCGCCGTGGTTAAACTCAAACAGGCCGTGGTCGTAGAGGGCCGCTACGACATCAACACCCTCCGTCAGATCATCGACGCCCCGATCTTCGAGACGCGCGGCTTTGGCATCATGACCGATGCCGAACAGCTTGCCCTCCTGCGCGCTGCCGCGCGCAAACGCGGCCTTGTCATCCTGACAGACTCCGACAGCGCCGGCTTTCTCATTCGCAACTATCTCAAAAACGCCCTGAGCGGCGAAAACATCCTCCACGCCTACATCCCCGATGTCTACGGCAAGGAGAAACGCAAATCCTCCCCCGGAAAAGAGGGCAAGCTCGGCGTGGAGGGTATGCGCCCCGAAATCATCCTCCAGGCGCTCCGCAACGCCGGCGCGGAGCTCGACGGCGAAAGCCGCTCATCCTCCTCCGAGCCGGTCACAAAAGCCGACCTCTACTCCCTCGGCTTCAGCGGCAGACCGGACAGCACCATCCGCCGCAGAGCCCTCCAACGTGAAATGGGCCTGCCCGAGCATTTGAGCGCGAATGCGTTCATACAGGCGATTAACTTACTGTTCACCCGCGAGGAGTTCCTCACCCGCGCCGGATCTTTTCCGCCATAACTGCGTTGCGCGGGCTTGAAGTACACACGGTACGTCTGCGCCCGCACGCCTTGTTCTGACGGAAAATCTCTCGGCGCGCCGGATCTTTCCGCCGTAACTGCGTTGCGCGGGCTTGAAGCGTGGATTTGCAGCGCTGTGAACAGGAACCAGATAACGAATTATCACCGCCAGAGATACCAGTCAGGTAAAGAAGGCGGACACATAGAGGAAACAGGCATGATCGATATTTCTGTCAAAGATTTGGTAAAGAGCTTCGATTCGGAGCGAAACGTGCTCGACGGCATTTCCTTTGACGTGCAGGCGGGCGAGCGCGTCGGCCTGCTCGGGAAAAACGGCGCGGGAAAGACCACGCTGTTTAAGATCCTGACGGGCGAGCTGGACTACAACTCCGGCGAGATCGCCTTCGCGGCAGGGAAGAAGGTCGGGCTCATTTCGCAGATCCCCGTCTATCCGGAGGGATATACCGTGGAGGACGTGCTGCGCACGGCCTTCCGCCAGCTCGAATGCATCAAGGAGCAGATGCAGGCGCTGGAGGCGCGGATGACCGACCACACGCCGCAGGACGTTTTGCAGCGCTATGACGAGCTGCTCAACCGCTACACGGCGGGCGGCGGCTATGACACGGACACGGAGACGGACAAGATCTGCAACGGCCTTGCCATCACGGCCGCGCAGCGCGGCCAGGCGTTTGCGAGCCTTTCCGGCGGTGAGAAAACGCGTGTGAATCTGGCGCGGCTGCTGCTGGAAAAGACCGAGATCCTGCTGCTTGACGAGCCAACGAACCACCTCGACATGAACAGCGTGGAATGGCTCGAGGATTACATCGAGAAATTCAAGGGCACCGTCCTGACCATCTCGCACGACCGCTATTTTCTTGACCGCGTGGTCAGCCGCATCGTGGAGATCCACGACGGCAAGGCCGAGTTCTACAGCGGCAACTACTCGTTCTATGTCCAGGAGAAGCAGGCGCGCTTTGAGCTTCAGCTCAAGCAATACGAAAAGGAACAAGCCAAGCTCGGTCAGCTCGGCTTTACGCTTGAGCGCATGAAGGGCTGGGGCATCAACAACCGCACGCTCTATCGCCGCGCGATGTCCATTCAGCACCGCATGGAGCGCATTGAGAAAACGGACAGGCCGACAAAGGACAAGACCATGCGCGCACGCTTCAACCAGCGCGACTTTTTCGGCGACGAGGTGCTGTCGATCAAGAATCTCTCAAAGACGTTCGATGGAAGAACGCTGTTTTCCGACGTCGAGCTGGAGATGGGCGGCGGCGAGCGTGTGGCGCTCCTCGGCGACAACGGCACCGGAAAGACCACGTTTTTGAAGATGCTCCTCGGCGAGGAGACCGGCGAGGGCAAGATCAAATTCGGCCCCTCGGTCAAGTGGGCATATCTGCCGCAGGTCATCCACTTCGACCATCCGGAGCGGACGCTTCTGGACACGATGCTGTATGAAAAAAACTGCTCGGTACAGACGGCGCGCGGCCGGCTGGGCGCGTTCTTGTTCGAGGGCGACGACGTGTACAAGACCGTCGGCAAGCTCTCCGGCGGGGAGCAGAGCCGACTCCGGCTGTGTATGCTGATGGACGAGAGCATCAACCTGCTCATTCTCGACGAGCCGACAAACCACCTCGACATCGCCTCGCGCGAGTGGGTCGAGGACGCGCTGGAGGAGTATGAGGGCGCGCTGATCTTCGTCTCGCACGACCGCTATTTTGTCAACAAGTTCGCAACGCGCATCTGGGAGCTTGAAAGCGGGCATATCCGCGATTATCCCTGCGGATATGAGAAATACCGCTCCATCCGCTCGTTCGAGCGCATTCAGGCGGCGGCTCCGGCAGCGAAGGAAAAACGCGAAAAGAAAGAAAAACCGATCAATCCGGACAAAAACCTTGAAAAACAGGTGCGCGCCGTGGAGCGCGAGATCGAAAAGCAGGAGGCGCTCCTGCACGAATATGACTGCAAAATCGAGGCTGCGGCGTCCGATTATCAGGAGCTTGCGCGCCTGATGGCGGAGCGTGAGACGCAGGAAGCGTCCTATGCCGAGATGATGGAGCGGTGGGAGACATTGTCCATGAAACTGGAGGGCGGAGCATGACGCTTTTGTATTTCGCGGCGTTTTTTGCCGTGCTTGGGATCGTGCATATCGTGCTTCCGTATCACATCGGCATGACCGGCGTATGTCTGCTGCTTCTTGCGGCGGTGCTGGCGGCGCTGTGGCTGCTTAAGAGAAAGAAAGCGCGAAAAGGATGGAGCGCGGCGCTGATCGCGCTGACAGCGCTTGCGATGTCTGTGGTGTTCGGGGCGATGGCGCTGATCGTGATACAGGGGAGAGATGATGCGATGCCGGACAATGCGCCGGAATTTGTGGTCGTGCTGGGTGCGCAGGTACACGGCTCGGAGCCGTCTCTGACGCTCAAAAAGCGTCTGGAGCGGGCGTATGAATATATGACAGAGCACCCGGAGGCGACCGTCTTTGTCTCCGGCGGGCAGGGCCCCGACGAAACGCAGACCGAGGCTTCGGTCATGGCGGCGTATCTTGAGAGAAAAGGCATCGCGCCCGAGCGCATCGTGCAGGAGACGCAGGCAAGAGACACGCGGGAAAATCTGATCTTCTCGGCAGAGCTTGCCGAAAAGCGCGGTGTGAACACCGAAAGCGTCCTCATCATCACGAGTGATTTCCACATGACGCGGGCAAAATACATCGCCCGCACGCTCGGCATGACGTCCTACGGTCTGACGAGCAGCACATGGCCATGGGTTTTGAAGGTCAATTACGAGCTGCGCGAGGTCTTTGCCTTCGTCAAGGCGTGGTGGAAGGCGCACACGGCGCTCTGAAAAGAGTCTGCCGGGAACGTTTGACTTTTCCGCCATTCGTGGGTACAATAACAGACAATGACAACACAAAGGAGTGTTTTCCATGAGTGAATGCAGCGGCAACTGCTCCAGCTGCGGTGAAACCTGCTCCGACCGCAAGGCAGAGAGCCTTCTGGCGGAGCCCAACAAGAAATCGAATGTAAAAAAGGTGATCGCGGTCGTCTCCGGCAAGGGCGGCGTGGGCAAGTCCACCGTCACGTCGATGATGGCGGCGGCGATGTGCAAGCTGGGCCACTCGGTCGCCATTCTCGACGCCGACGTGACCGGCCCCTCCATTCCGCAGGCGTTCGGTCTGCATGAGCAGGCGCTCGGAAGCGAGGACGGCATCCTGCCTGCCGTGACCAAGGAGGGCATCAAGGTCATGTCCGTGAACCTGCTGCTGCCGAACGAGACAGACCCTGTCGTCTGGCGCGGCCCTGTGCTTGCGGGCGCAGTCAAGCAGTTCTGGACGGATGTGTGCTGGGGCGATGTGGACTATATGTTCGTCGACCTGCCGCCCGGAACGGGCGACGTTCCGCTGACGGTGTTCCAGTCTCTGCCGGTGGACGGCGTGATCATCGTCACCTCTCCGCAGGATCTTGTCGCGATGATCGTCTCCAAGGCGGTCAACATGGCGCGGATGATGAACGTTCCCGTCTACGGCTTTGTAGAGAACTACAGCTATCTTGCGTGTCCCGACTGCGGCAAGCGCATCGAGGTCTTTGGAAAGAGCAAGCTCGACGAGCTGGCGCTGTCCTACTCGCTGCCGGTGCTGGCGCGGATGCCCATTGACCCGAGGATCGCGGAGCTGTGCGACGAGGGCCGGATGGCAGACGCAGACCTCAGCGCGGTCATGCCCGCCGCATCGCTGATCGAAAAAGCGTAATGAAAACGCCCCCAAAGGCATTTCACTTGCCTTTGGGGGCGTTCAGACTGTCAAAAACCTCGTAGAGTTTCGCCGCGCACGGCGAAATAAAATGTAAATCGGTTTTGTCCGGGGGCGTGAACCTCGGACAAA
>URLO01000014.1 GCA_900548625.1 uncultured Eubacteriales bacterium | reverse complement strand
CAGCCTTTTCAAACGCGAACCAAGCCCCCGCGGTTCGCGTTTGAGAGCTTGTCAAAAAGACTTTTTGACAAGCTCAAGAACGGTACAGCCGATGGCTGTACCGTTCTTGTGCTTTGTGGAGTATTGCGCTCAGCGCTTATTTTTTCGTGACCGCCTTGACGATCCGCGCGATGGCCGCGCTGAGAACGGCGTTGACGCCAAACTCGACAAGGAAATTGACGCCCGTCAGCGTAACAAAAACATAGTACACCAGATCTGCGCCGGCAGCCCACGCCACCAGAGAGGTACGCAGCACCGTTGACATCGCCAGCAGGAAAATGCCTGTATTGACGATCGGCGCGCTCATCGCGGCCAGAACGCAGCCAAGGGTCTGATTCTTATGCAGCGCGCGATAGACCAGTCCGGCCACCCAGCCGGCAGCCGTCGCCTTGACGAAGCATGTCAGGATGGTCCACACAGGGCTTGCCTGAATCAGGGCCTGCGTGCCGGGGTCATAGCCCGTCAGACCGGCGACCGCCGTGACAAGGCCAAAGATCGCGCCCAGCAGCGCGCCCGCGGACGGCCCGTAGAGGATCGCACCGATCACGATCGGCACCAGCGTCAGCGTGATCGGGATCGGGCCGAATTTGATGCTGCTTGCCACGGTCTGCAGGACAACGACCAGCGCTGCCAGCAGCGCCAGAGTGACCATCTTGACGACGGTTGCATGGTTTTTGTTTTCGTTTGTGTTCATGTTCATACCTCCAGCTGTCGCTCCGGCACCTTCGTCCGGATGCAATGCTTTTTTGCGGGAAAACAGTTCCCGCGTCCTGAATTTATAAACACCGGCAGCGCCGGGGTTTACCCTAAAGGAGCTCCTCCTCGACCGGAGGATTCTCCGCAATGGGCGCACCGTTTTTCATCTGCTCCCACTGCTCGCGCGTAATGAGCATCTGACGGGGCTTTGAGCCCTCGAACGGGCCGACGATCCCCTTTTCCTCCAGCTCGTCCATGATGCGCGCTGCGCGCGCGTAGCCGAGCTTGAGCCGTCTTTGGAGCATGGAAACAGATGCCTGCCCCGTTTCCAGCAGCACCTCGACCGCCGCGGGCGTCATTTCGTCTCCGTCTTCGGCCTCCGGCTCGTCCATGGCGGCAGAGGCCGCCGTACCGCCGCCCTTGCCGCTCTGTGCCGAGCGGCGCTCGATGTCGGCCTGAATTTCCTCGGAATACTGCGCGGCGTCGTTTTTCTTGATGAAGTCCACGACGCTCTGCACCTCGTCATCCGTGATGAAGCAGCCCTGCACGCGCTTGGGCTTGCCCTGCCCGAGCGGGGCATAGAGCATGTCGCCCTTGCCGACCAGCTTTTCCGCGCCGGCCGTGTCGAGGATGATGCGCGACTCCATCGCGGAGGCGACGGCAAACGCAATTCTCGACGGGATATTTGCCTTCATAAGACCAGTGATGACATCCGCCGACGGACGCTGCGTTGCGATCACAAGATGAATGCCCGCCGCACGGCCCATCTGTGCCACGCGGCAAATGGATTCTTCAACTTCCTTTGCAGCGACCAGCATCAAATCGGCAAGCTCGTCAATGACGACCACGATCTGCGGCATTTTTTCAAATTCTTCTGAGCTCTCCGCAATCTTGTTGAACGATTCCAGATCACGCACGCCTGCATCCGCCATCATGCGATAGCGGCGCATCATTTCCGTGACCGCCCATTGCAGCGCGCCCGCCGCCTTCTTCGGGTCGGTCACGACCGGAATGAGCAGGTGCGGGATGCCGTTGTAAACGCCGAGCTCGACCATCTTCGGGTCCACCATGATGAGCTTGACCTCGTCCGGCTTGGCCTTATAGAGCAGTGAGATGATGAGCGAGTTCATGCAGACCGATTTGCCGGAGCCGGTCGTACCGGCGATCAGCATATGCGGCAGCTTCCCGATGTCGCCGATGATGCGGCTGCCGCCGATGTCCTTGCCGACGGCAAAGGAGATGCGCGACTTGCTTCTTCGGAACTCCGGCGAATCGATCACGTCGCGCGCCAGCACGACCGAGACCGCGCGGTTCGGCACCTCGATGCCGACCACGGAGATCTTGTCGGGGATGGCCGCAATACGCACGCCCGACGCGCCGAGTGAGAGCGCGATGTCATCGGCAAGATTTGTGACCTTGGAGAGCTTCACGCCGCGGTTGAGCTCCAGCTCATAGCGCGTGACAGACGGGCCGCGCGTCACATTGATGATCTGCGCCTCGATGCCGAAGCTCGCGAGCGTGTCGTTCAGGCGCTCGGCGTTCTGCCGCATCTCCTCCGTCCCGTCCACGGAGCTACCGTCGCCCGAGCGCAGAAGCTCAACCGGCGGGTACTGATACACAACAGGCTGGTCAACGGAGGCGATCTCCTGCGCGATTTTGGCCGCCTCCTCGCGGACCTCCTTCTTTTTGATCGGTTTTTCCTCTGGCGCGGCAGCGGGCTCCGCCGCCGGAACGACCAGCGGCATTTCCGGCTTCGTTTCCCGGTGCTCGTCCAGAACAAGCGGTGGGAACTGATGCGGCAGGCTGCTTTCATCCGGCGCGGGCTCTACCGTGTCCGGTTCGACCTCGCCGTTCATCTCCACCAGCAGCTCGTCAAACTGCTTTTTGCGGTCAAAGCGATCCACCGCCTCCTCCGGCACGCGGAGCGGCTGTCTCACATGCTCCTGCGGTGTTTTTTCGTCTTTATGCTTTTTTCGGCTCTCCAGAACATACTGATCCGGCGAGACAAGCTCCCTGCGGTCTGCCTGCTCCGGCTGTGTGCCCTCGCGCACGGGCATGGGAGGGTCGTCGATCGGGAGGTCAAATTCCGACATTCGCGAGCGCTTGCGCTCGGTGCGTTCGATCTGTTTCTGCGCCACATGATCCACAATCACCTTTGCAGGGTCGGGATGCTCGCGCTGCGGCTCTTCATACGCAACGCGCGGACGCTCGCGGATGGCGGTGATGATGCCGCCGATGGTCATGTTCAGGCAGGTAATGAGCTCCATCAGCAGCGCACAAAGCAGCAGGATGACCGCACCGATGCGGCTGATGATCGCGGAAAGCGTCTGCGCCAGCAGGCCGGAGAGCAGGCCTCCGCTCGTCCCGGCAATGCCGCCGCTCCAAAGCTCGCCCGCGATCCCTGCGCCCCATGCCACATCGCCGCCGGAGAAAATATGCACCAGCGCGCCGATGGTCACAGCCAGCAAAAACGCGCACGTCACGCGCAGTGCAACAGGCCGTCCGTCATGCAGAAGCAGGATCACAAAGCCCATCAGGAACGAGAACGGCAGGATGTAAAAGCCTGCGCCGAGCAGCCCCTTGAAAAGCCCCGTCATCAGATTCAGGATCACCGCATCCACACCGAAGCAGCAGAGGATCGTGAACACGCCGAGAAACAGGCATACGCACGCGCCGACCTCGCGCCGGATCGGGCGCGAAGCCGATTTCTTCCCCTTACCGCCGCGCGAGCCGCCTTGCTTCGCGGCGGCCTTGGACGCGGTCGAATTTTTCTTTCGTTTTTGTTCCGCCATATCTTTACCTCAAGACACAAGTGAAAGGATCAATGTCACAAGCCCCGCACCCCAGCAGTAATAGGCAAAGCTCCCAAAGCGGCTTTTCTGCACCAGAATGCGCAGAAGGCTGATCGCAAAGAAACCGGAAACGAATGCAGCCAGCACGCCGACCAGATAGACCGGCAGGAGCGAAAAGTCGATCCCGGCCTGTACGGCGTCGATGAACGTCAGAAGATTTGCACCCAGCACCGCCGGTACGGACAGCAGGAATGAGAATTTTACCGCAAACGAGCGCTCAAAGCCGCAGAACATCCCGACAGAAATGGTCGTTCCGGAGCGCGACAGTCCGGGCACGGTCGCAAGCGCCTGAGAAAGGCCGACGAGCATGACACTGCCGAGCGTCGCATTGCGTTCGTTTTTCGTGCCGTGGCCGAGCCGGTCTGCCGCAAACAGCAGCCCGCCGGTCACCAGCAGCGCAAAGCCGATGAAAAACGTGTTTTCATAAAGGGACGTGACTGCTTTTCGAAGGAACACGACCAGCACCAGCGGCAGCGTCGCAAGCAGGATGAACAGGATCATCCGCTGCTTGAGCAGATCGGGCTTCTGCCCGCGGCGCGGTTTTTTGAGATGGAGCTGCACAAGCCCCTCGCGCGTCAGACCCGCGATGTCGCCCCAATACGTGATCAGCACCGCCCCCAGTGTTCCGAGATGCAGCAGCACATCAAAAAGGAGGTGATTTTCCGTTGATTCCAGGCCGAAAAAGCTCTGCAAGATCGCCAGATGCCCGGAACTGGACACCGGCAGGAATTCTGTGATCCCCTGCACCAGTCCCAGAATGATTGCCTGCAAATAGCTCATGGACATACCCCCGTTCGTTTGATGCTGCGAAGCCGTACTAGATTATAGTATCACATTTGCCGGATTATTTCCATCCTTTTTGGCATTTCTGCGCTTCGCGGCCGGCTGACGCCGTTCAGCTCTCAAACTGGCTGTTGTAGAGCCTGGCGTAGAAGCCGTTTTTCCGCAGAAGCTCCGCATGTCTGCCCTGCTCGACAATGTGCCCGTCCTTCATGACAAGGATGACGTCCGCCTCGCGGATGGTGGACAGGCGGTGGGCGACGATGAAGCTCGTTCTGCCCTGCATCATGCGGGCAAACGCCGCCTGAATGTGCATCTCCGTGCGCGTGTCGATGGAGCTTGTCGCCTCGTCGAGAATGAGCATCGGCGGCAGGCAGAGCATGACACGCGTGATGCAAAGAAGCTGCTTTTGTCCCTGAGAAAGGCTGCCGCCGTCCTCCGTGATGACCGTATCATAGCCGTCGGGAAGCCTTCTGATGAAGCTGTCGGCGTGCGCCGCCTTGGCCGCGGCGATCATTTCCCCGTCCGTTGCGTCAGGCTTTCCCATGCAGATGTTTTCGCGGATGGTACCGCTGCGCAGCCAAGTGTCCTGAAGCACCATGCCGTAGCTTGCCCGCAGGCTCCGCCGCGTCAGCTTGCGGATGTCCGTTCCTTCTACGTCGATCTCGCCGCCGTCCACGTCATAAAAGCGCATAAGAAGGTTTATGAGCGTCGTCTTGCCGCAGCCGGTCGGGCCGACGATGGCAATGCGCTGGCCGGGCCGGACTGTGAGGCTCAGATCTTCAATGAGCCGCTTGTCCGGCACATAGGAAAACGCCGCATGCCGCAGCTCCACGCTGCCCTTCACATCCGAAAGCTCTGCCGCATCGGGCGCGTCCGGCGTCTGCGCCGGCTCGTCGATCACGGCGAAGATGCGCGCCGCACAGGCAAGGGCGTTCTGAAGCTCAGTCACAACGCCGGAAATTTCGTTGAAGGGCTTTGTATACTGGTTTGCATAGCTCAGGAGCGTGGAAAGGCTGCCGATCGTGATGCCTCCGCCCACCGCCGCGAGCGCGCCCGTCAGCGCCACTGCGGCGTAGACCACGCTGTTGACAAAGCGCGTGACCGGGTTTGTGAGCGAGGAGAAGAACGTCGCGCGGAGCGCCGCTTTTTCGAGTCTGCCATTGATCTCGTCAAATTTTTCGAGGCTTTCCGCCTCGTGCGAGAATGCCTGCACGACCTTCTGGTTCATGATCATCTCGTCCATATGAGCGGTCTGTTCTCCGCGCGTCGCGGACTGGAGCTTAAACATGCTGTAGGTGCGTCCGGCGATGAACTTCGCCGCAAACAGCGACAGCGGCGTCAGCACCACGACCACCAGCGCGATGACCCAGTGAATGCGGAGCATGAAAAAGAGTGTGCCGAGGATGGTCACGACGCCGGTAAAAAGCTGTGTAAAGCCCATCAGAAGGCCGTCTGCAAACTGATCGGCGTCTGCGATGATGCGGCTGACCAGCTCGCCGCTCGGATGCGCATCGAGATAAGACAGCGGCAGGATCTGCAATTTTTCAAACGCATCGCGCCGCACATCGCGCACCACGCCGAAGGTGATGCGGTTATTGAGATCGCTCATCAGCCATTGCAGCAGCGCTGTGATCCCGGCGACTGCCGCCACGCGGCTGAGCAGCGTCATGATCTGCGCATGCGCCACTGCGCCCGGCCCGAGGATGCAGTCGATGGCGTTTCCCACAAGGATGGGCACATAGAGCGTTCCGGCAACCGACGCAGCGGCCAGCACGATCGATGCCGCCAGCATGTGCCAGCGTTTTTTGAGATACCGCAGAACGCGGCGAAGCGTTTTCATGGAAGAGTCCTTCATTGTTATGCCTCCTCCTTCTTAAACTGTGACTCGTGGATCTCGCGGTAGACCGCACAGCTTCTCAGAAGCTCGTCATGCGTCCCGCGTCCGACCAGCCTTCCGTTGTCGAGAACGAGAATCTCGTCCGCGTGGCGGATAGAGGAGGTGCGCTGAGAGACGATGACAACGGTAGGCTTTTCCGGCAGCGCGCGCAGTGCCTTGCGGAGCGCCGCGTCCGTTGCAAAGTCCAGCGCCGAGGCGCTGTCGTCAAGGATCAGGATCTCCGGTCTGCGCACGAGCGCGCGCGCGATGGTCAGTCTCTGGCGCTGGCCGCCGGAGAGATTGCGTCCGCCCTGCTCGATCTCGTAGTCAAGGCCGTTTTCTTTTCCTGCCACGATCTCCTCCGCCTGCGCGGCTCGAAGCGCGGCGTGAAGCGTCTCCTCGCTCGCGTTCGGGTCGCCCCAAAGGAGGTTTTCGCGGATGGTGCCCTTGAACAGCACCGCCTTCTGCGGCACCACGCCGATGCGGCGGCGAAGGCTCTGCATCGGGTAGTCCTTCACGTCCGCGCCGTCCACACGAACGACGCCGCCGGTCGCGTCATAAAAGCGCGGGATGAGATTCACAAGGGATGTCTTGCCGGAGCCGGTTCCGCCGATCACGCCGATGGTCTGCCCGCGGCTGGCCCGGAACGTGATACCGTCCAGCGAATCGCCGCCGGCGCCCGCGTAGCGAAGCGACACGTTCTCAAAGTCGATCGCAGGGGCCGCCGTGTCGGTCGCAGGCTCGGTCTGCGGACTTTTCTGGCTGCACGGCAGCTCCAGAACCGTCCCGATCCGGTTGCAGCAGGCAACCGAGCGCGTGATGTTCAAAATCAGATTGGCGAGCTTGATGAGCTCCACAAGGATCTGCGACATGTAGTTGTAGAGCGCGATCACGTCGCCCTGCGTCAGCGCGCCGCTGTCAACACGCAGCGCACCCACGCGGATGAGCGCGACGATCGCAAGATTGATGATCACATACGTCAGCGGATTGAGCAGCGCCGAAATGCGCCCGACATATGTCTGTGCTCTTGTGAGCGTGTCATTGCGCGCAGCAAATTCCGCCGTCTCCTCGTGCTCACGCCCGAACGCGCGCAGGACGCGCACGCCGGTCAGGTTTTCCCGCGTCTGCCCGAGCACACGGTCAAGCCGCCCCTGCACCGTTCGGTAGAGCGGAATGCAGACCAGCATGACCGCAAAAACAACGGCAAACAGGATCGGGATGACAACGGCAAACACGCGCGCCGCCTGCACGTCCACGGTAAACGCCATTGCCATCGCGCCGAACACGACAAACGGCGACCGAAGCGCCAGCCGGAGCGTCAGGTTGACGCCGGACTGCACCTGATTCATATCGCTCGTCAGGCGCGTAAGCATGGTCGAGGTGCCGAGCGTATCCAGCTCGGTATATGAAAGCGTCTGCAAATGCGCAAAAAGCGTTCTGCGCAGGCGCGTGGTCGAGCCGACCGCCGCTTTTGCAGCAAAATACTGTGCCGTGACCGAGCTTGCAAGTCCCGCAAGCCCAAGACCCACCATCACAAGGCTCATCCGCAGAATATAGCTCTTGTCCCCTGTCTTGACGCCGCCGTCGATGATGGCGGCCACGATCAGCGGCACCATCAGCTCCAGCGTTGCCTCCAGCAGCTTAAAAAGCGGCCCAAGGATGCTTTCTTTTTTGTATGCCTTGAGCTGAGCGAGTAAGTATTTCATAGCTTGCCTTCCAAATTCCGCAAAGATAGAAGTATTATAGCACAAACGCTTTCAGATTTCCACCGCTGCGCGGATTTTGTGCGAACGTCCGCTTTTCCTGCGGCGGTTCTTGCTTTTCCGGTGCAGAGCCGCTACAATATACAGAAAATACGACACTGCATCTGTAAGGAGGATGTCACATGACCATTGGTCTGATTTATGCCATGCGCGGCGAGATCGAGAGCCTGCTGAATACAGAAAACGCAGAGCCTCTGCAATCTGCCGCAGGCGTCGAGTTCTACCAGATCCGCCCGAACGTCATTGCCTGCATCGGCGGTGTGAGCAAGGTCAACGCCGCCATGGCAACGGAGCTTCTCATCTCGCTGTATCATCCTGACCTCGTTTTGAACGTCGGTGTTGCGGGCTGCTTTGAGGATGTTCCCATCGGCACGCTCGTCCTCGCGGAGGCCTTTTTGCAGCATGACGTGGACACGACCGCCGTGGGCGATCCGGCCGGCCTCGTCTCCACTGTCAACCGGACGGAGTTTCCGACGAGCGATCTGGAAAAGGCAAAAGCCGCGATGGACAAGACCGGCTTTGCCTACCGTACCGGCCTCGTGGCGACCGGCGACTGGTTCGCGACCGACACGCCGCGCGCGCACTGGATCAGCGATACCTTCCACCCGCTGCTGTGCGATATGGAAGGCGGCGCGGACGCGCAGGTATGTCTGCGAAACGGTGTGCCGTTCATGTCGATCAAGTCTGTTTCCGACTGCCTGTTCGTACACGACGATTTCTTCTTCAATTTCCCCACTGCCATGAAGGATCTCAACCGCGTGGCAATGGCGTTCATCGACGCATTGGAGGCGCTGTAATGGATAAGATTGCAAGCTTTACCGTTGACCACAACGTGCTCGTCCCCGGTCTGTATCTCTCGCGCCGTGACGGAAACGTCACGACCTTTGACCTCCGCTTCAAAAAGCCGAACACGGGTGACCTTCTGACAAACGCCGAGCTTCATTCGGTCGAGCATATCATCGCCACGCTCCTGCGCAACGCCCCCGAGAAGGACGCGGTCATCTATTTCGGGCCGATGGGCTGCCAGACGGGCTTTTATTTCCTGTTTGACAGCACGCAGCTCCGTGACGGCGACGCCATCGCGCTTCTAAAGCGCATCTTTTCCCAGGCCGCCGTCTATGACGGCGCAATGCCCGGCCAGAGCGCGGCGGAGTGCGGCAATTACCGCAATCTCGACACCGCGCTCGCACGCGGCTGCTGCGCGTTCTATGCAGACCTCATCCGAGGCTGGTCCGAGGCGCAGCTCGCCTATCCCGTAAAATGACCTGTACACAGCGGCGGTCTGCGAAAAAATTTTTCGCAGACCGCCTTGTGTATAGCCGGACGCAAAAGCGGATACAATACTCCTGCGACTTCTTTTTCATTTTTCCATTCCTCATTGGCCGTGAATGTTCTGCATTCACGGTTATTTTTTGACTTTTATCACATACTATCGCCACGAACAAAGAACAGGAGCGATGATATGGCGAGTCTTCACAGGGGCAGGCAGACGATCGTTTTCGACCGCCACCCCGTCATACTGGCGCACAGCGCCATAGCCGGAAAAAAGGAGGCTGAGGGCCCGCTTGGGTCATACTTCGACCGCACCGAGGCGGACACGCGCTTCGGGCAGAAAACGTGGGAACAGGCCGAGACGCGCCTTCAGGAGCTGGCGCTTGATGCTGCGCGGCAAAAAGCCCCGCCCTGCTGCGGCGAGCTGGACGTGCTGTTTGCAGGCGACCTGCTCAACCAGTGCATCAGCTCCGCCTTCGCCGTGCGCGGCACACAGATCCCGTTTCTCGGTCTGTACGGCGCGTGCTCGACCATGGCAGAGGGGCTGACGCTTGCCGCTGCCGCCGTCAACGCGGGCTACGCAGAGCGCGCGGCCGCACTGACCGCCTCGCACTTTGCAACCGCCGAGCGGCAGTACCGTTTTCCGCTTGGCTACGGCGGTCAGCGGACGCCCACCGCGCAGTGGACGGTCACCGGCTCCGGCTGCTGCATCGTCGGCGCGGAGGGCAGCGGCCCGTTCATCAACTGCGCCACCATCGGCAGGATCGAGGACTACGGCATCAAGGACGCGAGCAACATGGGCGCTGCTATGGCGCCTGCGGCGTTTTCCACGCTCAAGGCCCATTTCGAGGACACAGGGCTTGGCCCGCAGGACTATGACCTGATCGTGACCGGTGACCTCGGCAGCCTCGGAAGCCGCATCCTCATCGACCTCTTTCACCGCGACGGTCTATCCTTCGGCGCAAATTACCGCGACTGCGGCGTGATGATCTATGACGCCGCGCGGCAGGACGTCCATGCCGGAGGCTCCGGCTGCGGCTGCGGCGCATCGGTGCTGTGCGGGTATCTCCTGCGGCAGCTCCATGCGCGCAAGCTCGGGAGCCTGCTTTTCTGCGCCACCGGCGCGCTCATGTCGCCGGTCTCCACATGGCAGGGGGAATCCATTCCCGCCATCTGCCACGCCGTCTCGATCTGCAACGAAAGAAGGTGATGGACTTGGAATATCTGAAGGCATTTCTGGTCGGGGGCGCTTTGTGTCTGCTCGGTCAGATTCTCATCGACCGGACGAACCTCACACCCGCGCGAATCCTGACTGCCTACGTTGTGACAGGCGTACTGCTCGGCGGCGTGGGTCTCTATGAATTTCTCGTCCGCTTCGGCGGCGCCGGTGCGACCGTCCCGCTGACCGGCTTTGGGTACAATCTTGCAAAGGGCGTCCGGGAGGCCGTCGATCAGGACGGGCTGCTCGGCGTGATGACCGGCGGGATGCGCGCCGCGGCCGGCGGCATTGCTGCTGCGGTCTTTTTCGGCTTCCTTGCGGCGCTGTTTTTCAGGCCGAAGGACAAATCCTGATCGTGCCGCGCACATCGGCTGCGCTGCCGGAAAAAAACAGGCGGCGAAGCGAAAACGCCTCGCCGCCTGTGCATATTCCGTAATGCGCCTGCCGTTATACGCGCACGGCCTCGCCGCAGTCGAAGAAATAGAGATATTTCTCCCGGACCGGCTTTTCAAAAATGCGCGACAGCGCCTGCGCATACGCCTCCAACTGCGGTGTGTAATCCGCCGCCTTCCTCGCGGGATCGCCGTAGACGCGGTCGGTCTTAAAATCGACGATCACGAGCCCGCCATCCTCCTCCCAGAAGCAGTCCACAACGCCCTGAAGCATCACCTGCTCCCCTGCCGCCTCGGGATCATACGCACCCGCATCGGTCAGGATGGAGAACTTAAATTCGCGCCGGAGCGCTTCCGCGCTCAGGATGCGTGCGCCGAACGGACTTTCAAACAGCCGCACGATGCGCCCGCAGTCCACAGCCTCCGCCTGAGGCGCCGTCAAAAAACGCTCGCGCCGCAGGCGCTCCAGCTCCGCTGCTGCGCTCTGCGCGTCCGTGCAGTTCTCATAGCGTGCAAACTGCATGAAAAGATGCGTCGCACTGCCCTTTTCGCGGCCGGTCAGCGGCGTGTCCTTCCGGAAATTCAGCCGGCGCACACCCGTTTCCGGCACGCTCCCGTTTTTCGCGTTCTCCGCCGCCTCCCGGTCGAGAAGCCTGCCCTTGAGCTGTGTTGCCGTCAGCTTGGAGGCCGTTTTTGCCGCGGCCATGTACGGATATACATATGAAAGCTGCGCCTCCAGCTCCGGAATCTCCGCCCGCGCCGCCGGAAGATCGGAAAAAGTGCCCGCCGCGCCGGACTGCTGCGCGCGCAGAGCCTGCGCGCTTTGGAAGGTGATGCGCCACGGGTCAGGCCGCACGCGGCTGACGGCGTTTCCGCCGGCTTGGGCATGCAGCTCGCCTGCCTCGGTGCGGCAGAGCGCCGCCATCATCACCCAGTCTCCCATCTGAAGCACCGAGCCCGCGATCTCCGGGCGCACGGGCTCGGTCAGCGCCGCATTCAGCCTCCGCAGGCGCTGGGGCTGCTTTGCCGCGCAGTCGGTCATGATGAGCATGTCCTTCGCGCGCGTCATGGCAACGTACAAAACACGCATTTCCTCTGCGATGGTCTGATTTTTCTTCCTTGCGGCTATCGCCATTTTCGCGATGCCCGGATAGTAGGAGCCGCTCTGCGTGTTGACCACGTTCGCACCGATCAGCAGCTCGTCGTCCAGCAGCACCGGCGCGGCGCAATCCTGCAAATTGAATTTTCGTGACAGGTCCGCAAGAATGACAATGGGAAATTCCAGCCCCTTTGACTTGTGGATGCTCATGATGCGCACCGCGTCCGCTCCGGCCTCGCTCTGCGGAGGCGAAATCGGAGCTCCGCTCTCGTGAAGTCCCGCCAGATAGCGGCAAAACGCCATCAGGCCTCCGCCGCGCGAAGCGGCGTAGTCTGCGGCAAGCGCGCGGAAGACGCGCAGATTCTCTGCACGGCGCGTGCCGTCCGGCATCGAGGCGTAGATCTCCTCCAACCCGGTCGAGGCAATCACTTCATCAAGAAACGCCAGAAGCGTCATCTGACCGGCGTGCTCACGTTCCGTTTCCAGCCAGTTCAGAAAGCCTTGCAGCTTTTCATCCGTCTCCGCCGCCATGCAGAGACAGTCGTAGAGATCCGATTTCCGGTCGCGGCAGCGCACACGCGCCAGCTCGTCCGGCGTGAAGCCAAAGACATGGCTTGCCATCGCCGCCGCAAGCGGCACGTCCTGATGCGGATTGTCAATGATCTGCAAGATCGCGCAGAGCACCTCCACCTCGGTCGTATCCAGAATGCTGCCGCCGCGGTCGGTGACGCACGCGATCTGATAGCGTGCAAGCGCTGCAACGTACTCCGCCGCCGCCGGTCCCGGCGAGTGCAGAAGGATCGTGATGTCTCCCGCCACAGCCGGACGGAGCGCACCCTTGTCCGCGATCATCGTTCCCGAGGAAAGCAGCTCGTGAATGCGCGCGGCAACGAACGCCGCTTCCTCCTCGCGTTTTTCCGCCTTCTGTTCATCTTCTGCCGCGGAAATATCCAGGTCAATGCAGTGCAGTTCCACCTTGGGCTGCGGTGTGGCAGGAAACTCCGGGATGCCGCAGCGAAGCGCCTCCTCCTCGCCGTAGGAAAGCTCCGCCGCCTCCGGGCTCATGACGAGCGAGAACACATCGTTCACCGCCTGTAAAATTTCAGGCCGGGAACGGAAATTCTCGGACAGGAGGATCTTTCGCGGCTCGCCCTCCGCCGCGTCATCGCGCATGGGGAAGCTCTTGTATTTTTCAAGAAAAATGCCGGGGTCTGCCAGGCGGAAACGGTAGATCGACTGCTTGACGTCGCCGACCATGAAGCGGTTTCTTCCGCCGCGTGAAAGGGCCTCAAAAATGCGCTCCTGCACGGCGTTGGAGTCCTGATATTCATCGACAAGGATCTCCCGGAAGCGCGCGCCGATCTCTTTTGCGGCAGCGGTCGGAAGCGCCGTCCCCCTCTGGCACAAAAGCCGGATGGCTTCGTGTTCGAGGTCGGAAAAATCCATCAGCTTCCGCCGCCGCTTTTCCTGCGCGTACTGCCTGTCAAATTCCCGAAGCAGCGAGAGCAGCGCACGGATCGGCCCCGCCGTATTTTGGAGGTCGGCAAGCACCTGCGCGCTCGGCGCATAGAAGCACGCCTGCGCGTCCTTGAGCGCCGCAAGCGCCTCCTTGCGGATGTTCTGCACCGTTTCCTTCAGCTCCGCGTCCTCCGGGCTGCGCACGGGCGGGACGCTTCCAAAGCTCAGCAGGCGGTTTTCATAGATCTCGTCCCAGCCCTCGCGTGCCTCGAGCGAGGCAACAGCCTCGATGTTATCCAGAAATTTTGGCGCGTATTTTTCCTGCAATACCGCGTCGCACACCATGGCGTCAACGGCCTGCTGCAAATTTTTCCGCACCCATGCCGTCGTTTCCCGCAGACGCGCAATGAGCGCCCTGCCCCACGGTGTCTGCGCAGCGTCCGTCGCATTCTCCGGTGCATAGGCCTCCTCGCACCGGCGCATCCATGCATCCGGGTCAACGCGGCAGCGAACCGCACTGTAGACCGGCAGCACCAGCTTTGCCAGCCGCCGGTCGTCGCGGCCGTAGCCGAACTGGTCGATGAGTGGCCGAAGCGGACTGTCCTCTGTCAGATCTTCATAGCACTGCTCCAGCAGCGCGTCCAGCACCTCCTGCTGCAGCTCCTGCGCCTCCAGTTCCTCCGCCACGCGAAAGTCCGCCGGAATGTCCAGCGTGTGTGCATATTCGCGCAGGATGGAGGAGCAGAACGCATGTACGGTGGAGATCTGCGCCAGATAGATGCGCGTGAGCTGGCGCTGTAAATGCACGTTCTCCGGCTCTGCGCTCAGGCGCTTGGAGAGTTCCTTCGCGATCTTCCCGCGAAGCTCCGCCGCGGCGGCCTTGGTGTATGTAATGATCAGAAAATCGTCCAGATCCGCCGGCGCATTCTCCGCGCAGACCTGCGCCAGAAGCCGATCGACCAGAACCTTGGTCTTTCCGGAGCCTGCCGCCGCAGAAACGAGCAGCGCGCCGCCCCGGTCATCAACGACCGCCTGCTGTGACGGTGTCAGCACCACGTCCTTTTCAGCCATGTGTGCACCTCCTTTCAACCTCCTGCCAGAAGCGTTCTGACTTGATCTCCGCAATGTAGCGGTTTTCGTGACAGCAGGCGTCCTTGTGGCACGCCTGCACAAAATCGCAATACTCGCACGAAGACCGATTCTGTCCGCGCAAAATGGGATTCGGCGTCACGCCGCCTGCAAACATTGCGCCGGTCATTTCCTGAAGCGACTGCATCACAAAGCGCCCCAGCAGCGCAAGCTGCTCGCGCGTGGCAAGGTCGCCCGTGCGTTCGCCATTTTTAAGCTGATACGGCAGATACCGCGGCGTGCCGTCCGATGGCTCCATTGCCTGCAAAATCGTCTCGTCATCGAGAAGCAGTCCCTTCCGGCGCTTTTTTTTCGCACGCAGCTCGGCGATCTTTTCCTCGCTCGTTCCGGGCGGTACCGATTCCATTTCCTCACGCGCCGGAACGTAGAGCACACCGGCCGGAAAGAGCCTTCTGCCGTAGCGCGTCTGCCCATGCTCCTTGAGCGCGAACAGATAGATGAGCATTTGCAGATCCTCTCCGCAGAGAAGTCCCGCGTAATCAAGGTCTTTTTTTCCGGTTTTGTAATCCACGACGCGGTAGTATGCGCCGTGCTCCGTTTCATACAGATCGACGCGGTCAACAAAGCCGGACACAACTCCGTCGCCGGACGGCGTATGCACCCGGATCGGCGGCATAGTGTCCTCCTGCTCCGTGCCGCGCGCGAAATGCAGCTCGCAGTCACGCGGGATGAATTTTGAAGTGCGCAGCTCCTGTCCAACGTCCTGCACCACGGCAAGGACCTCGTTCAGATTGCGGTTGTAGAGATAGGCAAAGCGTTCGCCGCGCTGGGCAAGCTCCGGCAGGAAGTCTCTCGTGTACTCCTGCGCATGGCGCGCCGCGATCTTCAAAAGGCTCTCCTCCTCCACGGCTGCAAAACCGCCGAGTCCCATGACCTCCCGCACCGTCTTTTCAAGCACCTTGTGGACGAACGTGCCAAACAGCGGCGCGTCAAAGCGCGCCTGTTTCCATGGGCGCAGCCGCAGACCGTCATAGAGGAAAAATGCGTACCGGCAGGCGGCATAGCGGTCGATGCGCGAGGCAGAAAGCGCGATCTGGTTTCCGTAAAGCCCGCAGACCGTCTGCCGTGCCACCGGCGTAAAGTCGTACGCGCCGCACCGCCGAAGCCGCGACACGGCCTCGCTCAGAGCATGGATGTGCGGCTCCTCACGTCCGCCCGCGCGCAGGAGCGCCGCGGCTGCGGCGTTCACATCGGGCGCAAACACATACTCCGCGTCCTCTGTCACCGAGAGCCGGTCAAACATCTGAAGCGTCCTTGTAAACAGGAACGACGGCTCCGCGCCGCTGTAGCAGAGCGAGCAGCTTTCCTCCGCCGCGCAGAGCGCCGCCCGGATCCAGCCCATTTCCCGGTCAAGCCGATTCTCCTGTGCCGGCGCAAGCGCAAGGCCCATCGTGCGCAGCCGCTGCCGCTCGTCCTCGGTAAAGACGCCAAGTGCAGGCGCGAAGGCTGGGAGCTTTCCCTCCTCTGCGCCAAGCACGATCAAATGCTTTGTCCGAAGGCTCCGGAACGATTCCAGCGGCCCGATCTGTACCTGATCGACCGCGGCGGGGATCGTTCCGACCTGATACTGTGAAAGGAGCATCCGGAACATGGCGGTAAACTGCGGCGGCTCCATCACGCAGGCGCCGAGCACCTGATAGGTCTGCTCCATTGCGTCAATGAGGATGTCAAAAAGCTGGCGCGTCTGCTGCGCCCGCTGTACCTCGCCCGCCGCCTCCTGCGCCTGCGCCTGCTGCTGCATCCGGCCGCCGGCGTTGAGCGCCGTCAGAAATTCATCGAGCGCCATCACCATTTCCCCGACATTTTTTGCCGCATGCCATGCCCTTCGCAAAGACGCAAGCGGCGAAACAGCACGGCTTCTCGATGCATTGAGCTGTTCTAGCTCCGCGCGGCGCTCCTCGTCCCACTCCGCACCGAAGCCGTCGGGGTGCATCGTCCACGTTTCCTCCCAGAGCTTCCCGCGGATGCTCCATGTAAAGGCGTATTTTTCGAGCCGGTCCGCCTCGTCGCGCGCCAGCGGACTGATGCCGGACTTCAAAAAGGCCAGCATCGGCTCGTTGTCATAGCGGTCGACCGCCTCCATCGCACAAAGCACGGCGGCAAAAAGCGGCTGTGAGAGAATGTCCTCCGTTCCTGCAAAATAGGCAGGAAGCTGCATCCGCGAAAACAGCGTCCGCAGCACCGGCTCGTATGCCGCGCGGTCGCTCAGCGCGATGCCGATCTCGCGGCAGCGGCTTCCCGTCTGAAGAAGCCGGCGCACACGCCACGCGGCATACGCACATTCCTGCTCAGCCGTAGGCGCGTGATGCAGAAAAAGCCGCCCCGCCGCGTCCTGCCCCGGCGTCTGCGTGGGAGAAAACAGTCCGTCAAGCCAACCGCAGAGGGCCTCCGCGCGCACAGCTGGGCAGGACGGATGCCCGGTCGTGACCGGCACGTTCCAGCGTGCAGCCTCCTTTTTGAGCGCTGCCGCCGTCTCCGACGCGGCCTGAAAGACGGCGCGTCCGCTTCCGTCCGTGCAAAGCGCGATATGTATCTCCGGCGCACGGCGCAGAAGCTCGGTCAGAACGCCGTGCTCCGCCGCCGTAAAATCCGAAAAGCCGTCCAGATAAAAAACATGCTCCGAGGCATAGTCTGTCTGCTGCAAGAGCGTCCGCAGGCGTTCAAGCCGCGTCACGGGGTCGCTGCGTCCGTTTTTGCAGACGGAGAGATAACTCTCATACAGCAGCGACAGCTCCTCAAGCTTTTGCGCAAACTGGCCGCTGACGCGCTGAGCTGCCTCCCGCAATGCCTCCGGCGGCAGGCAGTAGCTCAAAAACTCCTCCATTGCCGCGCCAAGCCGCAGCAAAAATTCCGGCTTTGTGCTGACGGTGGCGTAGTATTTGAGTCGGGAGCGCACCTGCTCGGCAGCGAGATAGACACTCAGCAGCCGCCCGCCCTTGTCCAGATATTCCTCGCACACGCCGCCGTAGACAGAAAGCAGGCGACTTGCCAGCCGCGTGAAGCTCAAGACCTCGGCGCTGCGGCTGATGGTGTCGCCTCCCGCTGCACAGAGCGCGCGCTCGGCGGCGTGGGAATACTGCTCCGGCACGATCAGGATCTGCCCCTGCGTGCCCTCTGCCGCGCGTGCGCAAATGCGTCCGATCAGTGCGTCTGTATTTTTAAGCCGGTCTGCGTCAAGTAAAAAACGGAGCATGGCGTTTCCTCCTTGTCCTTTTTCGTCTATTATCATGCGTGCGGAACAAAGCCCTGCACCTTCCGCCGGAGCACAGCAGCGCTCCAACGGACATATGTATATTATTATAGCACAGATCGGCGCGCAAACAAACAGCGGCTTTGGGCGTGTCAGGAAGTGTTTTGACATGCCCAAAGCCGAAACGCCATTTTCTGTTTTCCAGACAGCGTTCACGCGCCTGCCATGGCGCACTTGAGCTGCTGCAGCAGCTCGAGCACGCGGAATTTGAGCCGGAAGTCCTCCTCGCCGGTGATGAGGCGGATCTCCCCGATGGAAAACCCAGCCGTCTGCGCCGCAAGCTCCAGCTCGTCCATCGAGCTTGTCAGGCAGAGCGACGGAAACACCACGCACCACCAGTTGTGCCCTTTGCCCGCGCCGATGGTCACGCGCAGGGACTCATAAACGCCTGCCGGAAGAGAGAACGTGTCATACTCCCGCGTCGGAAAGCGCTCCTTCCCGAGCCGCACCGTGACCGGCAGATCTTCGCCCAGCTCGCGCAGCCGCGCCGCGGCCGCATCCGCGATCGCGTCCAGCCTGCCTGCCAGCGCCGCTCGCGGATCCTCCGCACCGTCCAGTAGCGCCTTTGCCGCCGCAGACACCGCATCGCGCACCTCCAGCTTGATCGCCTGATCGTGTTCGGAGTCCGAATTTGCCACCACATGCAGACGGATGAGCTTGGCCGAGAGGCGCTGCTGCTCGGCCTGCACAAGCGTCACAGACGCAGCCATAAGTACAAGAGCACTCAGAATTACAATTGAGATCATACGTTTTTTCAAAAAAAGCACCGTCCTTTCTGCTGATATCAGCATTATGGACGGTGCTTTGTCTGTTTATACGCTGGTTGCCATATAGACTTGGCTGTATTTGTCGCGGAGCATCGTGCAGGCAACGGTGGCATACTCGAACGAATCGTATATGCCGAACACCGCAGAGCCCGTGCCCGTCATCTGCGCGCCATACGCGCCGTAGGTGAACATCATGGACTTGATGAAGTTGATGTCGAAATGCTCCTTCATCACGAGCGGTTCAAACACGTTTCTGAGGCTTCCGCCAATGCCGAGCAGCTCGCCCTTCTGGAGGTTTGCCATCATGGCCTTCTCGTCAGGGTGCTTTTCGATGAACTCCCCGTCAATGGCGCGGAACAGCTCCGGCGTGGAGACGGAAAAATCAGGCTTGCAGACGACAAAATAGATTTCCGGCGCATTCGGGAGCCTTGTGATGCGCTCGCCGCGGCCCTCGACCAGCGCCGTGCCGCACAGGACGCAGAACGGAACGTCCGCGCCGACCGAGAAGCCCAGCTCGCTGCGCGCGCCAAGCGACATCGGCGCGCCGTAGTGGCGGTTCAGCGCCCGCAGAACGGCTGCTGCGTCGGCGCTTCCGCCGCCGAGCCCCGCCTGCATCGGGATGCGCTTGTTGATGAAGATCTCAAGCCCCTGCGGGTCAAGACCCGTGCGGTCGAAGAAAACCTCCGCCGCCCGCCATGCAAGGTTCTCCGCATCCTGCGGATAGCCCTCGGTCACAAGCTCCGTCTCCTGTTCGCCGTCCGCCAGCCTTTCGGCATAGCAGTGCAGCGCCCATTTCCGACCGGTGCCGACATTCACGACCACATCGTCACGCAGAGAAATGGTCTGCTCGATGGAGCGGATGTCATGATAGCCGTCCTCCCGACGTGCGAGCACGTCAAGTGTCAGGTTCAGCTTTGCAAATGCGCTTTCAGTCAGGATCTCCATTACTTGATTTTTCTGCCTTCCAAATAATATCTCTTTTCACGGCTGTGACCCATCGAGAACGTCTTTCTCGGCAGGATGCCGTCGGCGATGACGCCGCGGAAGAGCTGGCTCTTTTCCATCGCAGGCAGCAGGAAGCCGATGGTGTCCGGCTGCTTTGCAAGGTCGATCAGCGCGTCATCGTCATGGATGTAGTCGATCTCACCGGCATGATCCTTCAAATACTCGTCAAGGAAATGCTGGAGGATGCCGACGGCAAGCTCGCCCTTGTTCTTGTCGAGGACGACCGTGCCGCTCTCGTCGCCGATGTACCACTTGACCGGGAAGCCCTCAGCGCCGCCGCAGGCATCTTCCAGCGCCTTCAGGAGCTTCTTCGGTTCGGTCTTGAAGATGACGCGGTGGATGGGCTCAAAGACCTGCGCCGGGTCATGGATGTTCTCAAGCTCCACGAGCGCGTAGCGCGCCGGATGGTTCGACAGATCCTCGCCGGGATGATTCTTCTTGAGCTCCTCATAGCAGCTCTTGGCCGTGGCGAGCGAGTGGTTGCCGTCACCGACTGCAAAGACCATCGGAACGCCCTTGAGGCCCTTATACTTTTCACCGACCGTTGCGGAATACTTCGCGAGCGCCTCGTCAAAGGCCTTCGCATTCTCGCCGTCAACGAGCCAGCCGGCGATGTGGCCGCCGTCTTCCATGAGATCAAAGTCATAGAGCTTCTTGAGCTGTGCCTTCTTTGCGCCGATCGGCTCGATCAGGACCTTGTCATGGTCGTCGCAGAGCATCAGGATGTGCGGAAGCTCAATGGGCGCGTCACGGCGGACTCTCTGACGCGGCGGAATGCGCTCAGAGACGGTGCGCTCGGTCGCGCGGATGGCGCTGGTGGCGCCGGTGGAATAGTCATAAGCGTCCAGATCGACCATGCCGACCAGTCCCTCGCGCACAGTGCCGTTTTCCAGCGTGCGCTCGACATAGACATAGCTGTTCGGATAGACGGTGAACACGTTCTCGTCCATATATTTTTTCATCGTGGCATTGATCTCAGCCGTGTGCGCAGCTTCCTTTTCAGTGCCAAGCTCGGCCTCGGGCAGGATCAGATTGATGGTCGAAACCGCGCCCTCTGCGTTTTTGCGGACTCGATCCCAGTATGCCGCGTCGGAGGTAAACTGGTCGCAGGCAATGACTGCCCACTTCTCCATATGGTCTGTTTTGGGCATCAGGATATCAGCGGGTAAAAATGCGTTCATCTTGAATCACCTTTCACATTATTTTCGTTTGTGCATCCGTTTTATTTTCAGGCCATGGCAGCCTTGATGCCATTGAGAAGCGCATCGTATGTTTCATACGCCGGAAACTGGGGATAGTCGGCTTTGATCCTATCGGTCGTGCGGAACAGGAAGCCTGCCTTGCTCGCCCGCAGCATGTCAATGTCATTGTAGCCGTCACCGGCGGCGACCGTCTCAAAGCCGATCGACTGAAGCGCACGGACCGTTGTGAGCTTTGACTGCGGGCAGCGCATCCGGATGCCGCAGAGCATACCGCCGGCACCGATTTGAAGGGAGTTGCAGAAAAACGTCGGCCAGCCGAGCTTTTTCATGATCGGCTGCACGAACTCCTGAAACGTATCGCTGACAATGAGCACCTGCGCCGTTTCGCGCAGCGCATCCAAAAACGCCCGCGCTCCGGGGAGCGGTTCGATGCTTGCAATGACGCCTTGAATCTCCCGGATTCCAAGACCATGCTCACGCAGGACGCCGATGCGCCAGTCCATCAGCTTTTCATAATCCGGCTCGTCACGCGTGGTGCGGCGCAGCTCCGGGATGCCGCAGGCCTCGGAAAACGCGATCCAGATCTCAGGAATGAGCACGCCCTCCAGATCGAGGCAGGCAATATACATCGTGCGGCTCCTTTCCCGGGAAACGCGAAAAAAATTTGCGCTCCAAAAAGCATGAATTCTGTTTTCATTATACAAAATCCTCGCGCAAAAGCAACCGCTTTTTGAAGGAAATTCCCCAAGAGGGATGAAGTGAAAAAAAGCGAGCATACTATAAGCGTCAACAATCGAAAGGAGCAACGCATATGGACATCGTATCTCTGATCCTCGTCATCGTCGGCGCAGTCAACTGGGGGCTGGTCGGTTTCGCGAAATTTGATCTGGTCGCGTGGATTTTCGGCGGTCAGACCGCGAGCTTCAGCCGCGTGGTCTACGCGCTGGTCGGTCTGGCCGGACTGTGGTGCATCACGCTGCTTTTCCGCCGCCGCGAGACAGGGCGCACCTGAGGATCCCTCCAGATAAACGCGCACATAAAAATGCCCTTGCCTGCATGAAAGCGGGCAAGGGCATTTTATTGGATTCAAAGCCTCAGCAGCATCTCAAGGTCTGACGCCTGCTCCAGCACGGCGTCTGCGCCGTTTTCCGCCAGCGCTTCGCGGCTGCGATAGCCCCATGCGGCGCCTGCGGCGAAAAAGCCCATCTTGGATGCAAACTCCATATCAGAATCGCCGTCACCCAGATAGAGGATCTCCTCCGGGCGGAGCGACAGCGCCGCGCACAGGCCGCCTCCCGCATCGAGCACGGGCTTGAGCGGACGCACGCCGTTGTTGCCCCAGACGAAGCGGAACGGTGTCTGCGGGAAGAAGTGCGAAATAATGCGCTGTGCCGTGCGCTCGGTCTTGTTGGAAAGCACCGCGAGCGCATATCCCGCGCCTTGGAGCTTTTCAAGAAGCTCCGCGACGCCCGGATAGATCTGCGTGTGCTCAGTGCAGTGCTCCGGATAATACGCAAGGTAGAACGCGAGCACCTGCTCAAACAGCGCCTCCGGCGTTCCCTCGGGAACGGACTGAAGCATGAGGCTGCGGATGCCGTGTCCGATGCGCGGCTGATAATCCCGCGCAGGCATCGCCGGCATCCCGAACCGGCGGAGCGCGGCGTTCGCGCTCTCGCCAAGGTCGGGAACCGTATCCAGCAGCGTGCCGTCGAGGTCAAACACAACGGCACGGATGTTGCTGCATGCCTTCATCAGACGCCCAGCTTGCTGCGGCGGATGAGCTCCGCATCGTCCGGCGTGAACTTGCTCTCATAGCCGTCCAGCGGCAGCAGGCGCGCGTTGACCGCGTCCACGATCCACTCGGAATACGGGAAGAAGTACTTGTCGAACTCGTGCGGCGGCGTGATCCAGTTGCGCGCGCCGACCACAACGGGAGGTGCGTCCAGATAGTCGAAGCAGAGCGTGGAGATGTTCTGTGCCACTTCGTTGAGGAACGTGCCTCTTACGCAGGCATCGGAAGCCAGCACGACGCGGCCGGTCTTCTTGACAGAGGCAACGATGTCGGTGTAGTCCAGCGGTACGAGCGACGGCATGTTGATGACGTCCGCCTCGACGCCGTACTTTTCGGACAGCTCCTTCGCGGCGTCGACCGCACGGTAGAGCGTTGCGCCGATGGTGAGGATGGTGAGATCCTTGCCGTCGCGGACCTTGTTGACCGCGCCGGGGACCCATTCGTATTCCTCGGCGGGAACGCCGCCCTCGTGGAATTCTTCGCCCTTGCCGTAGATTCTCTGCGACTCGAAGATGATGCAGGGATCGGTGCCGTTCAGCGCCGACTGCATGATGCCCTTGGCCTCATACGGCGTTGCCGGGAAGTAGACCTTGAGGCCCGGAATGTGCGAGACAATGGCGACCCAGTCCTGAGAGTGCTGCGCGCCGTACTTTGCACCGACGGACATACGCAGGATCATCGGCATCTTCAGGATACCGGCGGACATGGCCTGCCACTTGGACATCTGGTTGAAGACCTCGTCGCCTGCGCGGCCGAGGAAGTCGCAGTACATCAGCTCGACAACTGCGCGGCCGCCGCACATGCAGTAGCCGACGGCGGTGCCGACGATGGCGGCCTCGGAGATCGGGGAGTTAAAGAGTCTGGAGTGCGGGATCACATCCATCAGGCCGCGGTAGACGGCATACGCGCCGCCCCAGTCGCGCACGTCCTCGCCGTAGGCGACGAGCGTGGGATCCTCGTAGTACTTGTTGATCAGCGGCTCAAAGATGGCGTCGCGGATGTTGTAGACCTTCATATCGGAGAACTTCTTGCCGTCCTTGTCGAACGCGAAATGCTCCTTCTTGGCAAGGTCTGTATAGCGCTTGCAGCTTTCCTTCGGGCCGGTGACGTTCAGCTTCTGGCCCGGCTCGCCCATCGAGCGGCGGGTCTCGTTGGAGAACATGAGATTTGCCAGATAATCCGGATTCTCGTCGAAGTCGACATACGGAGAGATTTCCTTGTTGTCGGCAGCGCGGCAGATCATGGTCATGCGGTCGGCGGTATCCTGAAGGAGCTTTGCGAAGAACTCATCAGACGCGACGCCCGCCTCGACCAGCGCCTCACGGAACTTGATCATCGGGTCATGGCTGCGCCAATCCTCGATTTCCTCCTTGGAGCGGTATGCGTTCTGGTCGGAGGTCGAATGGCCGACCAGGCGGTAGGTCACGACATCGAGGAACACGGGGCCTTCGTTGTTCTTGATCAGCTCCATCTTCCGCTTGTAAGCGTCGATGACCGCCAGCGGGTTCCAGCCGTCAACACGCTCGGCGTGCATCTGGTCGGGGGTGATGCCGGCGCCGAGACGCGCGGGCATGTTGTACGCCATGGTCTCGCCCATCGTCTGGCCGCCCATGCCGTAGAAGTTGTCGAAGATGTTGAAGATGATCGGCAGTCCGCCCTTGCGGCCTTCTTCCCACAGGGTCTTGAACTGGTCCATGGCGGAGAAGTTCAGCGCCTCATAGACCGGGCCGCAGCCAAGCGACGCATCACCGATGTTGCAGACGACGATGCCCTTCTTGTCGTTGTTCTTCTGATACAGCGCAGCGCCTGCCGCGATGGGAGCGGAGCCGCCGACGATCGCGTTGTTGGGGTAGATGCCGAACGGCAGGAAGAACGCGTGCATGGAGCCGCCCATGCCGTGATGGAAGCCGTTTTCACGGGCAAAGATCTCTGCGACCGTGCCATACAGCAGGAAGCGGATGGCCAGCTCCTTGACATCGCTGGTGTCGGCAAACTTGCGCACAGCCGCCAGCGTCTTTCCGCCGAGGAAATTCTCCATCGTCTTCATGAGCTCTTCATCCGACAGCTTCTGGATGCAGCTCAAGCCCTTGGAGAGAATCTCGGAGTGGGAACGGTGGGAGCCGAAGGTGATGTCGTCACGGTCAAGCAGATACGCCTCACCGACGCAGGAGGCCTCCTGACCGTAGCTCAGGTGCGCAGGGCCGGGATACGTCGTCTCGACGCCGTTGTAGTTCGCCTGCGTCTTGATCTGCGTGAGCATGTGTTCAAACTCACGGCAGATGGCCATATCGCGGTAGATGCGGATGAGGTCTTCCTTGGTATAGTTGCCTTCCTCCAGCTCCTGCTTGACGGTCTTGTTGTACTGGCAGACGGGAATATCGGTAAAGTGGATGTAGCCGGGCTGACGGACGGCTACGGGATCAATATACAAAGATTTCGGCATGATGATCGTCCTTCCTTTCTCTTACTTCGCCATGAGGGTCATGAAGCCCTCCAGACTCTTGCACAGCTCGCTCATGTACCGCGCAGCGGGTGCGCCGTCGATCGCTCTGTGGTCAAAGGTCAAGGACAGACCCATTGCCGGATACGTCTCGATCACGCCGTCCTTGGCGGACTTGATCTTCGTCTGGATGTTGCAGACACCAAGAATGCCGATCTGGGGCGGATTGACGACGGGCGTAAAGGCCTCACAGCCGAACGAGCCGATGTTCGTGACGGTAAACGTTGCGCCGGTCATCTCGTCGGGGCTGAGGCTTCCGTCGCGGGCAGCAGCGGCAAGGCGCTTGGCCTCCATCGACAGCTCCAACAGGCTCATTTCGTCGGCGTGGAAGATCGTCGGGACGAGCAGGCCGCGCGGCGTGTCGCACGCAAAGCCGAGATTCACATGGTTAAAGTGGCGGATGACGTTGTCCTCGACCATGTTGGCGTTCAGATCCGGGCAGGCAAGGATGGTCTTTGCCACGGCGAACATGACCATATCGTTGAGGCTGATCTTACCCATCGGCGCATCCATCGGCTTGAGCATGGCACGGTAGGCCTGGATCTGCGTTGCGTCGAAGGAATACTGCTGTGTGAGCTGGGCCATGGTGGAAAGGCTGTTCGTCATGGATTTGGCGGTCGCCTTGCGGACGGGGCTGAACTTGACATCCTCAAACGCAGTCTCGACCGCAGCAGCTGCGGCAGCGGCGGCAGGCGCGGCATATGCAGCGGCGCCGGAGGCGATCAGCTTGTCGATGTCGCGCTCGATGATGCGGCCCTTGGGACCGGTTCCGGTCGCAAGCGCGGGATTGACGTTGCTGGCAACGGCCTTTGCCATCGCTCTGGGCGAGATGGCGGAGAGCTCTGCCTTCGGCGCAGCAGCCGGGGCAGCCGTCTGTGCGGCAGGCTCGGCAGGCGTCTCCTCGACAGCGGGAGCCGGGGCCTCTGCACCGGGCTTCAGGAATTCAAAGGCATCGCCGGGGTTGCCGATGGCGCAGACGTTTGAAAGGCACGGGACCTCGTCGCCTTCCTCATAGAACTTTGCCAGCAGCGTGCCGGCTGCGGTGGACGGGCACTCAAACTCTGCCTTGTCCGTCTCATAGGTAAACAGGATGTCCCCCTCAGCGACCGTGTCGCCGACTTCCTTCATCCACTCGCCAATGATGCAGGACTCCACGGTGATGCCCTCCTTGGGCATGATGACTGCCTGCGCGCAGGGGCCGGCGGGCTTTGCTGCTGCCGCAGCAGCCGGAGCTGTCTCTGCCGCCGCTGCGGGTGCATCCTCTGCGGGGGCTGCGCTGCGGAGGGCTTCCACGTCCTCACCGGGGTTGCCGATCGCGCAGACATTCATCAGGCACGGGACCTCGTCGCCTTCTTCATAGAACTTTGCCAGCAGCGTGCCGGCTGCGGTGGATTCACACTCGAATTCGGCCTTATCCGTCTCGTAGGTGAACAGAATATCGCCGACTGCGACCTGGTCACCGACTTCCTTCATCCACTCACCGATGATGCAGGACTCAACCGTGATACCTGCCTTCGGCATCAATACGCCTTCTGCCATAATGCTTCACTCCTGTACTTGATTTTTCTTCTTGGCGAGGTTTTTTACCGCCCTCTCGCTTCGGCGGCCGAAAAAATAATGGTTTTATGTTGTATTGCTTTTGATTTAAGCCCATTGTACCGCACTGTACGCGTCCTGTCAACGGTTGACCGTAGTTTTTCGTGCCTGTTTGCGTTGTTTTTGTTGGATTTCAACAGCATCTTCACGACAACAGCGCCCGCAGACGGCAAAACGCCGTCCCATCTTTCGGCAGACGCAAAAGCCCCCGGCCGTCGGCCGGGGGCTTTGTCTCTCCGCAGGATCGGCGGAGCTTAGTCCTTATTGAAGATCTTGAAGATCTCGTCGATGTCGTCGATGTCCTCGGTGGGCAGGGGCTTTGCCTTTTCACCCGCCGCAGAGAACGCGCCGATCTTATTGACAGGCTGCGCCGCCTGCTTCTTGTCGTCGAAGCCGGTAGCGATGACGGTCACGCGCATCTCGTCCTCGAAGGTATCGTCAAACGCCGCGCCGAAGATGATGTTGGCGTCGGGATTTGCCGCCTCCATGACGATGTTGGCAGCCGTCTCGACATCATCAAGACCGAGCTCGTTGGAGCCGGTGATGTTGATGAGCACGCCGGTCGCGCCGTTGATGGAGGTCTCGAGCAGCGGGCTGGAGACAGCGGCCATAGCGGCCTGCTCTGCCTTGTCGCGGCCGCTCGCCGTGCCGACGCCCATATGCGCGTGGCCCGCGTCCTTCATGATGGCGGAAACGTCGGCAAAGTCGAGGTTGATGATGACATGCTCGGAATAAGCGACCAGCTCGGAGATGGAGCTGACAGCCTGCTTGAGCACGTCGTCCGCGATACCGAATGCGTTTGCAAAGGTGATCTTCTGATCTGTGACAAACTTCAGACGGTCGTTCGGGATGATGATGAGCGAATCGACCTTGTCGGAGAGGTTGGCTATGCCGCTCTCGGCCTGCTTCATGCGGTTGGCGCCTTCAAACTTGAAGGGCTTGGTGACAACGCCGACCGTCAGGATACCGGCGTCATGCGCAAGCTGGGCAATGATCGGAGCCGCGCCCGTACCGGTGCCGCCGCCCATACCGGCAGTGATAAAGACCATGTCGGTACCCTCGAGCGCCTGAGAAATGGCAGCCTTGGACTCCTCTGCGGACTTCTGGCCGATCTCCGGCTTGGAGCCTGCGCCCATGCCGCCGGTCAGCTTCTCGCCGATTTGGATCTTATTCTTGCACTTGGATTTGTTGAGGTCCTGCTTATCGGTATTGACCGCCACAAAATCGACGCCCTGTACACCGCCGGCGATCATTCTGTTGATAACGTTATTACCGGCGCCGCCGACGCCGATGACCTTGATCGATACAACCTTCTCAGTAAAGTCTGCCATTTGTTCTCCTCCTATGTATGTCACAGCATCAAAAACTGGAAAAACGCATATTGAATCAATTATTCAATTTATTGTAGCTCGAAAATGGCGCGGGGTCAATAGAAATTATGGAATTTTCACGGTTTTTCGGCGTGAAATTCCCTTCTTCACTCCTTGGAGTAGAATCTGGCCTCACTGCTGTCGGTAAAGGTGAGGTCGATCGTGCCCGCCTGAAAGTCGCTGAGCCTGCCAAGAATGACGGTCAGATAGTTGATCTTATACGCCAGATCGTCCGTTCCGCCGAGGCGGATCTCATACCGCTCGTCGTACTGCAGCACCACGTCGAACTCCTTTTCAACATTGATGGAAACGATGTGGTCGAGGATCCCCGTGCCGTCCAGCGCCGCGATCACCGCAAGCGCCGCGTCCAGCTTCTGCGGCTCCGTCGCCGTCACGCCCGAGCCCGCGCGCGGGTTCGTCACGGTCACGCCGCGGCTGCGCGGCGGCATCCCCTGCTGCGCGGAGAGCTCCGTCAGTGTATCCTCCGCCGGAGCCGGCTGCACCGCATCCGGCGTCTGCGTCTGCGCAGGCACGTTCTCCTCATCCGGAGCCTGCTCCGCATCCGGCCCGGCTTCCTCGTCCCCGGAGGGCTGCGCGTCGGGCGCAGGCTCCGGATCGGCGGGCGTCTGCACCGGCGTGACAGACGAATCGCGTATCTGCTCCAGCGCCTTGCCGACTGAGTTTATGAGCCACGTCGTATTCGTGTCCGACGAGACGGCAAACGTCGCGTCGCTCTCCTTGACCTCGATCACGATCCGGTCCGGCAGGAAGCGGATGACGCTGACCGTTTCCACATACGGAAGGCTCGCCTTGATGCTGCCGGCAGCCGCCTCCTTGTTGAGTGTAAAGAGGTTGTCGCCCTTCTGGATGCCGGACGCCGATGCGATCTCCGCGGCGGAATAGATCGAGTTGCCCTGTACCTCCACGGTGTTGACCTTAAAAAAGATCGCAACGCCGAAAACCACCGCCGCAACGACAGCCGCCATGATGATGAGCTTTCCGCCCACGCCGCTGCTCGGGCGGCGCTGGCTGGCTCTGCTCCGGTTCTGCCGCGCGGGAGCCGCCTTGCGTCTTTCCTGATTCATGTGCATTCTCCTTTGACGCCGGGCGCGCCGCACGCGCCCGTCTCCGGCCGGGCCGGAGTTGATTTGGGTGTATTATACACAAAAGCTCAGGAGATTTCCACCGTTTTTATGGCCGCGCCAAGACTTTTCAGATTTTCCTCCAGTCTATCATAGCCACGTTTGATGTGTTTTACTCCCAAGACCTGAGAATTTCCCTCCGCACTGAGCGCAGCTGCCACCAATGCAGCGCCCCCGCGCAGGTCACCCGCCTGAACGTCCGCGCCGTGGAGCGCAGGCACGCCGCGCACGATCGCCGTGCTTGCATGGACGCAGATCTCCGCGCCCATTTTCCGAAGCTCCGCCGTGTGGCGGAGCCGGTCTTCAAAAATCGTTTCCACAAACACCGTCTCGCCCTCGGCACGCAGGACAGCCGCCATCATGAGCGCCTGTGCGTCCGTCGGAAATCCGGGATAAGGGCGCGTCACGATGCGCCCCGGTGATGCGCGCCGCCCTTCTGTACGGATGCGAAGGCTTCCCGGACTCTCGCTGATCGCACAGCCGGAGGCGCGAAGCGCATCCAGCACCGGAAGGAGCGTCTGCCCATCCGTTTGCCGGAGCGTCACGTCTCCGCCGCAGGCCGCAGCCGCGCAGAGATAGGTCGCCGTCTCGATGCGGTCGGGCAAAATGGTGTAGGTCGTCCCGTGGAGCGGTTTTCCTCCCTCGATGGTGAGCGTTCCGCTCCCAATGCCGCGGATCTCTGCACCGGCACTGCGCAGAAAACCCGCAAGGTCTGCGATCTCCGGCTCTCTTGCCGCGTTTTCGAGCACGACGGTGCCGCGGCAGCCCATCGCCGCCAGCATCGCATTTTCCGTCGCGCCGACGCTCGGGAACGGGAACGTGATGCGCGCAGGGCGCGATTTTTTCATCCGGCAGGTGATTTTCCCGGCATCGAGCGCCGTTTCCGCACCGAGCGCCTCCAGCGCCATCCGGTGCAGATCGATCGGGCGCGCACCCAGCGGGCACCCGCCCGGAAGCGCCACCGCCGCCTGCCCCGTCCGCGCCGTAAGCGCGCCGAGGAAGATGACCGATGAGCGCATTTTCCTTGCCAGCTCCGGCGGCACCTCGCACGCATACAGGCCGCGCGGATCGACGAATATGGTGCTCCCCTGCCGCTCCACGCGGCAGCCGAGCCGCCGCAGGATCGAAAGCGCCGTGCAGACGTCCTCGATCTGCGGGCAATTATGTAATACACACGGGCTTTGGCAGAGCACTGCCGCCGCCAAAATGGGCAAAACGCTGTTTTTCGCGCCGTGAATGGCCACCGAGCCAATGAGCGGCGCGCCTCCTGTGATCATCAGGCTCTGCATACGCACTCCTCCGCATCTGAGCATTTCTGCCCATCCTATGCGGATCTGTGCGCGGCGGTGTCAGCCCCTGGCCAGCTCCATCGTCACGTTATAGATGCGCTCCGCCGCATCGACCACGGCCATTTTGTGCGCCGCCGCCGTCATTTCACGGCGCTGCGCCTCATCGTGCAGGATGCCTCTTGCCGCGGCATAGAGCGTTTTTCCGTCGCACTCCGCCTCACGCAGCACGACCGCCGCGCTGTGTGCTTCGAGCACGCGGGCGTTTTTTTCCTGATGGTTTCCGGTCACATTCGGCGACGGAACCATGATGCACGGCGTGCCGGAGGCAGCCGCCTCGCTGATGGTCGCCGCACCCGCGCGGCAGATGACGAGATCTGCCGCCGCCATGACGAGCGGCATGTCGTAGATAAACTCCCGCATCTCCACATGCGGGTGGCGCTCAAGCGCGGTGCCAAGCTCCTTCACATAGTCCGGCATCCACCGCCAGCCAAACGAGCCGGTCGCGTGGATGTGGTGAAACGGCTCGCCGTCGGCGCACTCCAGCCTCATGAATTCCGCGATCTTCTTATTCATTTCGCGCGCGCCGAGGCTTCCCCAGTACGACACGACCAAGGGCCGGTCGTCGAGGCCGAGCTGTCTGCGCGCGTCGGCTTTTTTCGTGTAAATAAACTCCTCACGCACCGGCGTTCCGGTCACGATCACGCGGTCGGGGTTGGAGTACTGGCTGCGGCTGTCCTCAAACGAGACCATCACGCGGTCGACCAGCCGCTCGACCATTCGGGTCGTGAGGCCGGGGACGGCGTTCGACTCATGCACCGCCGTCGGGACGCCCATCTTCGCGCCCATCTTGAGCGCCGGAAAGCTCGCATAGCCGCCGGTACCGACGATCACATCGGGACGGAAGTCCCGGATGATGCGCCGCACCTTCCGCATCGAGCCGTTCATGTTATAAAGCGTCGTCAGATTGTGCCACACGCCCGCCGGTGTCAGCCTGCGCTGGAAATTGGATATTTTCAGCGTCTCCAGACGGAAGTTTTCAAGCGGAACGAGCTTGTTTTCCATGCCGTCCTCCGCGCCGATGAAGAGGATGTTCGCCTCCGGCTTTCTCTGCCGGAGCATGTTGGCGACGGCAATGGCGGGGTAAATATGCCCGCCCGTGCCGCCGCAGGTAAAGATGACGTTCATACCAACGCCTCCTAAAGAAGCTTATTGTCGTTCTGCCGTGAGACGGCGAGAATGAGTCCGGCCTCGAAAAGCTGCATCAGGAGCGCCGTGCCGCCATAGGAGAAAAACGGCAGCGAGATGCCCGTTGCAGGCAGGAAGTTCGTCACGACGCCAATGTTCAGGAAGGTCTGAAGCGCAAAATGCGTCGTAAGTCCCGCCGCCAGCAGCGCGCCGAAGCGGTCTCTGGCGTGCATCGCGATCCAGTAGCCGCGCACGATCAGCAGCATGAACAGCAAAATCACCGCCACCGCGCCGACAAGGCCAAGCTCCTCGCAGACAATGGGGAAAATGTAATCGTTGTGCTCCTCCGGCAGATACAGATACTTCTGACGGCTGCGGCCGAGCCCCAGCCCCATCAGGCCACCGGAGCCGATGGCATAGAGCGACTGTAGGATCTGATAGCCATTTCCGGTGGGGTCGGATTCCGGGTTTTTCCACGCAACGATGCGCGCGTTGGCGTAGCCCATCGTACCGAGGTAAACAGCGGCGAATGCCGCAACGATGACGCCGCCAATCACGAACCATTTGAGCTCCACGCCGCCGAGGAACATCATCGTTGCGCCCAGCGCAAGGATGATGAGGATACCGGAAAAGTGACGTTCAAGTGCGATCAGGCCGCAGATCACAAGCAGAATGGCCGCAAACGGGACGATGCCGTAGCGGAAGGTCTGCATTTTCTCGCGGTAGATCGACATCAGCGACGCAAAGGACATGACAACCGCCAGCTTTGCGACCTCCGATGGCTGGAAGCTGAAAAAGCCGAGGTAGATCCAGCGCTTCGCGCCGTGATCCTCAGTGCCGATGATCGGGACAAGCACCAGAAAGAAGATCGAGACCGCCAGCACGATCATGGAAATGGCGCGCCACATCTGATAATTCATGCGGCTGACAAAGAGCATGATGCCGATGCCGACCAGTGCGAACACACCCTGACGCGCGAAATAATAGGTCGAGTTGCCCTCGGCCGCATACGCTCTTGCGTAGCTTGCCGAGAAGACCATGATGACGCCGATCATCACGAGCAGGACGGTCAGAATGAGGAACGGCACGTCGAGCAGTCCGCGCTCGTCCAGAATGATCTTTGTTTTTTGCTCCTGCTGCTGCGGAATGTGACCCTCCCGATCCAGCACAGGCTCCTGCGCGGTATTTTGCATAGGCCGCTCCTTTCTCATATGGTCAGAACCGGTTCATAACGCCGATCCCGGCGAGGATGCACATCACACACGTCACGGCCACAAAGACCGTCCAGATCTTGATCTCGCTCCATCCGCCAAGCTCAAAGTGGTGATGGATCGGGGTCATGCGGAAGATGCGCTTTCCGTGGGTGAGCTTGAAATACGTCACCTGCATCATGACCGAAAGCGTCTCAACAATGTAGACAAGGCCGACAAGGATGAGCACCAGCGGCATATCCAGCGCAAACGCCATGCCGCACACCGCCGCGCCGAGGAACAGCGAGCCCGTGTCGCCCATAAAGACCTTCGCCGGGTGGAAATTGTAGATCAGGAAGCCCGCAAGGCCGCCCGCCAGCGACGCAGGAAGCAGTGCAAGCGCGGAAGATCCGCTCTCCGTGCCCCACATGCTCGCAAATACCGCAAAAAACACCATGACCGGGATCGTCACGCCGGAGGCAAGGCCGTCGATGCCGTCGGTCAGATTGACGGCGTTGACACAGCCGACGATGACCAGCACCGCAAAAAACAGATACACGATCCAGTTGATCTGGAACGTCACATTCCAGAACGGGATGTAAAGGTCGCAGCTCAGGCTGCCGTTGTGCCGCAGGAGCAGCAGATACGCCACCGCCGCAACGAGCTGCAGCGCAAATTTCTGCGGCGCCGTCAGGCCGAGATTCCGCTTGAAGCGGACCTTCAAAAAATCATCCGCAAAGCCGATCAGTCCGTAGATCAGCGCAAAGCCGAACACCAGCAGATGCGTGTATTCCCCTTCCAGCATGTCCTTCCACCCGAACGCGAGCGTGCAGACGAGCGTGGAAAGGATAAAGGCGATACCGCCCATGGTCGGCGTACCGGCCTTGGAATTGTGCCAGCTCGGGCCGATCTCCCGGATGGACTGTCCGGCCTTGAGCGCACGGAGCACGGGGATCAGGAGCCTTTCAAGAACGGCCGCCAGCACGAGCGAGCAGACCGCGGCAATCAAAATCAGCATGAGGTTTTTCCTCCGGTTTTTTTATTTCTCATCTTCGTCGAGGAACAGATGCAGCGCGCGCTCCATCTTCATTCCGCGGCTTCCCTTGAACAGCAGCACGTCGCCCTCCGCCGCGCGCGTTTTGAGTACGTAGGCAAGGTCCTCGTGCGTGTCAAAGTGTTCGGCATTTTTGGGGGGCATTCCGCCGGTGATCGCGCCGGTCACGGTGCGAAGGGAGTGGTTGCCGTATGTGAACAGCATATCCGCCTTGTCCGCAGCGATGCGGCCGATGCGGTAATGCTCGGCGCTGCTGCGGTTGCCAAGCTCCAGCATGTCGCCGAGCACCGCGATGCGCTTGCCTGTGGTGTGGTAGCTGCCGAGCACCTCCAGCGCGGCCTGCGTCGACTCGGGGCCTGCGTTGTAGCAGTCCTCGATGATGGTCATGCCGTTTTGCTGATAGATGCGCTGGCGCATGCCGGTGTTGCGGAACGCGGCAAGCCGCGCCTGGATCTGCTCCGGCTTGACGCCGAGCAGCAGCGCCGCCGTTGTCGCCGCCAGCGCATTATAAACAGAGTGGTGCCCGACCGTCGGGACGAACAGCTCAAACAGGTGTCCGAGGCCGTGCACCATAAAGCGCATCCCGTCCTCGTATTCCTGCACGTCACTTGCAATTACGTCGCACGCCGGGTTTTCAATGCCAAAGTAGTATTTCTTGTGCTTACCATCATGGCGGACGTCCCACAGCAGCGGCTCGTCGCCGTTGAAAACGCCGAATCCGCTGCCCGGCACACCCTGCATGATCTCGAGCTTGGCCTTCAGAATTCCCTCGCGGCTGCCGAGATACTCAATGTGTGCAGTTCCGATGTTTGTGATGACCGCAACGTCAGGCTTTGCAATGCCGGTCAGATATTCCACCTCACCGAAGTGGTTCATGCCCATCTCCAGCACCGCGACCTGCGTCCGCTCAGAAATACGCATGATGCTCATCGGCAGGCCGAGGTGATTGTTCTGATTACCCTCGGTGCGCGCCGTCTCGAAGCTCCCCTCCAGCACGCACGCCGTCATTTCCTTCGTCGTTGTCTTGCCGACGCTTCCGGTGATGCCGATGACCTTGATTCCAAGGAGCTGGCGATAGCCCGCGGCAATGCTGCCGTAGGCGCGCACTGCATCGTCCACGACAAGACATGGCAGCGCCGTTTCCACCGGATGCTCAACGATCGCAGCCACCGCGCCGTTTTTCTCTGCGGCGGCAATGTAGTCATGTCCGTCCGCATGCTCTCCCTTGAGGGCGATGAACAGGTATCCCGGCGCGATTGCGCGCGAATCCGATTCCACACCCCGGATCGTAAGCGCCTGCGCGCCGTCCGGCGTCTTTGCGCCGCACCACGCGGCGATCTGGCCCAAAGTCAATTCTTTCATGATTCCTTCTCCAAATACTCCGCGACGATCTCGCGCTCGTCCATGTGGTGTTTTTCGTGTCCGACTTCCTGATAGGTCTCATGGCCCTTGCCGCACAGTACGATGACATCGTCCTGCTTCGCATTCGCCATTGCCCAGCCGATCGCCTCCACGCGGCTTTCAATGACGACCGGCTTGTTTTTTGCGTCCTGCATGCCTGCGACGATCTGCGCAATGATCGCGTTCGGGTCCTCCGTGCGGGGGTTATCCGAGGTGATGACACAGACATCGGCAAGCTCGCCGCCGATCTTGCCCATGATGGGGCGTTTGAAGGGGTCGCGGTCACCGCCGCAGCCGAACACCGCGATCACGCGGCCCTTACAGAAGCCGCGCACCGTTATCAGCGCGTTTTTCAGGCTGTCAGGCGTGTGGGAATAGTCGATCAGAACGGTATAGTCCTTCCCCGGAGTGGGAACGACCTCCATGCGTCCCTTGACGCCGCGCGCATGGCGAAGCGCCGCCGTCAGCTCAGCAAGCGGAATGCCGAGCGCCAGACCTGCGCCGAGAACCGCCAGCGCATTATAGACGCTGAAGGCGCCCGGAATGCCGAGCTCCGCGCGGCTGATCTCAATGCCGGTCACAACATCGGTCTCCACGCGGTCTGCATACAGACGGATGTTCTTGGCAACCAGGTCTGCGGCGTTGTCCTTTGTGGAATAGGTCAGGATCTTACACGCCGCCTGACGGCGGATCCGGTCACAGTACAGGTCGTCCAGATTCATGACGCCGATGTCACAATGGCGGAACAAAATCGCCTTCGCGTCGCAGTAATCGAGCATCGTCTTGTGGAAATCCAGATGATCCTCGGTCAGATTTGTGAACACGCCCACACGGAAGCGGACGCCCTCCACGCGGCTGAGCGACAGCGCATGTGAGGAGACCTCCATCACAACGTGCGTGCAGCCCGCGTCGCGCATCTCTGCAAAGAGCTTCTGAAGCTCGAAGCTCTCCGGCGTGGTGCGCTCGGTCGGCAGGATCTCGTCGCCGATCATGTTCTGGATCGTGCCGATGAGGCCGACCTTCGCACCGAGCGTCTGCTCCAGCACGGTTTTCAAAAGATACGTCACGGTGGTCTTTCCGTTTGTGCCCGTGACGCCGATCATCGTCATGCTGTCCGCCGGGTGGCCGAACCAGTTTGCCGCAGCCTGCGCCAGCGCCGTGCGCGCCGACTTCACAAGGACATACGGAATATTTCCGGACGGAGCGCGCTCGCAGAGCACGACCGCCGCGCCGTTTTTCACGGCGGCGGGAATGAACTTATGACCGTCCGCAGCAAAGCCTGTCACGGCCACAAACAGCTCGCCCTGCTTCACCGCGCGCGAGTCAAAGCTGACACCGGTCACGTCCATGCAGGGCTCCGCTCTGCATTCCAATACCTCGATGCCTTCCAAAAGCTCTTGCAGCTTCATACGTATCTTCCTTTCTGCCTCCTCCGGAGCTCAGTCCTCCAGAGAGCTGTGGTCGGTAAATTCTACTGTAATTGTAGTACCTCTGTCAACCTTTGTTCCCGGCTCGACGCTCTGATAAGTGACCGTCGCATAGCTGGTGCGGTCGGTGCCCTTCGCCTGAACGTAGACACCGGCGTTGTTTGCAAGCCAGTTGACGTCTGCAACGGCGTATCCGACGAAGTCGGGAACCTCCACCTGCTCGGTGGATTTTTCGTAATCAAAGTACAAAATGACCTCGGAATCGCCCGGAAGCTCCGCACCTGCCGCTGGGATCTGCTCGGTGACGATCGCACCCGTGCCGAGTGTACGGTAGGTCAGGCTCTTGTTTTTGAGCGCTGCCGCTGCCTCCTCCTGCGTCATGCCGGTCAGCTCCGGCATCTTGACGTTGACGCCGCGGATCTCACCGGAGGCGTAGTCCGGCTCCACGCCGAGGTACGGCAGAATGTCGAGGAAAATGTCACGCACGGTCGGCGCGGCCATCAGGCCGCCGGAGATGTAATAGCCGTTCGGGGTGTACTTGGTGTTGTCCTCCTGATATTTCGGCGTGTCCAGCGCGACCAGCACAACGTACTGCGGGTCGTTGATGGGTGCAACGCCCACGAACGAGACGATCTTGTCCTCGACCATCTTGCCGTTTTCGTCGAAGGTGTCCGTCTTTTCCGACGTGCCGGTCTTGCCGCCGACGCGGTAGCCGGGCGTGTGCGCGCCCTTGGCGGTGCCCTCGGTGACGACCTTTTCCATCATGTCGCACATTGTCGCGGAAGTGCTTTCGCTGATGGCCTGACGCAAGACGGTACGGCCGTTTTCCTTGACCACGTTGCCGTCGGCGTCGAGCACCTGACTGACGATGTACGGCTCGAGCACATAGCCGCCGTTCACGACCGCCGCAATGGCTCTCGCCTGCTGAATGGGCGTGACGCGGAAGGTCTGACCGAACGCGCCGGAGATGACCGACGCATAGCCCTTGGTCAGCGTCTCAAAATCGAAGAAATAGCCCCATGCCTCGCCGGGCAGGTCAATGCCGGTGCGCTCGGTGATGCCGAAGTCCTGCGCGTACTCGTAAAAGCGCGTGCCGCCGAGCTGGACGCCGATGTGACCGAAGGCGATGTTGCAGGAGTTTCCGAGTGCCTGCGCTGTCGTCTCTGCGCCGTGACCGGCAGCCTTCCAGCAGTGAACGACCTGCTCGCGGTCGGCGATCTTTTCCGCGCCGCTGCAATAATACGTGTCGTTGACCGTTGCCGCGCCGCAGTCGAGCGCCTCGGCAAGCGAGATGACCTTGAAGGTCGAGCCCGGCTCATAGCCGTCGGAAACGCAGCGGTTTCTCCACTGCTTCAGGCGCGCCGCAGCCATAGCCTGATTGTATTCCGTTTTTGCCTTTTCAAACTCCTCCGTCCCCTTTTGCAGGCGGAGAAGCTGCTGATACTGCTGCTCAAGGCGCTCGTTGAGCACCTCGTCGTAGATCGCGCGATGATCGTTGGGGTCGAAGCTGCCGAGCGTCGCCATGGCAACGATCGCGCCGCTGTTGACATCCATGACGATGCCGAACGCGCCGTTCTGGATCTCGTAGCGGTCGATGGCGGCCTGCAAATTCTTTTCCAGATACGACTGCACCGTCGTGTCGATGGTGAGTACCAGACTGTCGCCGTTTGTAGCGTCATAGTATTTTTCGAAGGTGTACGGCATTTCCGAGCCGTAGTTGCCCTTTGTCGTCACGACCTTTCCCGCGACGCCCTCGAGATAGGAGTTGTAGTACGCCTCAAGGCCCTCCGTGCCGATGTTGTCGTCGCTGACGAAGCCCAGAAACTGCGCTCCGAGCGAGGAATACGGGTAGTATCGCTTGGCGTCGGTCTCCAGATAGACGCCCTTGATCTTGTTGTCGTTGATGAACGTCCGCACCTCGTCGGCAAGCTCCTCGGAGATCTTGCGTTCGATGGCCTTATAGCGGTATTTCGTGTCCGCCGCCTGCATACGCACAAAATCCGGCTCGACGCCGAGGATGTTGGAAAGACCGTTTGCGATCGTGTCGAGAAGGCCGCTGTTTTCGGGCTTTTCCATTTCCTTTGCGATCTCGTTCGGGTCGATAAAGACGGTTTCCACGGTGGTGGACGCCGCCAGGATGTTCATGTTGCGGTCATAGATCTCACCGCGCGCGGCCGTGAGTCTGGTCGAGCGCGTCTGGTTGTTGATCGCAAGCGCCTCATAATGGTCGTGCTCGACGATCATCAGCTTATACAGCGTCGCGATCAGCGGAATAAATGCAACAATGCCGCACAATACCATCAAAAACAATGTGCGGCGCAGGATCATCCTGTTCGCCCTCTGGTTCTGCTGCGCACCGGAGGGTCTTTCCTTATTTTTTTTATGTCCGCCCTTCGGGCGAAGAACTTTGAGTGCCATTTGCCTTGCCTTTCCCGCTCGCTGTGTCAAAACAAGGGCGGTTTTCCTTCTGTCAACCGCCCTTGCCAAGTCCTATTTCCGCGGCTTTGCGTCCTTGGGACAGCTTATGCCGCTGTAGGCCGCAGATATGCAATGAGGTTCGAGATGCTCTCCTGCACGGCCTGCACGATCTCGCCGACGATGTTGGTCTTTTCCTCCTCATAGATCTCCGCCCGGTCCGTGCCCGCCAGACGGATGTAAACCACCTGTTCCTCCTTGGGCATGGACATGCCGAGCTTTTCCGCGCGCTCGCGCACGACCTTGAGATCGATCTTCGATTCGTATTTGCTCTCCAGAAGTGTCTGCTGCTGCGTCAGCGTCTTGAGCTGCGACTCCAGAGCGCCGACCTTCGTCGTGGCCTCAAAAAGCTGCACATAGCCGAAAATGACCAGCACCAGCATCAGCGCCGCCGCCGCCATGCCGAACAGCGTGAACGGCGCGACCGCCGTTTTGACTTTGACGCGCTCCTGACGGCGCGGGACGGGGCGTTCCTCGGGAAGATGCTGCCGCTCGGGGCGGCGAAGTGCGCTGCTGTCATAGCGTTCGTTGTATGCGTAAGCGCCGGAGTAGACGTCATATGCCGCTGCGCCGTTCGCGCTGTAGCGTCTGTTATCCGCTGCCATGTTCATCTACTCCCTTCTCTTTCAAAGCTTCTCGCACACGCGGAGCTTTGCGCTGCGTGCGCGCGGATTTTCGTTCAGTTCTTGCTCACCGGAAACGATGGGCTTGTGCGTCAGCACCTTGACGCTCGGCTTGCGCCCGCAGACGCAGACCGGGAAGCTCGGCGGACAGACGCAGCCCTTCGCGGCCTCTGTCATCGAGTTTTTGACGATGCGGTCCTCCAGTGAGTGGAAGGTGATGACCGCGAGGCGGCCGCCGGACGCGAGTCTCCCCACAGCCGTCTGCATCATGCGGCTGACGCTGCTGAGCTCGTCGTTGACAGCGATGCGGATGGCCTGAAAGCTCCGCTTTGCCGGATGCTGCTTTTCACGCAGCGCCTGCGGCGGCATTGCGCCGCGGATGACGGACGCCAGCTCCAGTGTCGTTTCAATGGGATGTTCGGCGCGTCTGCGCTCGATCGCCGCGGCAATGAGCGGCGCGTAGCGCTCCTCGCCGTGCTCGAAAAGGATGCGCCTGAGCTCCTCGCGCGGCCATGGGTTGACGAG
>URLO01000013.1 GCA_900548625.1 uncultured Eubacteriales bacterium | reverse complement strand
TAGGCCGAAGCGGCTATGCCGCGAGGGGGAACCACGTGGTGCGCATCGCCGTGCGCGGCGAAACTCTACGAGGTTTTTGACAGGCTGAAACGTCCGGCAGCAGCGCTGCCGGACGTTTGTGTTTTTTGACGGGTTTGGCTCAGAACAGATACCAGAGAAGTTCGGGGAACAGGGTGTCGATGCGGTCGGAGATGTGCTCGAAGTTGCTGCTGACCGTGCGATCGATGTTGCTGAATTCCTCGTCAGACAGCGTAAACAGCGAAACGGGGGACTTCGCGGTGAAGCTGCGCTCAAAGCCGGAGATCACGTAACCGAGCGAGAGCGACAGCTTGTCGCCTCTGCCGGCGGCATCGGCGAGCGTGATATCATCCAGCATCACATTCATCGTCTTTTTGTCCGATTCGATGCGGCCGGAGACGTTCAGACGCAGGTCATCGTAACCGTCACCAAACGTTGCATAGAGCGTGAAGTTGTCACCGGAGGCGGCTGGCTCGTAGATGCAGGTAACGTGGCCGCCGAAATCCGCAGTTTCAATGGTCGTTTCATCGGTGTAAACGCCGCGCTTCGGCATGTGGTCGCCGGTGGAGGTGAGCAGGAACGCTGTCTCGTCATCGATGCGCAGCTCCGCACTCAGATCGTTGACATAGCTCTTGCCGCCGCCGAGACGGAGCTTCAGCAAATAGTCGCTGTAGTCGTTGGAGCCTTCGTAGTCAATGCCGACAACATAGCCGCCGGAGACAAAAACGGTCAGCTCAATGTCGTCCTCCTGCTCGCTGATCGCGTCAAGGAGCGACTCCATTTCGTAGTAGCTGCTGTTGTACTGATCCTCAGAACCGGCGACAGCGTTCTCGATCATGCTGTCACTCAAACCCATAGCGCGGTACATTGCGCGGAGATTGCTGGGCTTCAGAACCTGATAATACGTGTCGAAGACAGCCTCCAGATAGTCCGCGAGCGCGTCAGACGGGATCGTGACCAGATACTCCGTGCTGGAAAGGCTGCTGCCGTTGACACGGAGCTTGCCGGAGCGAAGACGCTCGACCTCAAGCGCGTTCAAAAATTCCTTCGTGACCTTCGGATCGAGCGGCTCTGCCTTCAGATATTCGCTGTAAAGCTGGAAAATGTTGAAGCTCAGATCAGAAAACGTACCGTCCGGATCAAGGTTCATCGGCATTGCGGCGATGTCCTTGCCGAGCGTCTTGGTGTTGATGCCGTAGTAGGCGCTGTCAAGAAGCTCCGGCGAGCCTGCGTACAGGAGATCGCCATCCGCGGCGGCGCGCAGGGTGAGCAGCGATTCCGCTCCTGCCGTCAGGGCGAGGTCGGCGCCGAGATACTCATCCGGGATGTTTGCGTCCACCCGCAGGCGCAGGCCGAGACTGCGCGAGAGCGTCAGATCGGGGATGCTGTCAAAGTTCACAGACAGCTCCTGGCTGAACGCCTCTTTCTTTGCGGCTGCCGCGTAGTCAAATGCAACGACCTTCTTCATGGCACTGGCATACGCTCCGGAACTTTTCTTGAATGCCATGCCGACGCGGTTTTTCGGCGTGAGCACGAACAGGAACACAACGGCAACGCAGATCGCAAGGAATGCAGCAATGCCGCAGATCAGGCCGATGACCGGCCCGCGTGACTTTTTCTGAACAGGCTCGGCACGCTGCGTACCGGTGGACTCGCCCTGCGGTGTCTGTGCCTGCGGCTTGGGCGCCTTCGGAGCCTTGGGCGGCTTCGGGGCCTTGGCAGCCTTGGCAGGCTTGGTGGGGGTGAGCGGCGTGCCCTGCTGGTGCGGGGGATCGTAGTAGAAATGCGGGTCCTCCGTCAGAGGCCGCATCGGTGGAATGCTGCTCTCCGGCGATGCAGGCGTCTCAGGCGGTGTGTCTATGGTGGGCGTGGGGGCCTGCGGCTGCTCTGCAGGCGTCTGCGGCGGCTGGTACACGGGCTCGGAAACAGTCAGCTCCGCGGGATCGTCCGGTATGGGGGGTGCAGCGGGGGTGGGGATGAGTTTCGCTCCGCAGCCGGAGCAGAAGCGGGCGCCGTCCTTGACAGGTTTTCCGCAGTTGGTACAAAACATCGTTTTCCCTCCTGTATTCGGTAGTGAATTTCCATTCTGTTTTGATTATACCGGGATTTTCCTTGCATTGCAAGTCAAAAACGGGAAAAAGAGGGATTCAGATGGGCGGGCGCGAGCGTGGCCGAATACGGACGAACGGCATAGAATGGGGTCGGGAGGGAATGCTTCTATGTTTGACTATCTTTTTACATTCCGCTCGCTGACGGCCGCGCAGCGCGCACGGAGTGTTTTAAACGCAGGCGGCATCCGCGCGCCGATCGTGCGGACGGCAAAGCGACTGAGCGCAAACGGCTGCGGTTACGCGATCCGCGTCGGCGCGCGCGACGGCGTCCGCGCGCTGCACCTGCTGCGCGGCGCAGACGCAGGGTATGCGCACCTGTACAGGGTGTTTGAAAGCGGCTCGATGGAGGAGGTGCGCGTGTGATCTATTTTGACAGCGGCGCGACCACGCTTCAAAAGCCGCCCGCGGTCGCAGAGGCGTTCCGGTACGCCATGGCGCACTTTGCAAGCCCGGGACGCGGCGGGCACGCGCCCGCAATGGCGGCAGCGGACGCAGTCTACGCCTGCCGGGAAAAGGCGGCGGCGCTGTTTGATGCACAGCCGGAGCAGATCGTGTTCACCATGAACGCCACGCACGCGCTGAACATCGCCATCCGCACGCTCGTGAGGCCGGGAGACCGCGTTGTGATCTCCGGCTTTGAGCACAACGCCGTCACGCGGCCTCTGCACTACCTCGGCGCCAAAACCGCGGTCGCCGGAACGCGGCTGTTCGACCCTGCCGACACGATCGAGGCGTTTTCCCGGCTGCTTACGCCGGAAACAAAGGCTGCGGTCTGCATACATGTCTCGAACGTTTTCGGATATATCCTGCCCCTTGCGCAGATCGCGGCGCTCTGCCGCGCGCGGGGCGTTCCGCTGATTGTCGATGCGTCGCAGTCGGCGGGGATCCTGCCTGTCAGCCTGCGCGGACTGGGCGCGGCGTTCATCGCCATGCCGGGGCATAAGGGGCTTTACGGCCCGCAGGGGACGGGAATGCTCGTCTGCGGCCGGATGCCGGAGCCGCTCATGCAGGGCGGCAGCGGAAGCCAGTCAGCGCTTGCGGAAATGCCGGATTTCCTGCCGGACGCCTCGGAGGCAGGCACCCACAACGTTTCCGGCATCCACGCGCTGGCGGCGGGGCTTGATTTTGTGCAGAGCCTTGGCCTTGGAACGATCCTGCATCATGAGGCGCACCTGCGCCGCCTTCTCGCACGCGGCCTGCGGGAGATCCCGGGGGCACTCTGCTTTACAGGCGGTGCGCAGAGCGGCGTTGTTTCGTTTTTGTACGGGGCTGAGGACTGTGAGCAGACCGCGCAGCGGCTTTGCGAATCAGGGATCGCCGTGCGCGCGGGCCTCCACTGCGCGCCGCTGGCGCACCGGAGCGCCGGAACGGCGCAAAGCGGCACGGTTCGCGTGAGCTTCTCTGTTTTCAACTGCGAGGAGGAAGTGGCAGCCTTCCTGCGAGCGGTAAAAAAATGAGGCTGGGCGGGAAAATGGGGAAGCTGGCACTTGCGCGCGGGCATGTTTTGGAGTATAATTGCAAATAAGTATAATATGTAGGCAGGGGAAATGTATATGGCTGCCATTCGGAGCTTTTTCCAGGAAATGTTCTCGTCCATTCCGCCGCTCGGCGTGATGGACATCGTGGACATTCTTGTTGTCGCTTTTCTCATATATAAACTGATGCTCATCATCCGCTCGACCAGCGCCGCGCGTGTCGCGCGAAGTATCATGCTGCTGCTGGTTGCCACATGGCTGACGGACGTTGTACACATGTATACCCTCAACTGGATCCTGACGCGATTCATTGAGGTCGGCATCATTGCAATCGTCATCGTGTTTCAGCCGGAGCTGCGCCGCGCGCTGGAGCGCTTCGGCGGGCGGACGATGCTCCGCTTTGCCGATCCGCTCTCGAACCGGAGCGTGGAGCAGAACGCCATCTCCGCCACGGTGACGGCCTGCGAGATCATGGCCAAGGAGCGCGTCGGCGTGCTGCTGGTCTTTGAGCGCCGCACCTCGCTGGAGGAATACTTCAAGACCGGAACGCTGATCGACGCCAAGGTCACCGACCAGCTTCTGCGCAACCTCTTTTTCAAGAACTCCCCGCTCCACGACGGCGCGGTCATCATCCGGCATGGCAGAGTCGCGGCGGCCGGCTGCGTGCTGCCGCTGTCTGAGAATACGCATCTGTCCAGCGACCTTGGCACGCGCCATCGCGCGGGCATCGGTATGAGTGAGGCCTCCGACGCGGTCGTGGTCATTGTCTCTGAGGAGACGGGCACCATCTCCGTCGCCATCGGCGGTATGCTCAAGCGGCATCTTGCGCCGCAGACGCTTGAAAAGCTGCTGACGAACGAACTGCTTCCTGAGGAGAACTACAAGAAGAAAAACGTTTTGGACCGTGTCCGCAGCTTCCTGGCCAGGAAGGAAGAAGCCCATCATGAAGAAAAATAAGATCTTACTGCTCATCATCTCGTTCATCGCGGCAAGCGTCCTGTGGGTCTACGTCGTGACGGTCGTGAACCCCGAGGGCACGCGCTCCATCAGCGGCATTCCCGTCACATTCTCCGGGGAGGATGTTCTGCGCGAGGATCAGAACCTGATCATCACCGAGGGAAAGACCATGACTGTGACGGTTGATTTTCAGGGCAGAAACGCCGATCTCAACAAGCTGATCAAGCAGCAGTCGGAGATCACGGCGGTCGTCGATGTGACGCGCATCCGCACGGCGAAGAACTACAACATGGCCTATGATATCAAGCTCCCGACCTCTGTGCAGGACTCCGGCATCACGGTCGTCAGCCGCAGTCCCAGCTCCGTCAGCTTTGCCATCGAGCGGCGCGTCACGCTCCCGGTCGAGGTCGTGGCGGATTACAGCGGCGTGACCGTCGCGGACGGCTACCTGCTGGAAAAGACCTCGCTCGATTTTGATACCGTTCAGGTCACCGGACCTGAGAGCATCGTCAGCAGCATCGCAAGCGCCCGTCTGGCAGTCACGAGGACCAATCTCGATAAGTCCGTCACGGATACCGTTCCGTTCGTCCTCTGCGATGCGAAGGGAAAGCCCGTGGATACCACGAATCTGACAACGGATGTGGATTCGATTGACGTCACGCTCACGGTCGTCAAGTATAAGGACGTCACGCTCGAGGTCGAGATCATCGACGGCGGCGGCGCGACCAGCAAGGACACCAAGATCGAGATCGACCCGCCGACCATCACGCTTTCCGGCGATGCAACCGTCCTTGACGGCATCAACAAGATCACGCTCGGCTCGATCGATCTTGCCGACATTGAAGCCAGCACGAGAACGATCCCGTTTGACATCGTGATCCCGAACGACACGAAGAACGTCAGCGGCGTCGATCAGGCCAATGTGACCGTCACCATCCGCAACAAGGCAACGGCCGTGATCCGCGCAACGAACATCACATTCATTCACGTCCCGGAGGGGCTGGAGCCGACCAGCGTGACCAAGCAGGTGCAGGTCACCATCCGCGCCGCAACGTCCGAGATCCAGAAGATCACCGCGAACAACATCCGCGTGGTCGCCGATCTTGCCGATTTCAGTCTGCCCGGCACGAACACTGTTCCGGTCACGATCTACATTGACGGCTATCCGGACGCGGGCTACATCGGGGATTATACGATCGTGGTCTCGCTTGCGGAAAAGACGGACGACAAGGGATAGACAGCCTGAAAAATGACTCGCATAGCCAGCAGCGGCGTGCGCCGCTGCTGGAGCTGTGCTTTACGGAGGAATTTGATTTGATAAAGAGCATGACTGGCTACGGCCGTGCCGTGGCAACGATCGACGGCAGAGAGATCACTGCGGAGATCCGCTCTGTGAACAACCGCTATCTGGACTGCACGGTGAAAATGCCGCGCCTCTACGCCTATGCGGAGGACGGCGTAAAGTCCCGCGTCAAGGCTTCGATCTCCCGCGGCAAGGTCGATGTATTCATCGCGGTCAACGTGATGGAGGATACGCAGATGCGTGTCTGCGTCAACCGTCCGGTGCTGGAGGGGTATCTGAATGCCATGAAGTCCATTGCAGCGGATTATGATGTACGCGATGACATCACCGTGACCGCGCTCAGCCGCTTGCCGGACGTCTTTTCCGTGGAAAAGGCGGAGGAAGACGAGGAAAAGCTGACCGCCGATATCCTGTCGGTCGTGGATGCGGCGCTCGAAAAATACACCGCAATGCGCGTGCTCGAGGGCGCGGCGCTTGAGGCAGACCTGCGAGGCCGCGCGGCAACGATCCTGTCTCTTGTAGAGAAGGTCGAGCAGCGCAGCCCCGTGACGCTGGCGGAATACCGCGCGCGTCTGACGGAAAAAATGCAGGAGGTGCTGCAAAGCACGACCATCGATGAGGGGCGCATTTTGCAGGAGGCCGCCATCTATGCCGACAAGATCGCCGTGGATGAGGAGACCGTCCGCCTGCGCAGCCATCTGTCGCAGCTCGACTCGATGCTGAGCGCCGGCGGAGCCATCGGCCGAAAGCTCGATTTCCTGCTTCAGGAGCTCAATCGCGAGGCCAACACCATCGGTTCCAAGGCCAACGACATCGAGCAGGCACGCACCGTGGTCGAGATCAAGGCGGAGCTGGAAAAGATCCGCGAACAGACGCAAAATATTGAATAACAACCGGAGGTCGTTATGAAGCTGGTGAGCATTGGCTTTGGCAGCGCGGTCGCTGCCGCGCGGATCCTGGCGGTGGTAAGCCCCGAATCCGCCCCCATCAAGCGTGTTGTGCAGGAGGCGCGCGATCGCGGCATGCTGATCGACGCATCCTATGGACGGCGCACGAAGGCGGTCTTGCTGATGGATACCGACCACGTGATCCTTTCCTCTGTCGCACCGCAGACGCTTGCGTCCAGAATGGACGCAGAGTATTCCGACGAGAACACGACGGAGGAGGAAGCGACGTGAAGGGAAAGCTGTTTATCGTCTCCGGCCCCTCCGGCGTCGGAAAAAACACCATCCTGAACCGCATCGTGCAGGAGCAGGAGCATGTGCAGTATTCGATTTCCGCCACCTCGCGGGCGATCCGCCCCGGCGAAAAGGATGGCGTCAACTACTACTTCGTGACCAGATCGCGTTTTGAGCAGATGATCGCGGAGGGGGAGCTTCTGGAATACGCCGAATATGTCGGCAACTATTACGGAACGCCGCTTGCACCGATCCTTGAGGCAACGGAAAGAGGCATCGATGTCGTGATGGATCTCGATGTCGTCGGCGCGCTCAAGGTCAAGGCGCGCGTCCCGTCCGCCGTGCTCATCTTCATCACAGCTCCCTCGTTTGAGGAGATCGAGCGCCGCCTGAACAGCCGCGGCGACGTAGCTCCGCAGGCGATGGCGGAGCGTCTGGAGCGCGCGCACTGGGAGTATACGCAGGCGCCGAAATACGAATATATTGTCATGAACGACAACGTTGAAAGCGCGGTATATAAGATGCTGGCCATCATGACCGCCGAAAAATGTAAAAACATGGAATTTATCCATTGACTTAGGAGGAACTTCAATGCTTTATCCCGCAATGTCCAGTCTGCTGGAGCATGTCAACAGCCGCTATCTGCTCGTGAACGTGATCGCGCGCCGCGCGCGTCAGCTTTCCATCGAGTCTGAGATCACGCACGAGCCGCTGACGGACAAGCCCGTTACCATTGCCATCCGCGAGGTCGCGGAAGGAAAGCTTGTCGCAGCGCTGAAGGATAAGTACGAGCACTGAGAACAGGAAAACGCAAGGCGCAGGCAAGCTCTTGCCTACGCCTTGACGGTTTTTGAGGGAGGGGTTTTATGATCGCCAGAGTTGCGGTCTCTGCCGCGCTGTACGCCATCGATAAGCCCTATTCCTACGTGGCGCCGCCGGAGCTGGGCGTGCGGCCCGGAATGCGGGTGCTTGTGCCGTTCGGGCGCGGCAACCGCATGTCGGAGGGCGTCGTTTTGCAGCTCGATACGGGCGAGGAGGCAAAGCTCAAGTGTGTTGAGCGCTGTCTGGATGACGAGCCGGTCCTCTCTGAGCGGCAGCTCCGGCTGGCGGCATTCATTCGCGAGCGCTATTTCTGCACGTTTTATGAGGCGGCGCGTGCGATCCTGCCTGCCGGCCTCTGGTTCAAGGCGACCGATACCTATACTGTCGTTTCCGACCGGGACTGGCGTGCCGCCGCCACAAAAAACGAGACGGCGCTTGCCGTCATGCAGGCGATCGAGGATCGCGGCGGCAGCGCTGGTCTTCCGACTCTGCGTGAGCAGTTTCCGGACGAGACGGCGCTCATGAACGCGCTGCGCTTCCTGCTGGGACGCCGCCTGATCACGTCCGGTATGGACATGGCGCAGCGTGTGGGCGCCAAGACCGAGAAGATCGTCTCGCTGAACGTCCCCGCAGAGGAGGCCATGGCGTTTGCGCAGAAGAAATCGCGCGGCGCGCCGCTGCAAAAATCCGTGCTGGAGCTGCTCTGCACCGTCGGAAGCGGCGCGTGTAAGGAGGTCTGCTATCTGACCGGCGCGTCGATGGCGACGCTCAGACGGCTTTCGGAGCTGGGATACGTCGCGCTGTCCGAGCGCGAGGTGTTCCGCACCGCAGTGACCACGCCGGACAGGCTGCTGACCTCGCCGGAGCTTTCCGCCGAGCAGCAGGCAGCGTATAAGGGCCTGCTTGCGCAGATGCACGCGGAAAAGCCGGGCGTTGCGCTTTTGTATGGCGTGACGGGCAGCGGCAAGACCGCCGTCTACATCCGCCTGATCGATCAGGCGCTGCAAGAGGGCAGAGGCGCCATGCTGCTCGTACCGGAGATCGCCCTGACGCCGCAGCTTCTCGGAAAGCTCTCCTCACACTTTGGAAAGCAGGTCGCCGTGCTCCACAGCTCGCTTCGCGTGGGCGAGCGCTATGACGAGTGGCGGCGAATCCAGTCGGGCGCGGCCCGCGTGGTCGTCGGCACGCGCTCGGCGGTCTTTGCGCCGGTCAGGGAGCTTGGCGTGATCCTCGTCGATGAGGAGCAGGAGCATACCTACAAATCGGAGAATGCTCCGCGCTATCATGCGCGCGAGATTGCCATTTACCGCGGTGTGCAGGAACGGGCGCTGGTCGTGCTCGGGTCTGCGACGCCGTCGATCGAGAGCATGTATCAGGCGCGCGAGGGCGTCTACACGCTCTATACGATGAAAAACCGCTACAACGGCCGCGCGCTGCCGCAGGTCGAAATGGCGGATATGAAGCAGGAGCTTCGCAGCGGCAATCCGGCGTCGCTCAGCCGTGCACTGGAGGAGCGTCTGCGCGAGAACATCCTGCATGACAGGCAGTCGATCCTGTTTTTGAACCGGCGCGGCAACAGCCGCTGCCTGATCTGCGTCGAGTGCGGCGAGGCGCCGTCCTGCCCGCGATGCAGCGTTTCGCTGACCTATCACTCGGTCAACCGCAGGCTCATGTGCCACTATTGCGGCTATTCACACCCGCTTCCGCAGCGCTGCCCGCAGTGCGGCGGGCCGCTCAAGCCCGTGGGCGCCGGCACGCAGAAGATCGAGGAGGAGCTGCACTACTTTTTCCCCGATACCGCCGTTTTGCGCATGGACGCGGATACGGTGACGGCCTCGAACAATCACGAGGCCATCCTCAGCCGCTTCCAGCGCGAGCGCATCCCCATTCTGCTCGGAACGCAGATGGTGGCAAAGGGGCTTGATTTTGAAAACGTCACGCTGGTCGGCGTTGTGGACGCGGACATGTCGCTCTATGTTGACAATTTCCGAGCCGCCGAGACCACATTTTCCCTCATCACGCAGGTCGTCGGCCGCGCAGGCCGCGGCGCTGCCTCGGGTACGGCGCTCATACAGACCATGACGCCTGAGCATCCCGTTTTGCAGCTTGCCGCCAGACAGGACTACGACGGCTTTTACGATCTGGAGATCCGCATTCGCGCGCTGCGCGGCTTTCCGCCACTGCGGGATATTTTTCTGCTGACCTTCACCGGCCTTCATGAGGAGCAGGTGATGCAGGCGGCGATCCGCTTCCGGGACGCGCTGCAAAACGACCTGAGCGCCGACGCACAGCTCGCGGATGCGCTGCTGCTTGGGCCGGCGCCCGCGCCGGTGGCGCGCGTCAACTATACCTACCGCTACCGTCTGACGCTGATGTGCAAAAACTCGCGTCCGCTCCGCCAGCTTCTTGCGTGGCGGCTGCGCAGCTTTTTCAGTGATAAGAACAACCGCGGCGTCAGCGCCTTTGCCGACGTCAATCCATACGATTAGGAGGAAGCCTCATGGCTCTGAGAAAAATTGTCACGGTGGGAGACCCCGTCCTTACGAAAACATGCCGTCCCGTCACGAAGTTTGACGCGCGGCTTTCCACGCTGATCGACGATATGATCGAAACGATGCACGAGGCAAACGGCGTCGGCCTTGCCGGGCCGCAGGTCGGTGTTCTGCGCCGCGTGGTCGTGGTCGACACCGGCGAGGAGGATCTGGAGCTCGTCAACCCCGAGATCGTCAGGACCGGCAAGGAGACGCAGACCGGAACGGAAGGCTGCCTGAGCCTTCCGGGAGAGTACGGCATCGTGACGCGCCCGAATTTCGTTGTTGTCCGTGCACAGGACCGCACCGGCGACTGGTATGAATATGAAGGCGCGGAACTGATCGCCCGCTGCTTCTGCCATGAGCTCGACCATCTCGACGGCCATATGTACACCGAATTTGCCGAGCGTATGCTCACAAAGGAGGAGATCGAGCAGATGTACGCGCAGGGGGAGGACGAGGAATGAAGCTGGTCTATATGGGCACGCCGGACATTGCCCGCGTGTGCCTGCAAAAGCTGCATGAGAGCGGCTTTGACATCGCCGCCGTCTATACAAAGCCGGACACGCCGAAAAACCGCGGCATGAAGCTGGCGCAGTCACCGGTCAAGGAATACGCCCTTTCCGTGGGGCTGCCCGTCGTCCAGCCGCAGAGCTTCCGTGACGATGCGGCCTATGAAGAACTGAAGGCGCTGGCGCCCGACCTGATCGTGGTCGTGGCATACGGAAAGATCCTTCCGCAGCGCGTTCTGGACATTCCGAGGTACGGCTGCATCAACATGCACGCCAGCATCCTGCCGGAGCTGCGCGGCGCAGGCCCCGTCCAGTGGTCGATCCTGAACCACTGCGACGAGACCGGCATTTCCGCCATGTATCTCACGGCAGGCATGGACGAGGGCGACGTGATCGAGATCCGCAAAACGCCCATCGAGCCGATGGAGACCTCGGAGGAGCTGATGGCGCGCCTTGCCGTCATCGCGGCGGAGCTTGCATGCGACACCGTCCGCGCCATTGAAAACGGAACGGCCGGCCGCACACCGCAGGACGCGGCAAAGGCGACCTACGCGCCGATGCTCTCGAAGGAGCTTTCTCCCATCGACTGGACGCAGTGCCCGCGTCATATCATCGATCAGGTGCGCGGGCTGATCCCGTGGCCGGTCGCCACGGCGGAGCTCGGCGGAAAGCGCTTTAAGATCTTCCGCGTCGAGCCGACGGAAAAAACGACCGGAAAAGCGCCCGGAACGCTTCTGGCGCTGGACAAGAAGGGACTGGAGATCGCCTGCGGCGGCGGAAATGTCGTCCGCATCGCGGAGCTTCAGGCCGAGGGCGGCAAGCGTATGCGCGCGGCGGATTATTTCCGCGGCCACCCCATTGAGATTTGAAGGACGAGAGACACATGGACGCAAGAACGACGGCGCTTTCCGCGCTCATCGCCACAAGACGGCAGAACGCATGGTCTGACGGCGTTTTGAAGGAATACATCCTCCGGGACCGGCTCGACAGCCGCGATGCGGCGCTGGCAAGCAGGCTCTGCTACGGCGTGCTCCAAAACCGGATGCTGCTGGACTTCTATATCGCGCATTTTCTGAACGGAAAGCTGCGCGATCTTCAGCCTGTGGTGCTGGATATCCTGCGTCTTGGCGCGTTCCAGCTCGTGTTTCTGGATAAGATCCCTGCCTCCGCGGCGGTAAACGAAGCTGTGGAGCAGTGCAAGACCTACGCAAACCGCCGCGCGGCGGGGCTTGTGAATGGCGTGCTGCGCGCGATGGCGCGCAGCCGTGAGGCGCTGCCCGAGCCGCCCGACCTTGCGACCCGCTACAGCCACCCGCAGGCGCTTGTCGAGCTTTTGCAGGAGAGTCTCGGAGCGGAGATGCTCGAGGCGTTCCTGCGTGCCGACAATGAGATCACGCCCACCATTCTGCACGCAAATCCGCTCCGCGCCGATGCGCAGCGCGTCTATGACGAGCTGACGGAGCAGGGCGTCACGCTCACGCCGCATCCGTGGATGCCGGATTGCTGGCTGGCGCAGGGCACCGGAAATCTGGAACGGCTGGACGCCTTCCGGGAAGGACGCGTCTATGTGCAGGACCCTGCGGCGCATCTGGCGGCAATGGCCGCGGGCGTGCAGCCCGGCATGACCGTGCTCGACGCCTGCGCAGCGCCCGGCGGCAAGAGCTTTGCCGCCGCGATGCAGATGAAAAACGAGGGGCGCATCACCTCCTGCGACATCCATCCGCACAAGCTGTCGCTCATCGAAAAGGGCGCGGCGCGCCTCGGGATCGACATTGTGCGTCCGGCGCTTCAGAACGCGGCCGAGCGCAGCGAGATCTTCCTTGAGAACATGGACGTTGTGATCGCGGACGTGCCATGCTCCGGCCTTGGCGTGATCCGCAAAAAACCGGACATCCGCTACAAGGACCTCGCGCCGCTGGAAAAGCTTCCGGCGCTCCAGAGTGCGATCCTTGAAAACGTCAGCGCATATCTAAAGCCCGGCGGCGTGCTGCTCTACAGCACCTGTACGGTGCTCAGACGCGAGAATGAAGCCGTCTGCGAGGCATTTCTGCGCGCGCATCCGGAGTTTACGCAGGAGGCGTTCCCGGTACCGGCGAGGGCGGGACTTGAAAACCACGGAATGCTGACGCTTTACCCGTGCATTCACGATACGGACGGCTTTTTTATCTGTAAAATGAGGAAACAGACATGAAACAGGATCTCAAATCCATGACGCTCGAGGAAATGCAGGCGGCGTTCAAGGCCCTCGGCGAGCCGGCATTCCGCGCAAAGCAGGTCTTTGTGTGGCTCCACCGGGGGGCGGTATCCTTTGATGAGATGACAAACCTCTCGAAGCCGCTGCGTCAAAAGCTCGACGAGCTGTATGACATCACCGCGCCGCAGATCGTCCGAAAGCTCCGCTCACAGAAGGACGGCACGATCAAGTACCTCTGGAAGCTCCGCGACGGCAACTGCGTGGAGTCCGTTCTCATGCAGTATCACCATGGAAACTCCATCTGCATCTCCTCCGAGGTCGGCTGTCCGATGGGCTGCAAGTTCTGCGCCTCGACGCTGGGCGGCCTCGTGCGGCGGCTCACGGCGTCGGAGCTGCTCGATCAGGTGCTCTTTGCGCAGCTTGATTCCGGGATGGAGATCTCGAACATCGTCCTGATGGGCATCGGCGAGCCGCTGGATAACTTCGACAATGTCATGCGCTTTCTCGAGCTTGTCAACAGCCCCGACGGCATGAACATCGGTATGCGCCACATCAGCCTCTCCACCTGCGGCCTTGTCGATAAGATCCGGCTGCTTGCGGAAAAGAAGCTGCAAATCACGCTTTCCGTCTCCCTCCATTCTCCTGACAACGAGAGCCGGGACAAGATCATGCCCATCAACCGCCGCTGGAATGTCGAGACGCTGCTCGCGGCCTGCAAGGACTACTATGAGACGACCGGACGGCGTGTGTCGTTTGAGTACACGATGATCGACGGCGTCAGCGACGCGCCCGAGCAGGCGGAGCTTCTGGCAAAGAAGCTCCAGGGCATGGCGGCGCATGTCAATATGATCCCCCTCAACTCCGTGGAGGAATCTGGTCTGCGGTGCAGTTCGCGGCAGGCCATCGCAAAATTTCAGGAAATTCTTGAGCGCCACGGCGTCACGGCGACCGTCCGCCGGACGCTCGGCAGCGATATCAACGCCTCCTGCGGTCAGCTCCGCAGGAAGTACGAAAAAAACAGCAGGGAGGAATGACCATGCAGATCTGGGGCCTCACCGATCCCGGCAACATCCGCAGCCAAAATCAGGACGCCTACAACATCGTGGAATTCGGCCACGACCGGGCCCTCATGATCGTCTGCGACGGTATGGGCGGCGCGAAATCCGGCAATGTGGCAAGCTCTATGGCGGCCGAGGCATTTGTCGCCGAGGTTCGCCGCAGCCAGCGCCTCGCGCTCAGCGTGGAGCGTGTCAAGCAGATCCTGCTCGGTGCGCTGGAGCTTGCGAACAAGGCCGTCTATGAGCACGCAAAGCTCGGCGATGAATACTCCGGCATGGGCACCACACTGGTGGCGGCGTTCCTTCTGAAAAACACGGCGGTCGTCATCAACGTCGGCGACAGCCGCGCCTATCACTTTTCCGCGCAGGGTGTGCATCAGGTCACGCGCGATCATTCGATCGTGGAGCTGATGGTGCAGCGCGGCGAGCTGACGCCCGAGCAGGCAAAGACCTATCCGGGGAAAAATCTCATCACCCGCGCGGTCGGCACGGAGCCGGAGGTCGAGGGCGACCTCTATGTGCAGGAGCTGCACAAGGATGACTGCCTGCTTCTCTGCTCTGACGGGCTCTCCAATGAAATGGACGATCAGGAAATTCTGTTTGAGGTGGTGCACGGCATGAAAAAAAGCACCTGCTGTGAGCGCCTTCTCTCGATCGCAAAGAATCGCGGCGCACCCGACAATGTGACGGTCGTGCTGGCCGCTGTCTGAAAGGAAGCTACTTATGGATCATTACATAGGCAGGCTGCTGGACGATCGGTATGAGATCCTCGAGCTGATCGGGACAGGCGGTATGGCTGTCGTCTACAAGGCGCGCTGCAACCGTCTCAATCGTCTGGTCGCCATCAAAATACTGAAGGAAGATCTTTCAAAGGATGACGAATTCCGCCGCCGCTTTCATGCGGAGTCGCAGGCGGTCGCCATGATGTCGCATCCGAACATCGTCTCGGTCTACGACGTGTCGCATTCGGAGAACATCGACTACATCGTGATGGAGCTGATCGAGGGCATCACCCTCAAGCAGTATATGGAGCAGAAGGGGACGCTCAACTGGCGTGAGGCCCTGCACTTTGCGACGCAGATCGCCAAGGCGCTGGAGCATGCCCACAGCCGCGGCATCATCCACCGCGACATCAAGCCCCACAACATCATGGTGCTCAAGGACGGCAGCGTCAAGGTCGCCGATTTCGGCATTGCGCAGATGGCAACCGCGCAGAACACGCTCACGCGCGAGGCGCTCGGCTCCGTCCACTATATTTCGCCTGAGCAGGCCAAGGGCGCGCATGTCGATGCGCGCACCGACCTCTATTCCCTCGGCGTAGTCATGTATGAAATGCTGACGGGGCGGCCGCCGTTTGACGGCGATACGCCGTTTTCCGTCGCCATTCAGCACATCAATGCCAAGGCGACCTCGCCGCGTGAGCTCAATCCCTCCATCCCGCGCGGGCTGGAGCAGATCACGATGCACGCCATGACGGCAGACCGCGACAAGCGCTATGCCAGCGCCTCGGAAATGCTGGCAGACCTTGAGCGCTTCCGCCGCGACCCGAACTGCACCTTTGATTTTACGCAGCCGCGCGATACGCTGGACATCGGGAGCATTCTGAACCCGCCGCCGCGTCCGCCGCGTGAGCGCCCGGCAGCGGAGCGCAGGGCAGACCCGCAGCCGCGTCCCGACGCTGCAAAGTCCGAGCCGCCCGACGCACGGCGCGGCAGGGGAGAGCCGCAGAAGGGAAGCCGCGTCGCTGTCATCGCGGGCATCGTGTGCATTGCGCTGGCGATCCTCGGCATCCTCTATTTTCTCTACAGTTATTTTATCTCCGACCTGTTCACCAAAACGGAGGAGGACACCGTTCCGAGTCTGATCGGGGAGAACTACGACACGCTGGACAAGAGCAAATATCCGAACTTCAAGATCGAGGTCGGGCAGTGGCGTGCAAGCGATGAGGAAAGCGGCACGATCCTTGACCAGTCGCCGGACCCCGGACGAACGGCAAAGGTCGGCACGACGATCGAGCTGACGATCTCCTCCGGCAGTGAGGAAAACCGGATGCCGGATCTTGTCAACATGACGCTCGCCGGCGCGCAGACCACGCTCAACACGATGTCTGTCCGTGTGACCATCCAGCCCGTGTATGAGACGAGCAATGACGTGACCGACGGCTATGTGATTCGCACCGAGCCTGCAAAGGACGCGCCGCTGACCGACGGGCAGACGGTCGTGATCTATGTCAGCCAGGGCACCGCCGCAGAGACGACGCGCGTTCCCGCGCTGGTCGGCCTTCCGGTCGAGGAGGCAAAAGAGCTCATCGAGAAAGCCGGACTCAGCACCGGCAGCGCCACGGCAGTCGAAAGCGACCTCCCCGAGGGGACGGTCACCTTCCAGAGCGTGGACGCCGAAGAGGAGGTCAGAAAGGGAACGGTCATCAATCTCCAGATCTCCCGCGGCCCCACGGACGCAGCCGCGCCCATCATCCTCAGCCAGTCGGAGAGCACCACCGTCGCGCGCAGCGCTTCGCTGACGCTGGAGGTGCGCGCCGAGACGCAGGACAAGGGCGTTTTGAGCTACGCATGGTATCTCACGCCGACCGGCAGCACGGACGACGGCGTGCTGGTCTCCAGCCGCGAGACGTGCGACGTCGATACCTCGACGCCGGGTGTGTACTACTATTTCTGCAAGATCGTCAACACGCTTGGCGATGAAACGGCGTTCGTCTATTCCGATACCGTCCGTGTGACGGTCGAGGATGCGGGCAGAGAGTTCATCCTTCACGTCCGGATGCCGTCGGAGCGCGGCAAGTATATGGTCTCTGTTATGGTTGGAGACGAGCTTCAGATCGAGCCGTATGAGGTCGATATGGACGAGAACGCCGGACGCGACATTGAGATCCCGGTCAAGGGCAGCGGCCTTCTGCTGGTCGTCGTCTATCTTGACGGCGTGGAATATGACAGACAACTGATCGATTTTGATTTGGAAGGGTATTGATGGAGCAAAACAGGATCGTAAAAGCACTCAGCGGCTTTTATTATGTGCAGACGCCGGACGGCGTTGTGGAGTGCCGCGCACGCGGACGCTTTCGGAAGGAGGGGCTCACGCCGCTGGTCGGTGATTTCGTGCGGATCACGCGCGAGCCGAACGGCAAGGGCACGGTCGATGAGATCCTGCCTCGCCGCAATTCCTTCCTCCGGCCGGCCGTTGCCAACATAGACCTTCTGGTCGTGCTGGCGTCCTGCGCCATCCCTGAGACAGAGCCGTTCCTGATCGACCGCATCCTTGCCATTGCCGGGCGTCAGAATGTTCCGGTGCTGCTGTGCATCAACAAGGACGATCTGCGCTCCGGTGAGCCTCTGCGGAGGATCTATGAGCACGCAGGCTTTGACGTGCTGTGTACCAGCGCCGAGACCGGAGAGGGGATCGCCGCGCTGCGCGCGCGCATCGCGGGCAAGCTCGCGGCCTTCACCGGAAACTCCGGCGTCGGCAAGAGCAGCGTTCTGAACGCGCTGGAGCCGGAGCTGCGCCTTGCGGTCGGCGAGGTGTCGGAAAAGCTCGGCAGAGGCCGCCATACAACGCGCCACATCGAGCTCTACCGCTTCCCGGACGGCACGCTTGTCGCGGATACACCGGGCTTTTCCTCATTTGAGACCGACCGGATGGACATCATCCTGAAAGAAGACCTGCAATTTGCGTTTCCGGACTTTGCTCCGTTCCTTGGAGCGTGCCAGTTCCGTGACTGTGCCCACCGGAAGGAGCCCGGCTGCGCCGTGCGTCAGGCGCTCGAGGATGGAAGGATCGAGCCGACGCGCTATGACAGCTATCTGCGGCTGTATGAAGCCGCCTGCCAGCTCAAACCATGGGAAATGAAATAATCATGAAAACCGCTGTAGACCTCCGGTCTACAGCGGTTTTCACATTTTTACGTCTGTGCACGTATGCTGGAGTGGAGGTGGTGTCATGCGCGCACGCATATGTGGAACAGGACTCATTTTTCTGGCACTTGGCATGGGACTTCTGCTGTCACTGCTGATACCGGGGTGGTTTGCGCGCGCGCTCGTCGGCGCGGTGCTGATCGGCATCGGCTGTCTGGCAGGCTGCTGCACTTAGCAAGTGCATTGCGAGAATGCAGGCATATCCTTGTCCGACTTTGCGTATATATACGGTAGAACATACAAGGAGTGATGCTGCATGGAGCTTTCGTTTCAGACGCTGCCGATGCGTTATCTCGGCAATCCCATTCAGGGCTCGCAAACTCAGGAGCAGACAGCGGAGGTGATCGTCCCGGATAGCTGCCCGGATGTGGCGCGCATCGTCTATACGTCCGCGTCGGTGATCGTGCGCGGAAAGGAGTGCCGCACCGGCAGTGTGCTCGTCTCCGGCGGCATCCGGGCAAGCGCGCTCTGCATCCCGGAGGACGATTCCGGTGCACGGACGCTGGAAAGCTATCTCCCGTTCAGCCTGCGGATCGAGCACCCCGGTGTGACGGAGCGGACGCAGGCCGTGGTCTCTGCCTTTGTCCGGCAGATCGACGCGCGCCTCATCCATTCCAGGAAAATTCTCATCCGCGCCGATCTCTGCTGCACGGCGGAGTGCTTGACGGCGGAGGAGGAGACGCTGTACGCCCTTTCCGCGCCGCCGAAGGAGCTGCAAACAAAGCGCCGCACCTATCCGGTTTCGCTTCCGAAGGAAACGGCGGAAAAGAGCTTCACGGTGACGGACGATCTCACGCTGCCAACCGGAAAGCCGTTTGCATCTGAGATCTGCTGTTATGAGACCGTCCCGCGCATCACCGACTGTAAGGTCGTCGGGAGCAAGGCCGTCTTTAAAGGCACGCTGGAGGTGAACATGCTCTATCTCAGCGGCGACGGCAGCGCCCAGACGTGGGAGCAGCAGCTTCCTTTCTCGCAGTACGCGGAGCTTGCAGAGGACTACGACGAGGCATCGCTCTGCGTCACGCCGCTCGTGAGCGCGGCGGAACTGACGCTCGAGCCGTCGGGAGAGGGACGTGCCATGTCGCTTGCCGTCACCTTGAACGCGCAGTGCCTTGTGAGCGGCCCGGTCACGATGGAGCTCATTGAGGACGCCTATGCCGTCGGCGCGGCGCTTGAGCCGGCGTGGACGCAGTATGCGCTTGCCTGCCGTCTCGATTGTCAGACGCTTCGGGACGAGGTGCGCCAGCAGCTTGCGGCGGACGCAGAAGCCGTCCTCGAATGTGCGGTCTATCATGACCTGCCGTATTTTGAGCGCGCAGAAGGGAAGCTCCGCGTCCGCGCACCGCTCAATATGAAGCTCTTATACCGCGACAAGGACGGCGCGCTTCAGGGCGCGGCCGCACGGGCGGAGGCCGCGTGTGAGACGGCGCTCTGCGAAAATGCGAGCTGCGCCGCATCTGTGTGCGTGGATGACTGCTATGCCCAGCCCGGCGTCAGCGAGACGGAGCTTCATGCAGAGGTCTCCTTCACGCTCCTGTGCAGCGCCGTCCAGCAGCTCCGCACGCTCAGCGGCGGCACGCTCACGCAGAACACGCAGATGGAGCCGGAGCGCCCGTCGGTCGTTCTGCGCGCCTGCCGCGGCGACGAGGATATATGGGATGTCGCCAAGCGCTACGGAACGACCGTCGCCGCCGTGCGAGAGGCAAACGGCCTTGAAAGCGGAGAACCGGAACGCGACTGCATGCTGCTGATCCCGATGTGACGGCTTTATGCCGGATTTTGCTCGTCCGCTGTTTTGTCATAGCCTGTGCTTTGTCCACATAAACATAGACCAGAACCTATAAGGAGGCGGTAACGTGGAGGAACGCACGATCTATGAGCAGATCGCGGAGCGGACGGACGGCAGCATCTACATCGGCGTGGTCGGCCCGGTCCGAACCGGAAAATCAACGTTTATCAAGCGGTTTATGGAGCAGCTCGTCCTGCCCAACATAGAAAACGTCTATCGGCGTGAACGCGCCAAGGATGAGCTGCCGCAGAGCGGCTCCGGCAAGACCATTATGACGGCGGAGCCGAAATTCGTACCCGAGGAGGCCGTCGAGATCAGCCCGGACGGAAAGAGCAGTCTCTCTGTCCGGCTGATCGACACGGTCGGCTATATGGTCGCGGGCGCCATCGGCGCGGACGAGGACGGCACGCCACGCATGGTGACGACGCCGTGGTTTGAAACAGAGATCCCCATGACGCAGGCCGCGGAGCTTGGCACAAAGAAGGTCATGGAGGATCACAGCAGCATCGGCATCGTCATGACGACTGACGGCACCATCACCGACATCCCGCGCGAGGATTACATCGACGCCGAGCAGCGCGCCATCACTGACATGAAGGCCACCGGAAAGCCGTTTATCGTGCTCGTCAATTCCGAGCAGCCGGACGGCGAGAGCGCGCAGAAGCTCTGCACGGCGCTGCAAACGCGCTTCGGCGTCAGCGTTATGAGCGTCAACTGCCTGAGCATGCGCGTGGAGGAGATCGTCAGCATCCTGACAAAGCTGATGTATGAGTTCCCGGTGACGGAGCTGCGATTTTTCCTGCCGGGATGGGTCACGGCGCTTCCGGCGGGACATCCGCTCAAGGCGGCGCTTTACGAGGCCATACGGCGTGAGGCTGCGGGCGTGTCGCGCCTGAGTGAGGCGGAGCCTGCGATGCGCAGGCTGACAGAGCTGGAGCAGGTGGCGGAGTTCCGCGTCCGCAGCGCCGATCTCGGGACGGGCGTCATGAGCTGTGTCCTGACCTTCCCGGAGAAGCTGTTTTACGATGTTCTCTCGGAGGAGAGCGGCTTTCCGGTTCAAAACGACGCGGAGCTTTTGTCGCTGCTGGAATCGCTCGCCGCCGCCAAGAGGGAATATGACAAGGTGGCCTCGGCGCTGGAGCAGGTGCGTGCGACCGGATACGGCATTGTCATGCCCTCTGCCGAGGAGATGCGGCTGGAGGTGCCGCAGATCGTCCGGAAAAACGGCAGTTACGCCGTCCGGCTTCAGGCCAGCGCACCCTCCATCCACATGCTCCGTGCCGACATCCACACCGAGCTCACGCCGATGGTCGGCGATGAAAAGCAGTCAGAGGAGCTGATCGACTATCTGCTCGGCGAGTACGAGGGGAACACGGAAAAGCTCTGGGAGAGCAACATCTTCGGAAAATCCCTCTTTGAGCTTGTGAACGAGGGCCTCAGCGCCAAGCTCAAACGTATGCCGGAGGATGCGCGCGTCAAGTTCCGCAATTCGCTCACACGCATCATCAATGAGTCAACGGGCGGTCTGATCTGCATTATTTTGTAAAACGCAAGCGCCGCCTTGTATTTTGCGCTGCTCCGGGAATACTGATGGCGGAGGGATGTTATGAAGAACAAGGACAAGGAAAAATTCCCGTACAGTGAGACGCCGACGCTGAACGCCTTTCCCGGCGAGCCGGAGGACTGCTTTGACATTGTGAACCGCTACGGGACGTATGAGATCCAGCGCACAGCCGATACGGAAAACCTCTATCCCGCCATCGCGCAGGGGCTTCCGAAAAACGTGGAGCTGGAACAGCTGACCAAGAAGCCCGTGGACGAGAGCAAGACGTAAAAAAGTAGGGTCACTTCAAAATGAAGTGCCCCACTTTTTTATTCCCAGGTCGCCCAGATTTCCGGGCAGTAGCCGACGGTCGCCTTTTTGCCGTTGCGGACGATCGGCGTTTTCATGAGCGCCGGATCGTCAAAGAGCTTGTCCTCCTTGGCGCGGGCGTCATCCATATAGCGCATCAGGTCGATCTGCGGGCTTTTCTTGTCCCAGTCGATCAGCTTGTCCACGCCGCCGACGGCGCGCAGGACGCTGTCAAATTCTCCGCCGGACATGCCGTATTTCAGCAGGTCAATGCTCTGAAATCTGACACGGCGCTCCTTGAACCAGCGTTCTGCCTTTTTTGTGTCAAAGCACTTCGATTTGCCGAAGATCTGAATATTCATGCTGCTCGATCCTCCAGAATGGAATAGGCCTCCGCCATGTTGTCGGCGGAAAAGAGGAACACTCCGCGTTCGGAATAGACCTCCACATGATCTCTGACGTAGCGAACTGAATAATCCATGACACAGCATCCTTTCGTTTGACTGTGTCTATCATATCAGAAACCATGTCCGATAATTCGGACTTTATAGCCCGTGCTTAAAATTATCCCCAATCTTCCCAGCCGGTATCTTCCTCGTCGCTTTCCCAGCGGGCGGTGACGGTCAGATTCTCACGCGCCACATCGTCCGCGGTCAGCTCGATCCCGTCCTCCGTGAACCAGCCGAGGAAGCGGTCGCCGTCAAGCTCGGCAGGGAGCATCGGGTCATAGGACGTGCCCGCGCGGTAGAGGCCGACGTCTGTTTGCAGCGAACCCTTTTCCGTCGTGAAGATGACGTAGTAGAAGGTATCGCTGGCGGAATTGGTGTAGTCATTGTCGAAGAACATTTTCAGCTCACGCACACGGCGGTTGATGAGTCCCTTGTGGATCTGCGCGTCGGTGCCGACGTGGCACCAGACACCGTAGGCGCTTGCAAACTCGTTCTCAGTGTAATTCCCGCTGACAAGGAGATTGGAGAGCTTGGTGTTGCGCATCCAGCCGCTTCCGAGATTGTATGTAAAGCAGATCAGCGCGTCGTATTGGTTGTCCGTGAGCCGGACGCTGTTTTTATCAAGAAATCCGTCGAGGTCCTTCTCAAATGCCTGAATGTACTTCCGAAGCAGGCGGTCGGCCTCGTCGCGGGTGATGCCGTCGGGGTACTCATCCGCCTTGCAGGCACTGCCGTAGCCGATGGAGTACTGCTGATAATCCCAATAGGGCTTCTCCTGAAAACCCTCGAGCGCCTTGAGCATCTCGATGCACTTTTCCGTTGTGCGGAGCGTGATGTCCGAATTGTCACTGTCGCTGCCGCTGTTTTGCGCCTCGCGGTAATCATAGATGCGGCGGACGATGGCGGAAAGCTCCGCGCGCGTCAGCGTCCGGTCGGGAAGATACGTCCCATCCTTATAGCCGTTGACAATGCCCGCCTCATAGAGCGCCTGTGTGTAGTCATCCGTGGTGTCTACAAAGTGGTTTTCCTGCGACTGGCGCTCCAGACCGAGCGCGTTTGCGGCGATCTTTGCCACTAGCGAACGGCGAATGGTCACATCCAGATCGGTGATCTCGCCGCGGACAATGATCTCCTCGTCCAGCGCAAGATTGAGATAGCCTCTTGCCCAGTGGGTCGGTGCCCGCTCCGGCTCGCCATAGCCCGCAGCCAGCAGGATCATCTTGAGCGCCTGACCGGTCGTGACCTTGTTTTCCGGGTAGAAGGAGCCGTCGGTATAGCCGTCGATCACGCGCGCCGCGTACAGCGCCATGATGTCCTCATAATACCATTTGCCGGGGATCACATCGGGAAAGACCGGGATCGGATCGTCCTTCGGGGCGGGCTCCTCGCCGGCTTCATCGTTATTTGTGGATTCGTCGTCCCAGTCGTACCAGCTGTCGCCTTCGTCCGCGAAAGCCATCGTCGTCAGGGAAAATAGTAAGAGCAGCGTCAGGCAAATTGCAAGCAGTCTTTTTGCCATGCTGTCACGCTCCTTTCAATGGTTACAAATTTTCTACGATTATAACAGAATTAGATACAAAATGCAACTACTCTCTCGGCCGCGCGGCAGGAAAAGCCGCAAAAGCAGATAAAAATACAGAAAAAATGTGGGGCGCGCTTTTGCCGCGCCCCACATATCAGCCTGAGAAACCGCATAAAGTCCGTGCCCACAGGCGCGAATACGGTTTGAGAGAAGACTCACCGCTCGTCAAGCCATGTGAGAATGTCGTTGTAGACATCGACGCGATTGACCTCGTTGAGCATCTCATGCCGTCCTTCGGGATAGATGTGGATGGTGACGCTGCGGATGCCGCTGCGTTTGAAGGCATCAATGCAGGCCAGCACACCCTTGGACATGCCGCCGACGGGGTCCTTGGCGCCGGAGACGAACAGGACGGGAAGCGACTTGTTCATCTTCATGAGATTCGTTGGATCCTCATTCATGCGGATTCCGGTCAGCATATCGCGCGCCAGACCGATCGTTGCGTCAAAGCCGCAGAGCGGATCGGCCTGATACTTGTCCACCACCTGCTCGTCGGAGCAGATCCAGTCGTTCGGCGTGCGATTCGGCTTAAAGATTTTGTTGTAGCCGCCGAAAATGAGCGAATTGAGCACGGGGCTGGTTTTCGTTTCGCCCAGACGCTTTTCCTCGATCCTGCACAGAAGCAGTCCTGCCTTGATCGTGGCAGGCTTTTCCCAGCCCGTGCCGGAGATGATCGCGGCGTCGAGGTCAGCGGGGTAGGTGTAGAGATAGGTGCGCAGCAGGAACGAACCCATGCTGTGGCCGAGAATGATATAGGGAATGCCGGGATACTCCATCGCAGTGCGGTCATGCAGCGCCTTGACGTCGGCAACGGCGTTGAGCCAGCCGCCGCTGAAATAGCCCTGCGTGCCGCTGACGATCGAGCCGCCGTGGCCCATGTGATCCTCCGCGACAATGAGATAGCCGTGCGCATTCAAAAAACGCGCAAAATGGTCATAGCGGCCGATGTGCTCGGCAATGCCGTGTACGATCTGAACGACCGCCTTGGGGCGTTCCTCGGGAAGCCATTTGCGGCAGTGGAGCTGCCCGCCGCCGCTCGACGGAATGTAGAAAATGTCCATACTGTTCTCCTTCCTGCAATAAAGTCCGATTTATGGTACAACCCGCCTGCTATAATAATGCCGGATAAAGAAAACGCAGCAAACGGGAGGGATATGCATGAGACATGAAAGCAACGTGATCGAGCTGCGCGCCTATCGCGCGCCGTCCGGCCTTGAGAGGGAGCTTCCCTCACAGGAGGCGAAAAGACGCGGGGAGGCGTGGTGCAGCCGCGTTCTCACAGCGGTGGAGCTCGGTGTGACCTGTGCCATCGGCGTGGGGTTTACGGCGTGTGTGCTGCTGTTTTTCACAATGCTGTGAGCGCAGCTGTGTCCGGAAGATCCAGCGGCACGACCGAGCCGTCTTCACGCAGGAGATACTGTGCCGCCGGCTCGTAAAGACTGCGCTCCGGCATCACACCGGCTGCCTGAAAGACCAGAATATCACCGGCAGACACCTCAGGGAGGGAACGGCCCATTGCCAGATAGCCAAAGGGCTCGCTTGTGCGGCCCACAATGTCGCATGGACTACAGCCGCCGGCGGCAGGCTTACCGAGGACACGGATGTGATGGCGGCAGGCCACCGGCCCCGCATCTGCAAGTTGACCGCAGGCAGCGTCGAGCAAAACAAGCCGCTTCTGGCGCTGCCGGACGGCGCGGACACGCGAGACAAAGACCGCGTGCGGCGCGACCTGACGGCGGCCGAGCGTGGTGCTCAGACGGACGCTGCCCAGACCTTTGGGAACCAGCAGCTGCTCGTAGAGGCGGCGAATCTCAGCACCGGAACCCGAGAGGGAAGACCCGGACGTGCCGGAACGGTCGCTTACGGCGAGACAGTCGCCCAGACAGCAAACATCCGGTGCAAAGCCGAGCGCGTCGGAAAACGCGCAGACTGCCTCAAACAAAAGCTGCGCCACCGCCGGAGCATACCCCGGATGAAGCTCATTGGTCAGCGCCTGGAACAAAAGACCGATCTCCTCCGTACCGAACAGGCGGAACTGCCGCGCCAGCATGTGCGCCTCCTCCGGCGGCATGCCGAGGCAGAAGCGGTCGAGCGAGGCAAAGCCCTGTCCGTCATAGGTGAGTTTTCCGCCGGGATTGAGCCGCAGAAGCACACGCTTTGGCGGCGCAGGCGGCTGATCAAATGCGCCGTCAAGGACGACCGGAGACCCCTCGTCTCCTGCAAACCCTGCGCAGAGGATGCGCTCACCGGGAAAGCCGCAGCGCTTGGCAAGGGCCAGTTCTGCCGCATTGTCGCAGTATGCGCCGCAGCCCTCGTCCGCAAGCATCCGCAAAATTGCGGGAAGCACGCAGAGACGGACAGGAAAATACTGCCGGTAACCGCAGTTCCAGCCAAACGCATCATGCAGCTCACGCACCGTCTGGCGAAGTCCCGCCTCGTCGTAGAGATAAAACGGCGTGGGCAGCTCCTTCACAAGCGCTCTGAGCGCACGGTCAGAGAGAAATGTACATGCAGAGTCCTTCGGTGTCTTCATGGCATTGTGATTCGGCAGCGCAGTGTCAGCCGCGCTTATTTTTTGTTGTTTTCATAAAGGATGGCGAGACCCTTGAGCAGCAGATTCCGGTCGTAGACCACCTTCCTGCGGCACATGGGGATGACGAATCTGGAAATGCCGCCGGTTGCCACGATCGTGGCGGGCTCCCCGAGCTCGTCCTCCATCCGGTCAATGAGACCGTCGAGCATGGCGGCAGCTCCGAGCATAATGCCGCTGCGCATACAGTCGGTTGTGTTGCGGCCGATGGCGCGCTTTGGCTGGTCGAGGTTGATGCCCGGCAGAAGCGCCGCTTTCGAGGAAAGCGCCTCGGCAGAAATGCGGACGCCCGGGCAGATGCAGCCGCCGATGTAGGTGCGGCTGCGGTCAATGACAGAGATCGTGGTGGCAGTACCCATGTCAACGACCATGAGCGGTGCGGAATACTCGTGCAGTGCCGCGACCGCTGCAACGATCAGGTCGCTTCCGATCTGCGCCGGATTGTCGATCTGGATGTTGAGACCGGTCTTGATGCCGGGGCCGACGACCATCGGTTTTTTCCCCGTGAGCTTCATAACAGCCGACCGGAACGAGTTGAGAAGCGGCGGCACGACTGAGGAGATGATGACGCCCTCGAGATCCTGAACGTGGATGTCGCACAGGGAGAGGACATTTTTCAGGTCGATGCAGTACTGGTCAGATGTTTTGACAAAATCGGTCGCGATGCGGAACTCATTTTCGATCTGCATGCCGTTCATGCAGCCGATGACGATGTTGCTGTTGCCAATGTCGATCGCAAGTAGCATGGGTACCTCCAATACTATTATACAGAATATGGAAAAGAAATCAACAGATCTCTTTCAGTTCACAATGAAATTTTCCGCCCTCGAATGTTATGGCGGCATAACTGCCGTTCAGGGCGGAGCAGGAGCCTGGGTTGAGCAGCCAGATGCCGTCCTGCTGCTGAAGCAGAGGGCAGTGCGTGTGGCCGAACAGCACGAGCTGCGCATCGAGCCGCCTGCCCTCAAGGAGCAGTCGCGTCAGTCCTGTTTTGACGCCGAACAGATGCCCGTGCGTCAGAAAGATGCGTGTGCCGCAGACCTCACGCAGAAGCGACGGCGCGGCGGCAGAAAAGCCGTCACAGTTTCCGGGAACATAGGTCATATCCAGGCCGCCGAAGGCGTTTACAAGATCCTCCGCGTCTGTGACATAGTCACCGAGATGAAAGACCTGATCCGGTCTTTCCAGCTCCACCGCGTCATACATATTACCGATGGAGTGATGGGAGTCAGAGAAAACAAGTAGCTTCAAAACAGTCACCTGCGGCAATGCCGCTGCATAGAATAGGAGAGAAAGACAGCAGAGGGGAGTTGGGCGGATGGAAAACGGCAAAGTGCCGCAAGGCGGCATTCGACCCGAGCAGCTTCGCAGCATGCTCGCGTCCAAGGAGGGAAAGCAGCTCATGGAGCTTTTGAGCCGCGACGGCGGCATTGCGCTTCGTCAGGCGTCAGCCGCCGCAAAAAACGGCGACTACGACCGGGCAAAGCGCATCATGGAGCCGCTGATGCAGTCACCGGAGGCCGTAAGGCTCGTGGACGAGATCAATCGGAAGTAGGGGAGCGCCATGGATGAGCTACAGCAGCGGATCGAGTCGGTACTGAATGACCCCCAGCAGATGAAAGAGCTGCTCGCCCTTGCGCGGTCGCTCGGGGCAGAGCTGCCGGCGGAGCTCCAGGAATCTGCGGCGAAGCCGGAGACAGAGAGCCCACAGGAGCCCATGAAGGGACTTGGCACTCTGATGTCACAGCCGCTCGGAGCGCTTTTGCAAAGCGCAGGGAAGCTCGAACAGAAGCAGGAGGCGCTGCTGAACGCGCTGCGCCCGTTTCTCAAGCCGAACCGGCGCGAAAAGCTCGACCGCGCGATCCGGGCGGCGCGGCTGTCGCAGCTTGCGGGCCGCGCCCTCAAAAGCCGGAACGAAAACGATCTGCCATGAGGGGGGATTGCGTGTACAACCGTTACATACCGGGGACGGACGGAACCTTTCAGCGCATGACCGTCACAACCTGTACGCCGCCGGAGGCGCCGGAAAAGCCGCGTGCCGCAGAGAGGCAAAGCAGCGAGCCATGCGGCGAAGCGGGAGCGCGCCCTCTGCGGGCGCTTTTGCCGAAGGGCATGGACACGGGCGATCTTCTGCTCCTTGCGATCGTGCTGCTACTGCTGATCGACGGAGAGGAGGACGATACGCTGTCCATTCTTTTGACCCTTGCGGCGTTTATCCTGATGTAGCGGCGTCCTCGGACGCCGCTTCCTCTGTCTTCTCTGCAAACGGGTCTGTGCCGTCCGGGAGGCGGAACACGCCGTGCAGCGCCTCGTCTCCCTCCATCAGCTGCTCAAGCTGCGTCTGCTGGACGGTGTAAAAGGGCTCGCCGCCGGAAAGCGCGGTGTAGCGGTAGAGAAGCCCGCTGTCCAGACTCACCCAGTAGCAGCGCTGCACGCCGCCCTGCGTACACTGGACAAAAACGCATTGAAGGCCGCCGTCATCTGCGTCAGGCGAGAGAAACTCCACATCATCCAGCTCCGATTTCTGCGCATTCAGGAGCATTTCATAGGTCGGTACGCCGGTCAGCTCATCGCGATGCGTTTCCCCGTTCAGCGTGAGCGAGACAACGTCCTCCGCGTCGGCATACCAGATATAAAGCTTGTGCCCGTCTGTGAGATAATTCACCGTCTCCAGGCTGTCCGTCAGCCGGACGAGCATCAAAGTGCCTGCGCACCAGAGATCGGCATGCTGCTCACGCACGGCATCGTCTGCGTAGGTGGTCAGCGTCAGCGTCTGATGATAGTATTCGGGCCGGTTTAGCCCGGCGAGGATGCTCTGCACATTGTCCGTTGTGATCTGCGCGAAAATGTCCTCCGGATCTTCCTGCGCCGGAGGTGTTTGCGGTGCATCCGCAGCGGGCGGGTCCGGCAGCACGATCACATCGTGACGGCTGCGCTCTGCGGAGATGACAAACAGCGCAATGAGGATAGAAATGACGGCCAGCGCAGCGATGGAGGCGATTATGGCGTTTTTTTTGTTGCTGTTTTTCTCGTCCATACGGGCGCGGCTCCTTTCCTGAGATGAAAACCGCGAAGCGGTTTGAGCTTGTCAAAAAGTCTTTTTGACAAGCTCTCAAACGCGAACCGCGGGGCTGGGTTCGCATTTGAAAAGGCTGCGCCCGCCTGCGCGCATAATTTGTGCGCTGCTTGCGCACAAATTCCACACTTGCCGGGCGTTTTGTGTTTTGTCTGACACCGCAGCGTTCAGAAAAAGTGCCGGCGGCACTTTTTTAGCGTAGGCCGAAGCGGCTATGCCGCGAAGGGGAACCACGTGGTGCGAATCGCCTGCGGGCGCGAAACTCTACGAGGTTATTTGACAGTCTGAAACCGCCGAAGTGGTTTATCCTTGTGTGCAGTTACGCGCCGAAATCGGCCGGACGCTCGCCGCGCTGACCGAAGTACCACTCGATCGCCTGCACAATGCGCTCACAGGCATGGCCGTCGCCATAGGGGTTGACGGCCTTTGCCATCTTGGCGTAAGCCTCCGGCGAATCGAGCAGCTCGTCTGCCATTTTTACGATCGTGTCCTTCTCAACACCGGCCAGCTTTGCCGTTCCGGCGGCGATGGCCTCGGGGCGCTCGGTCTCACGGCGCATGACGAGCACGGGCTTGCCAAGTGCCGGCGCCTCCTCCTGAAGGCCGCCGGAGTCCGTCATGACAAAGTGGCAGCGCGCGATCAGGTTGTGCATTTCCTCCACATCGATCGGGTCGATCAGGTGAATACGCTCATGTCCGCCGAGAATAGGGAAGGCGCATTCGCGCACCACGGGGCTGAGATGGACGGGGTAGACGACCTCCACGTCGGGATGGCGCTCCACGACCTCGAGGATCGCGTGCATGATGTCCTGCATGGGCTGACCGTAATTCTCGCGCCGGTGGCAGGTGACAGCAAGAACGCGCCGATTTTCAAAATCGAGGTGATTGAGCAGCTCCGTCGTGAAGCGGTAGTCCTTGCGGACGGTATACTGCATGGCGTCGATCGCCGTGTTGCCGGTGATGAAGATCTCGCCTGCGATGGCCTCGCGGCGGAGGTTGTCGGCGTTTGCCTTCGTCGGGGAGAAGTGCAGGTCTGCGATGTCACCGACGAGCGTGCGGTTCATTTCCTCCGGGAAGGGCGAGTATTTGTCCCATGTGCGAAGACCGGCTTCCACATGACCGACCTTGACCTGATGATAGAACGCAGCCAGTGCGCCGGCAAATGTCGTGGACGTGTCGCCGTGGACGAGAATGAGGTCCGGCTTTTCCTTCATCAGCACGTTTTCCATGCCAAGGAGCGTTTTGGTCGTGATGGTGGAGAGCGTCTGGCGCTTTTCCATGATGTTGAGGTCATAATCGGCCTTGAGTTTAAAAATATCCATGACCGAGTCGAGCATTTCCCGGTGCTGGCCGGTCAGACAGACGAGACTTTCGATGCCCTCGTGTCTTTGAAGCTCACGCACCAGCGGCGCCATTTTGATGGCCTCGGGGCGGGTGCCGAATACGGACATGACTTTGATCTTATTCATGTGTTTCCTCCTGCGGTTTTGACGGCGCGGCGTCCTGCGGCGCCGCGTCAGCTTCGTCCGAGTGCTCGGACGGCTTTGGCTTGTGCTCTGCGAAGATCGCGCGGACGCCGATGGCGGCAACGACAAAGACCGCGCCGATCAGGATCAGTGCCTTCAGCTCGCCCGAGGACGTCAGCAGCACGGCGGCAAGGCCGAGGATCGCCGTCAGCATATAGACGATGGCGACGGCCTGCTTCTGCGAAAAGCCCATGTCGATCAGCCGGTGGTGTACATGGCCGCGGTCGGCGGTCATCGGGTTCTGCCCCTTTGCAATGCGGCGCAGGAATGCGAAGCAGATGTCAAAGATCGGCAGGCCGAGGATCAAAAACGGCACCGCGAACGAGATGATGGCATAGAGCTTAAACAGGCCCGTGACCGACAGCGTGGCAAGGATATATCCGAGGAAGGTCGAGCCGGTGTCGCCCATGAAGATCTTGGCGGGGTTCATGTTGTAGGGGATGAAGCCGAGGCACGCGCCGAACAGCGCGATGAGAATGACGGCGATGTTGAGCTCCTGCACCAGAAGCGCGATCACGACCAGCGCCGCCGTGGAGATGGCGGACACGCCGACGGCAAGCCCGTCAAGCCCGTCAATGAAGTTGACGGCGTTCGTGATGGCGACGATCCAGATGATCGTGACCGGGACCGAGAGCCAGCCGAGGCTGATGTACGTTGCGTTGCTGAATACGTTGGGGTTCGAGAAAAACTGAATGACACACCCGTGATAGACCGCCATGGCAGCTGCGGCGATCTGCACGAACAGCTTCGGCAGCGCCTTGAGCGTCAGAATGTCATCCAGCACGCCCAGCACCACGATCATGACCGCGCCGAGCAGAATGCCGCGGATCTGGCGGTCGATGTCGGCGAAAATGAGCGTCGTGAGCAGAAACGCGATAAAAATGGCAAGCCCTCCGAGACGGGGAATGGGCGTCTTGTGCATCCGCCGGTTGTCCTTCGGCACATCGATCGCGCCGACGCGGTAGGCAAGGCTCTTGACCAGCGGCGTGGTGAGGAAGGAGATGGCGGCGGCAGCGGTGAGCGCGACCAGCATCTTCAATGCAAATTGCGTCGTCAATGAGAACTCCTCCGATCAGCGGGCGACAAAGCCCACCTTTTTATAGACCTTGCGCAGCGTCTTGTTGGCAAGATACGAGGCGCGCTCCGCGCCGGACTTGTAAATGCTCTCGAGATATGCCTTGTCGCCGAGCAGACGATGCGCCTCGTCCGAGATCGGGCGGACAAGCTCCACGACCGCCTCGCCGACGGCGGGCTTGAACACACCGTAGCCCTGATCAGCAAACTCGGCCTCAGCCTCAGCCAGCGTTTTGCCGGTCGCGGCGCAGTAGATGGTCAGCAGGTTCGAAATGCCGGGCTTGTTCTCGCGGTCGTAGCGGACGGCGGTCTCGCAGTCGGTCACGGCGCGCTTGAACTTGCGCATGATGTCCTCCGGCTTGTCCATCAGATAGACGCAGCCGTCGGGATCGGACTTCGACATCTTGTTTTCAGGATTGCCGAGACTCATGATGCGTGCGCCCATCTTCGGGATGAACGGCTCCGGCAGCGTGAAGGTGTCGGGGAAAATGTAGTTGAAGCGCGTGGCGATGTCGCGGCAAAGCTCCACGTGCTGTTTCTGATCCTCGCCCACGGGCACAAGATCGGCCTGATACAGCAGGATATCCGCCGCCATCAGAACGGGGTAGGTGAACAGACCTGCCGTGATGTTGTCGGCATGCTGCTGCGACTTCTGCTTAAACTGCGTCATGCGGCTGAGCTCACCGAACTGCGTATAGCAGCCGAGCACCCAGCTCAGCTCCGCGTGCTGCGGCACATGGCTCTGGATGAACATGATATTCTTCTCCGGATCGAGACCGCAGGCGATATACTGCGCGAGCTGCTCGAGCGTGCGCCGCCGCAGATCGGCGGGCACCTGACGCACGGTGATGGCGTGCATATCGACAATGCAGAACAGACACTCATATTCGTGCTGCAATGCAGCCCAGTTCTTGATGGCGCCCATGTACGAGCCGAGCGTCAGATCGCCGCTGGGCTGAATGCCTGAAAAGATCCGCTTTTTGTCTTCCATGATGAAAACCTCTGTTCTATTTTGTATTTTTAGGCAGCACCGCACAATTCGGCAAGTAGATTCGGCGAGAGATTTTCTGTCAAGCCAAGATTTGAAAAGCGCAGGAATACTGTATGTACCCGCAAGGGGCATGCCGCATCCGTAAGGCGTCTTCGACGCCAACGGCTGCGCAATACTTCAATCTTTTCAAACCGCAGGATTGGCGGAAAAGATCCGCCGAAGCGCGCGGACGCAATTGCGCGGTGCTGCCTTTACATAAGTGACCTTATTTTATCACACATCCGTCGGTTTCGCAATCACAGCGCGCGGATTTCAGAAAAATCATTGACGAACGGACATGGAAACGATATGATAAGAGAAATTCAAATGCAGATACGGAGGAGTTCTTATGAACTTTTTTGATGAGATGGAAGCGCGCATTCCGCGCGGCAAGGTGCGCACCCGCTTTGCACCCAGTCCCACGGGCTATATGCACGTCGGCAATCTGCGCACGGCGCTTTACACGTGGCTGATCGCCCGCAGTCAGGGCGGCACGTTCATCCTGCGCATCGAGGACACCGATCAGGGCCGTCTGGTCGAGGGCGCAACGGACGTGATCTACCGGACGATGGCAGAATGCGGTCTTGACCACGACGAAGGTCCCGACGTCGGCGGCCCGGTCGGCCCCTATGTCCAGTCCGAGCGCCGTGACCTGTTCGGCAAGTATGCAAAGCTCCTTTGCGAAAAGGGCGGCGCATACTACTGCTTCTGCCAGAAGGGTGAGGAGGAAGAAGCGCCCGCAGAGGATGAGGGCAAGGAGATCCGCAAGCACGTCTGTGCCTGCCGCGACCTGCCGCTTGACGAGGCGCTCAGACGTGTGGAGGCGGGCGAGCCTTTTGTCATCCGCCAGCGCATCCCGCACGAGGGCACGACCACGTTCCATGACGCCTCCTTCGGCGACATCACGGTCGAAAATAAGGAGCTTGAGGATCAGGTGCTGCTCAAGTCCGACGGTCTTCCCACCTATAACTTTGCAAACGTCGTGGACGACCATCTGATGGGCATTACGCACGTTGTCCGCGGCACCGAGTATCTCTCGTCTGCGCCGAAGTACAACCTGCTGTATCAGGCGTTCGGCTGGGAGGTGCCCACCTACGTCCACTGCTCGCCGGTCATGCGCGATGCGCAGCACAAAATGTCAAAGCGCAGCGGCGACCCGAGCTATGAGGATCTCATCCGCGCGGGCTACCTGACGCCTGCTGTTCTCAACTATGTGGCGCTGCTTGGCTGGAGCCCGAAGGGCGAGCTTGCCGAGCAGGAGTTCTTCACCCTGCCCGAGCTTGTCAAGGCCTTTGACATTTCCGGCATTTCCAAGAGCCCCGCTGTGTTTGACATCAACAAGCTCCGCTGGATGAACGCCGAGTACATGAAGAAGCTCACATCCGAGGAGTTCTTCACGAAGGCGGAGCCGTGGCTCAAAAAGGCGGTCACAAGCCCGGCCATCGACCTGCGGAAGGTCGCGGCGCTGGTGCAGTCCCGCTGTGAGATCCTCTCAGACCTTCCCGAGCGCGTCGATTTCCTTGACAGACTCCCGGAGTACGATACGGAGCTTTACGTCCACAAGAAGTCCAAGACGAATCTTGAAAACTCGCTCGACACCCTCCGGACGCTTCTGCCGGTGCTGGAGGCACAGGAGGACTGGTCGAATGAGGGCCTGTATGAGCGGCTGGTGGCGCTGGCCGCGGAGAAGGAAGTCAAAAACTCCGTCATTCTCTGGCCGCTTCGCGTGGCGCTCTCCGGTAAGGCCTCCACACCCGGCGGCGCAACGGAGCTTGCCTCGCTTCTCGGCAAGGAAGCCTCCATTGCCCGCGTGAAAAAGGGCATCGAGCTTCTCTCTAACTAACAAACGCAAAAGCGCATCCGTGCTGCCGCACGGATGCGCTTTCTCGATTCAAACTTCGTTTTGCTATGCAGCCTCCTTGGGCGGCTCATACGTCGGATTGTAATTGACGATGATGCCGATCTCCTGAAGGTCGGGGATGCTCTTGGTGTCAACGGGGTTGTCCCACACGTCGATCTGAATGAGGTTATAGCAGTCCTTGAGACACGAGATGTCCTTGACCTTGTTGTAGTCCACGCGGATATAGTTGAGATAGAGCAGCTTTGCAAAGCCGGATACATCCTCGATCTCATTGTAGTTCGCGCTGAACTGCACGAGCTTCGATGTCTCCGGGTCAAATTTCGGAACGGCCTTGATCTGGTTGTTGTTGGCCTTGAAATTGACAAGCTCCGGGAAATTCGTCAGAACGGAGATGTCGCTGAGCTTGTTCTCACTCAGATCGATGACGGAGAGCGCCGTGCAGTCCGCCAGCACAGAAATGTCGCTGATCTCGTTGTTCGAGGCATACAGCTCGGAAAGATTCGTGTTTCCGGCGAGACTCGACAGCTTGGAAATGCCGCAGTTTTCGACATACAGCTTCTCAAGCAGCAGGCAGTTGTTGAGATATGTGATGGAGCTGATGGGATTGTTGGTCAGATGCAGCTCGCGCAGCTCCGTCATGGACGAGACGGCGGTGATGTCGGAGATGGTGTTGTTCGTCAGATTGAGCATCTTGAGCTTGGTCAGACCGACCAGCGGATTGATCGACTCAATGGCGCAGTTGCTGAGCGTCAGGCTCGTGAGATCGGGGAGGGTCCCGACCGTCTCCAGCATGCTCTGCGAGAGCGTGCAGCCCGTGAGATCCAGTGTGCGGAGCGTTGTCAGCGTGCCGATGATGCTCAAATCGAGCGTCGAGGGCGCATTGTGGATGGTGAGGGCCTGAAGACCCGTAAAGAAGCGCAGGTCACTGAGGGACTGCGTCTCCTCGGGGACGGTGAACGCCTCGATCTCCCAAAGCTCGTCGGACATGATCTCGTCGCTTGCGGCCTTTCCGAGCTGCTCGCGCACAGCGGCGTCCACCGCGCGATCCTCGAGCGTGATCGCCTCGACCACATTTCCGACCGTGTAGCCCGCATAGGCCGCGCGGCTGACAAGACCGTTTGCGTCCACAGAGATGGCAATGACGGTCGATTCGCCGCCGGGCAGCGTGACAGGGCCGGTATAGAGATCCGTCGCAAGCGACGGGAAATCGGTCGTCGCGGTGAGATAGACCGAGCCGGAAGCACTGTACGCGGAGACATCGATATACTCGCTGTAATAGCCGCTCTCCGGCGTCAAAACCGGCGTTGCCGGGCGAAGCGCCTCGATGGCGGCCTTCACAGACTCGTTTGCGATGCTGCCAAGCATCTGCTCGGCATCCATGAGCTTGTCCTGCGCGACGTATGTGCGGGAAAGCTCCGCATACAGCTCGACCGATTCGGGGTCGCGCGTGATGGCGCTGACCAGCGTGTACTCAGCCTTGGTGTAGTTCCCGCTGAGAATATACGCCTTTGCGAGCCGGCGGGGGATGGTCTCATCCTCCGGCTGGAGCTTCTGGGCCTGCCGGTAAAAGGCGATGGTGCGGTTGTAGCGGCCGGACTGCTCAAAACGGTCGCCCCAGTAGATCAGCACGCTTGCGGTCAGATCTTTTCGGAAAACAAAGAAAAACAGGCAGGCGCCGATCAGAAGCGCGGCGGCCAGAACCAGCAGGATGACATTTCGGACGGTGTGTTTTTTCATTGGGGACGCTCCCATTCGTCGTAGAATAAATCAGATACATTATACGTGCTTCCAGCGAGCGTGTCAAGTTATGTAAAACGAAAGCCGCGCCGGATGCGGCCCGCTGCATACGCCCCGGTAAAGCAAACCGGCCGCTATTTGCCGGCAGCGTCCGGATGGTCGGACTTTGTGATCTCCAGCGCACTTTTCGGATACGTTTCCAGATCCTTGCCCTCCAGCAGCAGGAGCTTTTCCGCAAGGAGACGGGAAAGACCGCTGAGAATGGCGATCTCGGAAATGAGCTCCGACGTCTCCGATGTGGCAAGCGCGAACTGCGTTCTTTCGTGCGCAAGGATCGGGCCTGCGGCCAGCCGCACCTGCTGGATGAAATACTCGGCGGCCAGCCGGTGCTTTTCCGCATATGCGCTGTAGATCTCACGCACCTCCTGCTCCGACAGGCCGACAGGGATCATGCTGTGCAGCGTTGCGATGCTGAGCGTCTGCTTGAGCGTGCAGATCATGATGAGATATGCGATGTGAACGCGGTAGTATTTTTTCCGGCACGGCTCCGGCATGAAGCGGTTGCGGACATAGTTGTTGATGGTGGCGGCGGTGATGAACTGCTCGTCCTTGAGCTCCGGCGGCAGATAGTCGAGATATTGCCGCAGCAGCGCAAGCACCTGCTCCATATAAAGACCGAGATCGGGGATCTCCTCCCAGCTCGGCAGGCGATAGTCGTGAAGGTAGGTCTCCCAGCGGCGGAGCTTTGCCGCGGTCAGCCGATTGTCGTAGCGCATAGGCGCCTCCATTTCTGAAACGATTCCGGATCCATGATACATTGTATTATAGCAGCAGAGCGGACGCTTGACAAGATGCTGTACTGTAATTGCGTGTTGACATCGTATTATAAACGTGATAATCTGATTTTAAAAATTAGATGAATGCTTACACGGAGGCTGAAATGGGCTTTGTAATCGCAACGGACACCTCGGCAAACCTGCCGACGCCATATACCAAGGAGCATGGGCTCGTCGTCATCCCGCTTTCCTACCATGTTTTCGGAGAGGAACACTTCTGCATGGATACGGAGGAATTTAACGCCAAGGAGGCGGACGCCTATTTTGCCGCGATGAAGAAGGGCGAGCGCGTGACCACGTCGCAGGTCCCGCCGCAGCGCTATATCGATGCGTTCACGCCGGTTCTGGAGGCTGGAAATGACATCCTGTTTGTCGGCATGTCCTCGGGCATCAGCGGCTCGTATGCCTCGTCGGAGATCGCTGCCGCGCAGCTTCGCGAGACGTTCCCCGAACGCACGATCCGAACGGTCGATACCCTCGGCGCCTCGATGGGCGAGGGCATTCCGGTGATGCACGCTGTTGAGTGGAGAGCGGAGGGGCTCGGCATCAACGAGATCGCAGACCGCCTTCTTGACGAGCGCGCCTGCATGTATCAGGGCGTTCTGCTGGATGATCTTATGTATCTCAGCCGCGGCGGACGTCTGTCCGGTGCGAAGGCCGTGATCGGCACGGTGCTCGGCATCCGGCCGCTGCTCAAGGGCAACGACCGCGGCGAGCTTGTCGTCTGCGGAAAAACACGCGGCAGAAAGGCGGCGCTTGCGGCCCTCGCCGAGCGTTACGCGAAGCTCGTGACGGATGCGGCAAAGCGCATCGTCAGCGTCGTCTATACCGACTGCAAGCAGGATGCGGAGGAACTCGCGGAGATGATCTGCAAGATCGCGCAGCCGAGAAAAATGATGGTCCTCCGGTATGAGCCTGTCACCGGCTCGTATCTCGGGCCGGGCGCGGTCGCGCTGTTTTTTGAGGGCGGCAAGGACGTCCGCGAGGCGTAAAACATGCACATATGTACACAAGAGGCTGGAGAGATCCAGTCTCTCTCTGTATTTTGCATGCATTTTGCACAATTTGCAATTGAAAAGCAGATGATATCCTGTTATCATATATCATAACCACCAAATTCTGTGTGCACATGCTTGCATACGAACATGGAGAGAATGCCTATGCTGCGGATCCGCCCGATCGAGGACAGGGACATTGCGGCCTGCCTTGCGATCTACAATTATTATATCGAGCATACGACGATCACATTTGAAGAAGAACCTCTGAGCCTTGCAGCCTTTTCCGAACGGGTGCGCCGCATCTGCGCGGGCTATCCGTATCTGGTCGCGGAGGAGGACGGCGCGGTCATCGGCTATGCCTATCTGGATGCTTATCACGAGCGCTCGGCCTATCGCTACACGGCTGACCTGTCGATCTATCTTGCCCATGACTGCCTCGGCCGCGGCGCCGGCGCAAGCCTGCTTGCCGCCGTTGAGCGCCTCGCGGAGCAGCAGGGGCTTCGAAATCTTGTTGCCATCGTCACAGAGGAAAACGAGCACAGTCTGGCCTTTCATGCGCGTCACGGCTACCGCGAGGTCGGGCGGCTCTATAAGTCCGGCTTCAAATTCGGCCGCTGGCTCGATGCGGTGTTCCTGCAAAAGGTGCTGCCGCCGTTTGATGCGGAGAAAGTGCAGGCGCTATGAGTAAGAAAAAAACAGGCGGCCTTGCCGCATTTCGTCTCGGGGTGCATCTTGGTGCGCCCGTCATTCTCGGTTATATCCCGGCCGGCATCGCCTATGCGCTGATCGCGCGTCAGGCGGGATTTTCCGTGCTTGAAACATGCCTGATGTCCGCCTGTGTCCATGCGGGCGCCAGCCAGATGATGGCAGTCGGCATGAATGCGCAGGGTGCTGGCGTCGCGGCGATCCTGCTGACGACGTTCATCCTGAACCTGCGCTATTTTATTATGTCGGCCTGTGTCATGAACGACCTGAAACGGGAAAAGCGTCCGTTTAAGATGCTTCTGGCGTTCGGCGTGACCGACGAGGTCTTTGCCATCCATGCCGTCCAGAAGCGCACAGAGCACCCGGGACTGGTCTTTTTCGGCATGTCGCTCGTCTCCTATCTGGCGTGTAATCTCGGAACGTTTATCGGCGCGGTCGCGTCCGATTTTCTGCCGCCGCTTCTGACGGCGGCGCTCGGCATCGCGATGTATGCGATGTTCATTGCGCTTTTGATGCCGAGTCTGCACGGCAACGGGCGGCTTGCGCTGCTGGTCGTGTTTACAGCGGCGATCAATGCGCTGCTGTCACGGCTTCTGACACCCGGATGGGCGCTGGTCGTGGCAACGCTCGTCGGCGCGGCGGTCGGCGTGCCGTTTGTGGAGTTGCCGGGAAAGGAGCTGTACCATGAGGACTGACATTCTGATCCTGATCCTCGGCATGATGCTGGTGACCTATATTCCGCGCATGCTGCCCGCCGTGCTGCTGGAAAAGCTGCACTTCGGCCCGAAGGCGGAGAAATTTCTTCAGCTTGTTCCTTATACCGCGATGGCGGCGCTCATTTTCCCCGGCATTCTCACGATGGACGCCGCAAGACCCTACATCGGCCTTGCGGGCGGCGCGGCGGCCGGCCTTCTTGCGTGGAAGCGTGTGCCGGTCATCGTCTGTGTGCTGGCGGCCGTCGCAGTGGATCTTGCGCTCTATGTATTGCTGCCGTAAATTTTTCGGCGCGGTGCAACCAGCCGCAAAAAACTGCGTCTTTATGGTCAGAAGGGCACAATACTGCTTCACGAAAGGGAGGACGCAGATATGAAACGATTTTTGGCTTGGATCCTTGTGCTGGCGAGCCTTTGCTCGCTTGCCGCATGTGCCGCAGGCACACAGAACGGAACGCGAGAGCCGGGGACGGCGGATTTTCCGGATGCAGATGGAATGCTGCTTGCAAAGCCGGAGCTTCCGCAGGCGGTGCAGCGGCCCAATTTCGAGGACTATGAGGCGAAGGACGGAACGCTCGACATGGAGGCGTACAACGCCGCCTACGAAGCGTGGCAGGACGACCGCACCGACCGTCTGGCGCTGGATGACGGCTGGAGCGATGGAATGCAGTCGTTTTTCCTGACCACGTCGCAGCAGTATCTTGCCGGGACAGACGGAGAAAACCGCGTCTATTCGCCGCTGAGCCTCTATCTTGCGCTCGCCATGCTGGCGGAGTGTACAGACGGCGAGAGCCGCGCGCAGATCCTGTCGCTTCTCGGCTCGGAGAGCATCGAGATCCAGCGGAAAAAGACCTCCGCGCTCTGGAGCTCGACATACTGCGATGACGGCCAGACCAAGTGCCTGCCCGGCTCGTCTGTCTGGCTGAACCGGGACATCGATTTCCGGCAGGAGACGATGGACGCGCTTGCGGAGCACTACCACGCCGCGTCGTACCGGGGCGAAATGGGGAGCGCGGCGCTGAACGAGGCGCTCCAAAGCTGGCTGAACGAGCAGACCGGCGGACTCTTGAAGGACGCGGTGAAGAACATCACCCTGCGTCCGCAGACCGTCATTGCGCTGGCGTCCACGCTCTATTTCCGCGCCGCGTGGCAAAACGAGTTCTACGCGGATGCAACCCGGAGCGACACCTTCCACACGCCCAGCGGCGATGTGACGTGCGATTTTATGCACGGCGGCGATGCCGCGGGCTATTACTGGGGCGAGAAATTTGAGGCAGTCTGCCTCCGCTTTGACATGGGCGGCGCGATGTGGCTCGTCCTGCCGCGAGAGGGCCACACCCCCGAGCAGCTTCTCACAGACGAGGAGGCGCAGCGCTTTCTTGCCTCCGGCGGCGACTGGGCAAACTGCAAAAGCCTGACCGTGAACCTCACCCTGCCCAAATTCGATGTCTCGGCGGACTTCGACCTGAAGGACGGCCTCATGGCGCTCGGCGTCCGCGATGTGTTTGACGCATCCGTTTCGGACTTCACGCCGCTGGCCGCGGATGCAGAGGCGCTTGCCGTCACGCAGGCGCAGCATGCCGCCCGCGTGAAGATCGACGAGGAGGGCTGCGAGGCAGCGGCGTTCACCGTGATAGGGGTGGAGGGGCGCGCCATGGTCAGCGAAGTGATCGACCTTTGCTTTGACCGTCCGTTCCTGTTCCTTGTCACAGCGGAAAACGAACAGCCGCTCTTTGCGGGCATCGTCAATAACCCGCTGGACTGAGAAAGCGTGAATGATTGCAGCATGAAAGCCCCTTCCGGAACCATGGATTCCGGAAGGGACTTCGAGCTTGTCAAAAAAGTCTTTTTGACAAGCTCTCAAACGCGAACCGCGTGGCTGGGTTCGCGTTTGAAAAGGC